>NZ_FUZV01000001.1:1200000-1500000 GCF_900167565.1 Pseudoxanthomonas indica
GTGCGCCTGGCCGACGTGGCCCGCATCGAACTGGCCGCCGGTGACTACACCCTGCGTGCGCGCTTGAATGGCATGAACGCCTCGGCCATCGGTATCTTCCAGGCGCCGGGCGCCAACGCGCTGAACATCCGCGACGCCGTCATCGAGAAGATGGCCGAAATCCGCAAGAAGTTGCCGCCGGGCGTGGAAATCACCTCGGTCTACGACACCACGGTGTTCGTGCGGGATTCGATCAAGTCGGTCATCACCACCCTGCTGGAAGCCACGCTGCTGGTGGTGCTGGTGGTGATCCTGTTCCTGCAGACCTGGCGCGCCTCGATCATTCCGTTGATCGCGGTACCGGTGTCGATCGTGGGCACGTTCGCGGTGCTGTATGTGCTGGGCTTCTCGATCAATACGCTGACCCTGTTCGGGCTGGTGCTGGCGATCGGCATCGTGGTGGATGACGCCATCGTGGTGGTGGAGAACGTCGAGCGCCACATCGAGCACGGCGCCACTCCGCTGGAAGCCGCGCATCTGGCGATGAAGGAAGTCTCGGGACCGATCATCGCGATCGCGCTGGTATTGTGTGCGGTGTTCGTGCCGATGGCGTTCCTGACCGGCGTGACCGGCCAGTTCTACAAGCAGTTCGCGGTGACCATCGCCATCTCCACGGTGATCTCGGCGATCAACTCGCTGACCCTGTCGCCGGCGCTGGCTGCCAAGCTGTTGCGCCCGCATGATGCCGAGAAGGATGCGCCGTCGCGCCTGATCGATCGTCTGTTCGGCTGGCTGTTCCGTCCGTTCAATCGCTTCTTCAAGCGCAGCTCGGAAGGCTATGAGCGCCAGGTCAAGCGTTCGCTCGGCCGTCGTGGCGCGGTGTTCGCGGTCTATGCCGTGCTGCTGATTGGCGCGGGCGTGATGTTCAAGGCGGTGCCGGCGGGCTTCATCCCGGTGCAGGACAAGCTGTACCTGATTGCCGGCGTGAAGATGCCGGAAGGCGCCTCGATCGAGCGTACCGACGCGGTGCTGAAGAAGATGGCCAAGATGGCGATGGAAGTGGAAGGCGTGCAGGACGAGATCGCCTTCCCCGGCCTGAACCCGCTGCAATTCACCAACACGCCCAACAGCGGCGTGGTGTTCTTCAACCTCAAGCCCTTCGGTGAGCGCAAGAACAGCGCCGAGCAGATCTCGGCCGAGTTGAACGCCAAGTTCTCGACGATTGAAGAAGGCTTCACCTTCGCCTTCATGCCGCCGCCCATCCAGGGCCTGGGCAATGGTTCGGGCTGGTCGCTGTTCGTCGAAGACCGCACGCGTCTGGGTTATGGCGAATTGCAGAGTGCGGTGCAGGCGTTCCAGGGTGCCGCCTCGCAGACGCCCGGCCTGGGCTTCCCGATCAGCAGCTACCAGGCCAACGTGCCGCAGCTGGATGCGGAAGTGGATCGCGTCAAGGCCAAGGCCCAGGGCGTGCCGCTGACCGAGTTGTTCGACACGCTGCAGACCTACCTGGGCTCGGCCTACGTCAACGACTTCAACATGTTTGGTCGTACCTGGCAGGTGATTGCGCAGGCTGATGGCCCGTTCCGCGACAACGTCGAGGACATCGCCAACCTGCGTACGCGCAATGCCAATGGCGAGATGGTACCGATCGGCAGCATGGTCAACATCAAGCAGACCTACGGCCCGGATCCGGTGATCCGCTTCAACGGCTATCCGGCTGCGGATCTGCTGGGCGATGCCGACCCGCGCATCATGTCCTCGGGTGAAGCCATGGCCAAGGTCACCGAGCTGGCGGAGAAAGTGTTGCCGACCGGCATGGGCATCGACTGGAGCGACCTGAGCTACCAGCAGGCGACCCAGGGCAAGGCCGCGCTGGTGGTGTTCCCGCTGGCGGTGCTGCTGGCCTTCCTGGTGCTGGCCGCGCTGTATGAGAGCTGGACCCTGCCGCTGGCGGTGATCCTGATCGTGCCGATGACCCTGCTGTCCGCGTTGAGTGGCATCTGGTTGATTGGCGGCGACAACAACGTGTTCGTGCAGGTGGGCCTGGTGGTGTTGATGGGCCTGGCGTGCAAGAACGCCATCCTGATCGTCGAGTTCGCCCGCGAGCTTGAACTGCAGGGCAAGGGCATCGTGGAATCCGCACTGGAAGCCTGCCGCCTGCGCCTGCGTCCAATCGTGATGACCTCGGTGGCCTTCATTGCCGGCACCATCCCGCTGGTGATGTCCACCGGCGCCGGCGCCGAGGTGCGCTCGGTCACCGGCATCACCGTGTTTGCCGGCATGCTGGGCGTGACCCTGTTCGGTCTGTTCCTGACCCCGGTGTTCTACGTGGCGCTGCGCAAGCTGGCCGGGCGTCCGCTGGTGTCGCATGCACCGGCGGGCGAAGCCGCCACCGCCCACGTCTGAATCCACACCCCCTTTTCTGGAATCCCCATGAACAACTCAAGCAAGATTGCCCTCGTCACCGGCGCCACCCGCGGCATTGGTCTGCACACTGTGCGCCAGTTGGCCGAAGCCGGCGTGCATACGCTGTTGGCCGGTCGTGATCGCGAGAAGTCGGTGCAGGCCGCGCTGCAGTTGCAGGCTGAAGGCTTGCCGGTGGAAGCGATCACCCTGGACGTCACCGACGCCGCCAGCATTGCGCAGGCGGTGAGCGCGGTGGAAGCGCGCCACGGTCGTCTCGACATCCTGGTCAACAACGCCGGCATCCTCGTCGATGAACCCGGCAAGCCGGTGTCGGCGCAGAGCCTGGACACCTGGCGCAAGACCTTCGACACCAATGTGTTCGGCGTGATCGCGGTGACCCAGGCGTTCCTGCCGCTGATCCGGCAGTCGCCGGCCGGACGCATCGTCAACGTGTCCAGCATCCTGGGCTCGGTGGCGCTGCACAAGGATCCCGCCTCGCCGATCTACGACTTCAAGGTGCCGGCGTACAACGTGTCCAAGAGCGCAGTGAATGCGTGGACCGTGCAGCTGGCTTACGAACTGCGCGACACCCCGATCAAGGTCAACACCATCCACCCCGGTTACGTGCGCACCGACATGAATGCCGGTGAAGGCGAACTGGAAATCGCCGACGGCGCGCGCACCAGCGTGGCGCTGGCGTTGATCGACAACGACGGCCCGACGGCGGGCTTCTACTACCAGGATCAGGAACTGCCATGGTAATCCGTCCTCTCATCACCCTACTCGCCGCCTCGCTGCTGGCTGCCTGCGCCACGGTGGGGCCGGATTACCGCGCGCCGGAACTGGCGCCGGCCGCCCTGCCCAGCGCGCAGGCCGACTCCTTCACCGCCGAACGGCCGGTCGCCAACTGGTGGTCGCAGTTTGGCGATCCCACCCTGGATCAGCTGATTGCCGACGGCCTGGCCGCCAATCCGGATCTGTGGATTGCCGCCTCGCGCGTGGCCGAGGCGCGCGCGGTGTTCAGCGAACGTCGCCTCGATCTGGCGCCACACGTGACGCTCGGCGCCGAACAGACCCGCAGCAAGCAAGCGGTGCCGGGCGCGGGTCGCGTTGAAACCGAAGTGGACAGCGTCGGCTTCGATGCGGCCTGGGAACTGGATCTGTTTGGCCGCGTGCGCCGCTCCGCCGAGGCCGCGCATGCGGATCTGCAGGCGCAACGCAACGACATGGCGGCCATGCAGGTCAGTGTCGCCGCCGAACTGGCGCGCAACTACTTCGAGTTGCGTGGCTACCAGCAACGGCTCGAGGTGGCGCGCAAGACCCTGGACAACCTCGGCGAGACCCAGCGCCTGACCGAATCGCGCTGGCGCCTGGGCGCCGGCACCGAACTGGAAGTGCAGAGCAGCCTGGCGCGGATGAAGGCAATCGAAGCCAGCCTGCCGGTCCTGGAAACGGCCGAGGCGCAGTCGCGTCATCGCATCGAGGTGCTGACGGGTCGGCGACCCGGCACCCTGGATGCGGTATTGGTCGCACGCCCGACGCCGGCGCTGGTGAAGGCTTTGGCGATTGGCGATACCACCCAGTTGTTGCGGCAACGTCCGGACGTGCGCGCGGCAGAACGCCGCTTGGCCTCCGCCACGGCACGCGTCGGCGTGGCCACCGCAGACCTGTTCCCGCGCGTCAGCATCCGCGGTTTCGTCGGGTTTCTTGCCGGGGATTTCAGCGGCCTGGTCAATGGCGACAACAAGGCCTGGGCGGTGACGCCGTCGGTGAGCTGGGCGGCCTTCGACCTGGGCAGCGTGCGTGCGCGCTTGCGTGCGACCGAGGCACAGAATGATGGCGCACTGGCCGAGTATGAAAAGGCCGTGCTGGCGGCGCTGGAAGATACCGAGAACGCGCTGATGGGCTATGGCAAACGACAGACGCAGTTGTTGCGCGTCAGCGAACAGGCCAACGCAGCCCGGCGTGCTTCGGAGTTGGCCGACGCGCGCTATCGCGCCGGTGCGTCCGACTTCCTGACCCTGCTCGATGCACAGCGTACCCAGCTGGCCGCCGACGATGCCTTGGCGCAGGCCGAAGCCGGCGTCAACGTGGGCGTGGTGGCGGTGTACAAGTCGCTCGGTGGCTGGGGCGAGGCCGATGTCGATCCCACGCTGGCAAGCGTGGGTCACTACTGACGCCAGAGAATTGCCCCACCCCTCCTTCCGGCCGCCAGGGCCGGAAGGTGTCCCGCACCTGCTCTCCAGCAAACGGGACCTGGGGTGAGGGCAAAAGCCTCTCAGGCGCGACGCCAGACCGTGCGTCCTAGCACCAGGCCCAGATCCGCCGCCATCTCGCGGAAGCAAGCGGCCAGCTGGCGCGTCGACAACGTCAACGAAGCGTCGGCACCGCGCTCGTCGCCCGCCGCGATCATGTCGGCGTACAACGCCATGCGATCGCGCAACTGGATCAACTCCAGTTGCGTGTCTTCGCTGAAACAGTAAACCCCCGGCTCGGCTTGCGTAGTGACATCCATCGCTTGCTGCACGTTTCCTGCTCCTGCGAAATCGCGACCGAGTGTGATTTTTTGCACGCATCAGGAACACCCGTCCTGCGTCTCCACCATTGCATATGTTTCATCGATAGAGAAGACTGTTTGCCCGCGATCCCGTGCTCCGGTTAGCGTAAGCACATGGTCAAAGTCAGCGACACCTTAGGGAAGAGATTGCTGCAGGCAAGAAGCGCCAGCGGAATGACGCAAGGCGAGCTGGCCGAAGCTGTCGGAATCACGCAGCCGAGTTATTCCGCACTGGAGCGGGATATCAGCAAGAGCACCAGCAAGATCGGTTCGCTCGCACGATTGTTGGGCGTGGACGCCTACTGGCTGGAAACGGGCGAAGGTGCGATGCGCCGTTCGGGTCTTTCCGAAGCACTCACCGATTATGCGCTGCCACCGGAGACGCGCCGGATTCTGCATTCGCTCGGAAAAATGACGGAGCGCAAGCGCAAGGCCTTGCTGGAGTTGATCAGCTACTCCGAGTGACGCAGGCCAGCGGCTCAGCGCAGCGTGCCGGCGGGAATGATCAACGGTTCCAGGTCATGGCCCATGGCGGCGGCGCGTGCCTTGAGGGATTCGAAGCGCGCACGCTCCATGCTGGGTGAGCGCGACAGTATCCACAGATAGTCGCGATCCGGCTCACCGACGATTGCCCACTGATAGTCGGGATCGATCGCGATCACCCAATAGTCCGCCCACACGAAGGGCAACCACGACAACCACCCGGGTGCGAAACTCACTTCCAGGCGTGCGGGATGTCCGGGCACCGGCCTGGCAACGCCCTCGGCCACCTCCGTGCCCTTGGCGGTGCGACAGGTATTGCGGACCGCGATGCTGCCATCCGGCTTCACCGTGTAGTTGGCGGTGATATCGGTGAGGCAATCCTTCTGGTATCGCATGGGCAGGTGGGCAATCTCATACCACTGCCCGGCGTAGCGTGGCACATCCAGCCGAGGTACCGAGGTCAACGGCTGCGCGGCCTGGGAAGCGGCGGTGATCAGCAACAGGCCCAGCATCAGCAGCAAGCGTGCCATCGTTCAATCCTTCTTCTGCGGGAAAAGGTACGAGCGTGGGATGCGGCGAATACAAGAAGGGCCGCGGGATGTTCTCTTCGCTGGAAAACACCCCGCGACCCGTGCCACCTGCTGCAGGCCGCGGCGGGATGCGGCCCGGGAAACGTTGCCGGCTTACGGCTTGCCCACCTTCAAGCCCTTGCTGTCGACCTTGCTGACACCCTTGATGGCGCGCGATACCGACACGGCCTTGTCGATCTGCGCCTGGCTGTCGACGCGACCGCTCAGGCTGACCACGCCGTTGACCGTTTCCACCTTGATATCCAGGCCGGAAACATCTTCCGTGGCCAGCAGATCCGCCTTCACCTTGGTGGTGATCCAGGTATCGCTGGCGGGTTGCTCCGACTCACCCTTGTGCTTGTCGGCCTGCGCCCGGTTCTGTTCTTCCGGCTCGGTTTCAGGCAGGGCAAGCACGGTGGCAGTGGCGAACAGCAGTCCGCTGCTCAGTGCGGCGGTCAGCAGCGTCCTGGAAGCATGCGTGGACTTCATGGAAGATCCTCCTGCGTGGTGTTGATGAGAGCGAAGTCTTGCCACGCCGTCGTACAGTGAGCGTGAAAAGCAGCGTTACCGCATCGGCAAGGTTGGAGCGCATTCAGGTGACAGGCGCGGCCCTGCCAGTGCCATGTCGATTGGCAGCATGAATCTCCGCACGCCCTGGCCGTCTTCGCGCTCGCTGCGTTTCAACTCATAATCCATCCCTCTTCAGCGGATTCGTGCGATGACGACCCCACTCAATGTCGCCCTGATTGGCTATGGATATGTCGGCAAGGTGTTCCACGCCCCCCTGCTGTCGCATACGCCCGGTTTTCATCTGCATACGGTGGTCTCCCGCGATGCCGGCAAGGTCCATGCGGACCTGCCGCACATGCGCGTGGTGGCGGACGCGCAGCAGGCCTTTGCCGATCCGGCCATTGATCTGGTGGTGATCGCCTCGCCCAACGACAGCCATGCGTCGTTGGCGTTGGCGGCGTTGGACCATGGCAAGCATGTGGTGGTGGACAAGCCGTTCACCGTGACCGTGGCCGAGGCGGAATCGGTCATCGCCCGCGCCCGCGACCGTGGAAGACTGGTGAGTGTTTTCCAGAACCGGCGCTGGGACGCGGATTTCCTGACCGTGCAGCAGCTGGTCCGCGACGATGTATTGGGTGACATCGCCGAATTGCATTCGCATTTTGATCGCTACCGACCGCAAGTGCAGTCGCGCTGGCGCGAGAGTGCCGCGGCGGGCGCCGGCCTGTGGTTCGACCTGGGGCCGCATCTGCTCGATCAGGCGGTGCAACTGTTCGGCATGCCGCTGGCCTTGCAGGTAGATCTGGCCCTGCAGCGCCAGGACGCGCAGGCGCCTGACTACTTCCATGCGCAGCTTCGTTACCGCCGGTGCCGCGTGCATCTGCATGCGGGAAGCCTGGTCGCCGCCAACGGACTCCGCTTTGCCGTCCATGGGCAGCGCGGCAGCTATCAGAAGCACGGGCTCGATGGGCAGGAACAGGCGCTGCGCGCCGGCACGCAGCCGGGCGAGATGGGGTGGGGCGAAGACTCGGAATCCGGTCGCCTCGAGCTGGTCGATGGCGAAGGCCATGTCTCCGTGCAGACCCTGCCCAGCCAACCCGGCGACTACCGGCGCTACTACCAGGCCATGCATGCGGCCATGGTCGATGGCACGCCGCCGCCGGTAAGCGCAGAGCAGGCACTGGCGCTGATGCGCCTGATCGCGTTGGGTGAACGCAGCAATGCCGAGCGTCGCGAGCTCACCGTGGCGTGATGCCGTGTGCCGCAGTGCGGCATGCGGAAAGGCCTTCGGCACGCAACGCCGGGAGTACAATGGCGCGTCCCCTGCCATCACGATTCCGTTCGCCTTGAGCGGACCGCAGGGATGAGCGTTGCCCGTTTTCCTGCACCTCCACCGGACGACTGCCCCCGCATGTTCCGATTCTTCGAAAAACAAATCGACATCTACCCGGCCGGCGAGCCGGCGACGCCACCGCGCACGCTGTTCGCGTTCCTGCTGCATTTCTCGCGTCCGCTGGTGCCCTGGCTGCTGGTGATGTCGCTGCTGACCGGCACCATCTCCGCACTGGAAATCGTGTTCTTCGATTTCATGGGCGATCTGGTCGACTGGCTGGGCAAGGCCGATCGCGCCACCTTCTTCGCCGTCCACGGGCAGACCCTGCTCGGCATGGCGGCGCTGGTGGTGGTGGTTTTTCCGCTGCTGGTGCTGCTGCAGGCGCTGATCATCCACCAGACGATCTGGGGCAACTACCCGATGATCGCGCGCTGGTTGTCGCACCGCTATCTGTTGCGCCAGAGCGTGTCGTTCTTCCAGGACGAATTCGCCGGGCGCATTTCGCAAAAGGTCATGCAGACGGCGCTGTCGATCCGCGAGACCGTGATGAAGCTGATGGACGTGTTCGTCTACGTCGTCGTCTACTTCGTCGGTACCGCGATCCTGGTGGGCCGGGCCGATATCCGCCTGGTCATTCCGCTGGTGCTGTGGCTGGCAGGCTACATCGCCATCCTGGTGATCTTCGTGCCGCGCCTGCAGAAGGTGTCCGCCGAGCAGTCCGATGCGCGTGCGCAGATGACCGGCCGCATCGTCGACAGCTACACCAACATCCAGACCATCAAGCTGTTCGCGCACACCCTGCGCGAACAGGACTACGCGCGCGATGCGATGGACGAGTTCATGGTCACGGTGCACCGGCAGATGCGCCTGGTGACCCTGCTGACGGTCAGCCTGCACAGCATCAATGCCTTGCTGCTGGCGAGCATCGGCGGTATCGCCGTGCTGGCCTGGCAGCAGGGCGGGATTTCACTGGGCGCGATCGCCGTGGCGATCGCCCTGGTGATGCGCATCCGCTCGATGTCGGACTGGATCCTGTGGGAAGTGGCCGGCCTGTTCGAGAACATCGGCACCGTGCAGGACGGCATGCAGACCATCGCCCAGCCGCTGGCCATCACCGATGCCGGCGCGCGCGAGCTGGAAGTGGAGCACGGCGAGATCCGTTTCGAGCACCTGCAGTTCCACTACGGTCGCCAGTCCAAGGTGATCCAGGATCTGTCGCTGGTGATCAAGCCGGGCGAGAAGGTCGGCATCGTCGGGCGCTCCGGCGCCGGCAAATCCACCCTGGTCAACCTGCTACTGCGTTTCTACGACCTGGAAGGCGGGCGCATCCTGATCGACCGCCAGGACATCGCGCAGGTCACCCAGGAATCGCTGCGCGGCAATATCGGCATGGTCACCCAGGACACCTCGCTGCTGCACCGTTCGATCCGCGACAACATCCGCTACGGGCGTCCCGATGCCAGCGAAGGCATGATCGAACGCGCAGCGCAGCAGGCGCATGCCGACGAGTTCATCCGCACCCTGACCGACGCCAAGGGACGCAGCGCCTACGACACCCATGTCGGCGAGCGCGGCGTCAAGCTTTCCGGTGGCCAGCGCCAGCGCGTGGCCATCGCCCGCGTGCTGCTCAAGGATGCGCCGATCCTGGTGCTGGACGAGGCGACGTCCGCACTGGACTCGGAAATCGAGGCTGCCATCCAGGAGCAGCTGTACGCATTGATGGAGGGCAAGACGGTGATCGCGATTGCCCATCGTCTGTCCACCATCGCCGTACTCGATCGCCTGGTGGTGATGGACGAAGGCCGGATCATCGAGACCGGCAGCCACGAAGAACTGCTCGCACAGGACGGGCTGTACGCCGCGCTGTGGCGTCGCCAATCCGGTGGCTTCATCGGCCTGGATCTGAGCGAAGCGCACTGACTGGCAGGCGTCACGCCTGCAGTGGGCTGGCTACTGATTGGTAGCCAGCCCGGATGCCGTCACGGCGCGGCGGCCACCGGCTGCAGCGGCGGCGCCTTCCAGGAACCGTCCAACGCCTCGGGTTTCGGCCAGTACAGGCGCATCGCAAGGAAGAATGGCCCTTTGGGCGCCGGCAGCCAGTTGGCTTCCTTGTCCTTGCCCGGCGATTCGTGCTGCACGTAGATCGTCACCCCGCCATCGGCGTCCTTCTTCAGCGATGGCAACATCGAGGAATTGATCAGATAGCGGTTGAGCGGATTGACGCTGAGCAGGCTGGAGGGCAGTTCGTACAGCGTCACCGACCAGAATGCGTTCACGGGCGGCAACTGATCGGCGGCCAGGCGCAGCGTGTAGCCGCCACCGGCGCCGTCCAGCTTGGCGCCGTTGGCGTCGACGAAGTACGCCGGATAGATCGCTTCATCCTTAGAGTTGCCATAGATGCCCAGCACGGCCCCGGCCATCCGCCGCAGATAGTTGCCCTGCAGGTGATCGCGCGTGCCAAAGGCGTCGGCGCTGCTTTCCTTGCCGGTGTCGATCTGGCCCAGCTTGTAGTCGTTGAAGGTCTTCCAGGCCGCAGCGATGCCGTCGTCGACGGCCTTGCGCGTTTCCGGCGGCAGTTGCGCGGGATCGAAGGGCTTGCCGGCGCCCACGCCGATCTTCGCGAAGCGTGCCATCAGATCGGTCTCGCTGGGCACGGGCGGGGTGAACTGCAGCAGGAAGTTGAGCACCCGGAAGAACTCCGGCGAGGTCTTCTGCTGCTCGGGCGTCAGCGGTGCGATGAAGTCGATCTTCGGAGCGGGCGGCGGCGGCGCGGTCTTCAGGAAGCTCGACAAGGGCTGCGCCTTGTAGCCGGCCTGGATCTTCTTGACCTTGTCGATGTCCTTGGCGTCGAACAGCTGCGTGCGGAACAGCACAAAGGCCAGCTGCGTCTCCGAGCGGATCACCTGCTTGATGCCGGCCGGCGTGTCGCCCTTCCAGTCCGGTCCGGCCAGCAGGTAATTGCCGGCGTCATTGCCGGTGGCGCGACTGCCCACGTAGGCGAAGTTGTAGGTGTACATGTCGACGAACTGCGCCGAGTAGTAGCGGCCCTTCTCCACCGCCGGCACGCTGATGACCAGCGGCTCGGCGCGCAGATCCGCGCCCAGCGCCGAGTACGGCGTGTCCGAGTTGGGTGTCTGGATGGTCTTGTCATCCGGGGTGAACACGCGCGCGGTGTTGTGGATTTCGTTCCAGCCACCCTTGTATTCCGGACTCTTGCTATCGACGAAGTACGAATACTGCACGCGATAGTTGTCGACCATCGGATAGCCGTAGATATAGGCCTCCTTGGCGATGTCGGTCAGTTCGTTGCTGGCGGTCACGGCGGGGGCCGTGGCGGCGGGCGCCGCATCGGTGGCGGGGGCGACGGCTTCGGGTTCGCGCTTGCAGCCGGGCAGTGCCAGCGCGACAGCCGCGGCGCAGGCCACGGGCAGGAACCAACGGGAATGGATCATCTCGGCAACTCCTGATGGGCGGGGCCGTCGCGCAACCGTGATGGTTGCGCGACGTTGGCCGAAGCATAGGAGCGCGAGGACGCAGTGTCTTGCGCAAATACCCGTCTGGATTGCCAGTAAAACTACTGGAATCGGAACGGGTCGGACGCCGGTCTAGTTCAACCAGCCACGCACGGCCGCCTTCTGCGAGTACCACCACAGATACAAGGCGATGAGGATCAGGATCACCGGCATGAACAACGTCGAGATGCCCTTCAGATCCCAGGCGGGCGTCGAGGTGAACATGCCCACGGTCTGCGCCAGAATCGCCAGCAGGGAAACGAAGAACATCGTCACCGCCCAGCGCTTCTGCATCAGCAGGCCAATCGCGCCGAGCACGCCGCCAAACACGGCGATGCCAAACACCACGTACAGCCACTGCGGCAGCGCGTTGTAGATGGTCTGATCGGCCTCGGGCATCAGGGCCACCTGTTCCGGCGACATGTTGAGCTGCAGGAAGAACATGGCCACGCCGATGAGATTCCACAGCAGCGCAAGAATGCCAAGCACCCAGAAGCCTTTTCCGCGCGGCAAATCCAGTGTTGCGTTCATATGCCTTCCCCAGGCGTGATGGACGGCCCGAGCATACTCCCGCAAAAAAGCGAACGGCGATTACAGAATTGTGCGCGTGGCCGCGTCCCCGATCACGGCGCCGACGAGACGCGCCAGAGGGTGTTGCCGACATCATCGGCCACCAGCAAGGCGCCGTGCTGGTCGAACGCCACCCCGACCGGACGGCCACGTGCGTTGCCATCCTTGTCGAGGAAGCCGGTCAGCACATCGATCGGCATGCCATCGGGTTGCCCGGAAGCGAACGGCACGAACACCACCTTGTAGCCCACCGGTTTGGCGCGATTCCACGAACCGTGCAGGCCGATGAAGGCGCCATTCGCATAGGTCGCCGGAAAACCACGCGCCTGCGAGAAGGTCAGTACGAGCGCGGCCACGTGCGCGCCCAGGGCGTAGTCCGGTGCGATCGCCTGCGCCACCTTGGCCGGGTCCTGCGGCTTGACCCGCGCATCCACGTGCTGGCCGTAGTAGCTGTAGGGCCAGCCGTAGAAGGCGCCTTCGCGCACGCGGGTGAGGTAATCCGGCACCAGCTGATCGCCGATCTCGTCGCGCTCGTTGACCACCACCCACAAGGCTTTGGTGCCGGGCTGCCAGGCCAGGCCCACCGGATTGCGCAGGCCGGAAGCAAACACGCGGTGTTGGCCCGTGGCCACATCCACTTCCAGGATGGCCGCGCGATCGGTTTCGTTCTGCAGGCCGTTCTCGCCAACGTTGCTGTTGGAGCCGATGCCGGCATACAGATGCGTGCCGTCGGCGCTGGCCACCAGGCTCTTGGTCCAGTGGTGATTGATCGGTCCGCCCGGCAGGTCGGCCACTTTCACCGGCGTGGCGGCGATGCTGGTCTGTCCGGATTGATAGGGCACGCGCACGATCGCGTCGGCATTGGCGATGTACAACTGATCGCCGATCAAGGCCATGCCGAACGGCGACATCAGGTTGGCCAGGAACACCTGCTGCAGTTCGGCCACGCCGTCACCGTCGGCGTCGCGCAACAAACGGATGCGGTTGGCGCTGGGCACGGCCGAGCCTGCCTTTTTCATGGTGCGCTTCATGACCCAGGCTTTGAAACCGCCTTTTTCGCCGGGCTTGGGCGGCGCATTGGTTTCGGCCACCAGCACATCACCGTTGGGCAACACGTACAACCAGCGTGGATGATCCAGGCCCGTGGCGAACGCTTGTACGCGCAAGCCCGCTGCGGCGGTCGGCATGCTGCCGGCGGGCCAACCCACGGCGGGTGCGATGTTGACCGTGGGAATGGTCTGCTTGTTTGGCGCAGGCAAGACCGTTTTCGGACCGACTTCCACCACCGTGTTGGACGATGTGGTCTGCGCGCAGGCCATCGGCATCAGCAGCAGCAGGGTGAATCCAGCGGACCAGCGCATGGGCAACTCCCGGAAGGTGGGCCCATCGTGGCGCGCCGCCAGCGAACGCCGCGTCAAGAGCGATCAGGCATCGTCCTGGCCGCGTGCCTGCACCTCGGGCATGCCGTCCTCATCCAGGCGGACCCGGATCTGGATCGGCTTGCAGCAGACCTGGCAGTCTTCGATGTAGTCCTGTTCGCCGGCCGAGTCATCCACGAACACCGTGATGACTTCGCCACAGTAGGGACATTCGATATCGGCGGAAGGCAGCTGCGGCATCGACGCGTGGCTCAGGCCGAACCCAGGTGCACGACTTGGGCGATCCGATCCATCCAGATGTAGTGGGCCTGCTCGGGATGCTGCTGGTCATCGATGCGCACCACCGCGTTGAATCCCTGCGCGCCTTCGCTGTCGCGGAACACCTGCACGCTGGGCCGCGTGGCCACCGTGCCGGTGACGCGCGCGCCATCGGTCAGATGCAGTTCGACCCGTGCTTCATCCGGCAGCTGCTGGATCATCGCTTCCAGCTGGCGGATGTCGGCCTGGCGGGTGTACAGGTGATCGGGATGTTCGATCATGCGCGTGTCAGCCCAGCAACTTCAGCACTGCCTGCGCCGCCGGCTCGGATGAGGCCGGATTCTGTCCCGTCACCAGCCGGCCATCGACCACCACGTGCGGCTGGAACGCCGCACCCGCTTCGTAGTGCGCGCCCTGCGCCTTCAAGGCGTCCTCGAGCAGGAAGGGCACGACATCGGTCAGTTGCGCCGCGGCTTCTTCCTCGTTGCTGAAACCGGTCACGCGCTTGTCCTTCACCAGCGGCTGGCTCAGCGCACCCTTGGCGTTGCGCAGCACCGCCGGTCCATGGCACACCGCCGCCACCGGCTTGCCGGCGGCGAACTTGGTTTCAATCAGACGCAGCGAGTCGGCATCGTCGACCAGATCCCACAACGGACCATGGCCACCGGGATAGAACACGGCATCCACGTCCGCATCCACCACTTCAGCCAGCTTGCGGGTCTGCGCCAGCGCGGCGATGGCCTCGGTGTCGCCGTTGAAGCGCACGGTGGCCGGCGTCTGCGCATCGGGCGCATCGCTCTTCGGATCCAACGGCGGCTGGCCGCCCAGCGGCGACGCCAGCACCACCTCGGCGCCGGCATCCTTGAACGCGTAGTACGGCGCGGCGAACTCTTCCAGCCAGAAGCCGGTCTTCTTGCCGGTGTCACCCAGCTTGTCGTGCGAGGTCAGCACCATCAGGATTTTCTTCATGACCGGGACTTTCGCGACGGGGGTGACGCCACGGTATCAAGGCAGACGCTAAGAAGCGGTCAATGCAGCCCGCTGCCTTCGCCTGCGACACCGGCGGCGGCGCAGGCGCAGGCGAGCGCAGGGATCAGCCCTGCTTGATCTTGTGGCCACCGAATTCGTTGCGCATCGCCGCCAGCAACTTGTCGGCGAACGAATCATCCTCGCGCGAGCGCAGCCGCTCCAGCAGCGACATCGTGATGACCGGCGCGGAGACATTCAGATCAATGGCCTCGGCCACCGTCCAGCGGCCTTCGCCCGAGTCTTCCACGTAGGGCGCGATGCCGGCCATGCCCGGATTCTTGCGCAGGGCGTCGGCCGTCAGATCCAGCAACCACGAACGCACCACGCTGCCGTCGCGCCAGATGTCGGCGACCTGCTGCAGGTCCATGCCGAATTCCTGCTTGCGCTGCATGATGGCGAAGCCTTCGGCGAAGGCCTGCATCATTCCGTATTCGATGCCGTTGTGGATCATCTTGGTGAAGTGGCCGGCGCCGCCCGGGCCGACACGACCCCAGCCACGATCGGCGGCGGGCGCCAGAGTCTGGAAGATCGGCGTCAAGACTTCCACGGCCGCAGCCTCGCCACCAATCATCAGGCTGTAACCCTCGGCCAGTCCCCACACGCCGCCGCTGGTGCCGCAGTCCACGTAATGCAGGCCGGCCTGGGCCAGACGTTCGCCGCGACGCTGGCTCAACTTGTAGTTGGAGTTGCCGCCGTCAATGACCGTATCGCCGGGTGCCAGCAACGGCAGCAGGCTGTCGAGCGTGCTGTCCACCACGTCGGCCGGCACCATCATCCAGACCACGCGCGGGCTCGGCAGCGCGGCGATGGTGGCTTCCAGCGTGGGCGCAATGAGGATGCCGCGGCTGGCCGCCTGTTCGCGCGCCGGCGCGCCGGGATCGAAGCCATGCACCTGATGGCCACCGCGCAGCAGCCGTTCGGCCATGTTGGCGCCCATGCGACCCAATCCAATCATTGCCAGTTCCATGAGGAATCCTCTGTTCGTTGTTGCGGTGAGGTGGGAAGAGAAAGCGGAGTCAAGCCGCCAGCAACCAGTCGCGCAGCAGGGCGGTGGTGGCTTCGGGTTGTTCCAGCGGCGGCAGATGGCCGCACGCGGTGAAGACATGCAGGCGCGCGCCCGGGATGTGCGCCTGGAGGTAGCGCGATTCCTCCGGCGCCGTCATCCGATCATCGTCGCCCACGCCGACCAGGGTCGGCAGCTGCAAGGTAGGCAACAGGTCGCTGGAATCCGGGCGATCCAGGATGGCTTGCTGTTGGCGCAGGAACGCATCGCGGCCCACCCGTTCGGCCATGGCCATCACTTCCTGGCCCACGGCATCGTCGACGTGGCGGGCATGCACCAGTTGCGGCAACAGTTTGCGGGTGACACCGGCAAAGCGGCCGCTGCCCGCCAGCGCCAGACTGGCGCGGCGCACGGCCGCGCGCTTGGGTGGATCGGCGCGGGCGCTGGTTGCCAGCAAGGCCAGACGGGTCACCCGCTCGGGCGCCTGGCGCAGGATTTCGAACGCCACGTAGCCACCCATCGACAGCGCCGCCAGGGCGAACCGGGGCGGTGCAGCCGCCAGGGCGCGCGCGGCCATCGCGGCGACACTGTCGTCCTGGGTGAGGTCGGCAATCCGGCTGTCGGCGATATCGGCCAGGCCGCTGGCCTGATCCCGCCAAAGACGCGCGTCGCAGAGCAGGCCGGGCAACAACAGCAGGGGCAGGCGGGGGGAGCCGGGCGTCATGGGCGCCATTGTAGTCGCCATGCGCCGCCGGGCCGAGCAGATGGTCCATTCCACGGGCGGAACACGCGCATCGGCGTAGAGTGCGGACACCGCATCCGGAGCTCGGCCATGCGCATCCTGATCACTGGCGGCAGCGGCTTCATTGGCCAGGCCCTGTGCGCGCATCTGCAGCGCGTCGGCCATCGCCTGACGGTGTGGTCGCGCCATCCGCGCCAGGCGGCGCAGCGGCTGCCCGGCGTGCATGTGATTGAAGACCTGGCTGAGGCCAACGAGATCGAGGCGGTGGTGAACCTGGCCGGCGAGCCCCTCGTCGCGCGCCGCTGGAACGCTCGGCGCAAGCAGCAGATCCGCGACTCGCGCATCGGCACCACCGAAAAACTGCTGCGCTGGATGGCGCCGCAGCTACGCCGTCCGCACGTGCTGGTCTCCGGATCCGCGGTGGGCTACTACGGCCCGCGCGACGACACCCCGCTGGACGAATCCGCCGCGCCGGGCGAGGACTTTGCCGCCCTGCTCTGCCGCGACTGGGAGCACGAAGCAATGGAAGCCGAGGCGCTGGGGCTGCGTGTGTGCCGGCTGCGCACCGGCATCGTGCTGGGACCGGACGGCGGCGCCTTGCAGAAAATGTTGCTGCCATTCCGGCTGGGGCTGGGCGGGCCGATCGGTGATGGGCGTCAGTGGTTCAGTTGGATCCATCGCGAGGATTTGATCGGCCTGATCCAATGGCTGTTGGAACACGACCACGCCGGCGGCGCTTACAACGGCACCGCACCGGAGCCGGTGCCGCAGCGCGAGTTCGCCCGCACCTTGGGCAGGGTGCTGCATCGTCCCGCGTTCCTGCCGATGCCGGCGTTCGCCTTGCGGCTGGCGTTGGGCGAAGCGTCCACGCTGCTGCTGACCGGGCAGCGGGTGTTGCCGGTGCACGCGATGGCGGAGGGGTTTGCGTTCCGCCATCCGGCGTTGGAGGGGGCATTGCGGGAGGTGGTGCACTAGCCTCGCTCCCTGCACGACACGGGCTCAGCGCGCGTCGCGGTGACCGCGTCGCGTACGTGCCTGCTTGGCCTTCTGCGCCATCGCCTCGTAGTGGTCACGCAGGCGATCGAGTTCCTTCTCTTCCAGCTCTTCCAGATCCAGCAGCTCGTTGTTGGCGCGCGCGGTGACGTGGATGAGCTCGTCGAGTTTGATCTGGATCGCCTCGGTGTCACGGTTCTGGGTGTTCTGGATCAGGAACACCATCAGGAAGGTGATGATGGTGGTGCCGGTGTTGATGACCAGCTGCCAGGTGTCGCTGAAGGCGAACAGCGGCCCGCTGATCGCCCATACGGCGACTACGAGCAGCGCCAGGGCGAAGCAGGTGCCGCGGCCGGTAAAGGCGGCGGCACGCTTGGCCAGGCGGGTGAAGGCGGACTGCTTGCCCATGATCGGTACCTCCCTTGCAAGAGGGAGGGATCTTTTCGCATGCCGGCTTCAAGGTCCAGTGAAGGCCTCAGTGACGCGCGGCCACCCCTTCCAGCAGATCCTGCGAGGCATGGCGATGCCCGCTCTGGGCGAAGTTGCCCAGCGAGATGATCCCCACCAGCCGCTTGTCGCGATTGACCACCGGCAGGCGACGCACTTCCAGGTCCGCCATGTTCTTCGCCACGTCGTCCACGTCATCGTCGAGGTAGCAGTACTTGACCTCCGCCGACATCACCGCGGCGATGGGCGTTTCCGGTCCCTTGCCCTCGGCCACCGCTCGCACGGTGATGTCGCGGTCGGTGAGGAAGCCGACCAGCCGATCGCCGTCACCCACGGGCAGACTGCCGATATCGTTCTGCGCCATCAGCAGGGCGGCGCGTTGCAGCGTATCGGTGGGCGCGGCAATGCAAACGTCGGTGCTCATCATCTCGGCCACTTTCATCTCAGCTCTCCGGATCGGGTGCGTGCGTGCACGCGTCCGCCGATGCTGGCGCGGTCCGGGTAAAGAGCGCGCGAACATTCCGTTGTGCGTTGGCTTCAGCGCGCGCCCAGGTAGTCCAGCTTGCCCAGCGGCACGCCGTTGTGGCGCAGGATCGCGTAGGCGGTGCTGACGTGGAAGAACAGGTTGGGCAGCACGAAACCGAGCAGGTAGCCGCGACCGTCGAACTGCCGTTCACCACCGCGCGAGGCCAGGGTCACGCTGCGCGCCTCGCTGCCTTCGAACTGGGCAGGCTCGAAGCTGCCGACGTACTCGATCACGCGATCCAGGCGTGCCTGCAATTCGGCAAAGCTGGTTTCCACATCCTCGAAGCGCGGCGACTCATTGCCGGTCAGGCGCGCCGGGGCGAACTTGGACGTATCGGTGGCCAATTGCACCTGTCGCAGCAAAGGCAGCATGTCCGGGTACAGCCGCGATTGCAGCAGTACGGAGGGATCGTAGCCCTGCGCCTGCGCATGCGCCTCGCCTTTCTCGAGCAGACTCTTGAGCGTGCGCAGTGCACGCTGCAGGACGGGAACGGTGGCCTGGTACATCGAAAGAGTGTCGGTCATGGCGCAAGCAGTGGCGAAGTAGGAGGCCGGAAGCATACGCCGCGGCGGAGGCGAGGATTAGCCCGGACGGGCGGGAGACTGCATCCCGTGACGGCGATGCGACGGCCGGCGCCGGCAAACGGGTTAGCATGGCGACCTCGTTGCTGCGTTGTTGCCCGCATGTCCCACTGGTCCAGCTTGATCCGCGATGTCGATGATTTCCCCAAGCCGGGAATCCTGTTCAAGGACATCACCCCGGTGTTGGCCAATGGGCCGGCGTTTGCCCAGGCCATGGCCGAACTGGCCGCGCCCTGGCGCGGCCTCGGCCTGGATGCGGTGATTGGCATCGAGTCGCGCGGCTTCATTCTCGGCGCCGCACTGGCGCACGAGCTGCAGGTGGGCTTCGTTCCGGTGCGCAAGCCGGGCAAGTTGCCGGCGCGCACGCTGAGCCTGGACTACGCATTGGAATACGGCCGCGATCGCCTGGAAATCCATGCCGATGCGCTGGCGCCCGGCGCGCGCGTGGTGGTGGTCGATGATGTGTTGGCCACCGGCGGCACCCTGCGCACGGCGCTGGCGCTGGCGCGACAACAAGGCGCCGAAGTGGCCGGGGTGGCGGTGTTGGTGGAGCTGGCCTTCCTGGGCGCGCGTGCGGGCTGGGATGATCCTGCGCCGCTGGTGGCCACGCTGGCCTTTTGATTTTCCCCCTCTTCTGAAAGGGATCGCGATGCGTCGTCTGCTGGTTTGCTTGCTGCTGCTGATCGTCACGTTGCCGATAACGGCATCGGAAACCAAGACCGTCGAACCCTTGCGGGTGGTCAGCTTCAACGTACGCCTGCCGGCCGAGAGCGATGGCGCCGATCGCTGGGACGCACGCAAGGAACTGTTCGTCGATACCGTGCGTCGGCTGCAGCCGGACGTGATGGGCACGCAGGAGTTGTGGAAGATCCAGGGCGACTACATCGTCGAGCACCTGCCCGGCTACCGCTGGTTTGGCCGCGGTCGTCGTGGCGACGACAGCGACGAACACATGGGCGTGTTCTACCGCACGGATCGCCTGCGGGTGATTGAATCAGGCGACTTCTGGTTGTCGGACACGCCCGAGGTGGCCGGCAGCATCAGCTGGAACAACCTGTTTCCGCGCATGGTCACCTGGGCGCTGTTCGAGCGCCTCGCCGACAAGCGGCGCTTCTACCTCTTCAACACCCACCTGCCCTACCGCGATCAGGACGACGTGGCGCGCGAGCGCGGTGCCGCCTTGATCGCCGCGCGCATCGCCGCGCTGCCGGCCGACATACCGGTGGTGCTGACCGGCGATTTCAACACCACGCCCGACAGCGCCGCGCATCGCGCGCTCACCGCCCATCTGCAGGACGCGTGGGACAGCGGCGCGCGCCGCAGCGGGCCGGCCGAAACCTTCCATGCGTTCAAGGGCAAGCCGGATCACCGCATCGACTGGATCCTGCAGCGCGGCTTGGAGGTGCAATCAGTCGCCACCGACACGCAGGCGCGTGACGGGCGCTATCCTTCTGATCACTTCCCGGTGGTGACCGAACTGCGCTGGCCGATCAGTCGCGCAGCACCGTGATGAACGCGCCGGTGCCGAGCACGCGGAAAGTGTCGCGATCGACGCGATGCACGCGCGAGCCGTCCTCCAGCAGATAGACCGGTGCGTTGTCATGCAGGGTGGCTTCGCGTTCGCGCACGTCGCAGGCGCGCAACACATCCACTCTGCAACGGTTGCCGGCGTCATCCAGGGCAAAGAAGTAATCAGTGTTCATGCGCTCCTCCTCTGAAGGCGATGCGAGCGTAGTCCCGCAGGCGTTAAGAAGGCCGAAGCATTTCGTAAGCGGTGCGTGGAGGACCGTGGCGCAGGTCACGAAGCCAGCGCCACCCGCGGCCGGCGGATGGGTTGCAGCTTGCCGTAGGTCAGGCTGCGCCAAGCCCATTCACACGGGCCATAGCGGAAGCGCGCCAGCCAGAAGTGGCTGAATGCGATCTGCGCGGCCAGGATGCCGAACCATGCCAGCAGCCAGCCGGTCAGACCGGTCCAAGGACCAATGCCCAGGCCGATGCCGTAGAACAGGAAAATACCCAGCACGCTCTGCATCAGGTAGTTGGTCAGGGCCATCCGACCCAGCAGCGCCAACCCCATCAGCACGCGGCGCCACGCGGCGCGCTGGAACAACAGGACGAAGCCGGCGGCATACGCAATGGCCAGGGCCAGCGGCGCCAGGCGGAACACCGTGCTGCGCAGCAGGCGGCCGGCCATATGCTCGCGCCAGTCCGGATTGGCATTGCACAGCAGCAACAGCGCGCCGGCCACGATGGCGACGGCCAGCGCGCCGATCAGGATGCGGCGCAACAACGGCAGATGATCTTCGGCGCGTTGCAACAACTGCCGTCGGCCCGCCCAGTAGCCAATCAGGAAGCGCCCCAGGACGAAGCAGATCAGGCTCCAGTTCATGAGCCGGGTCCAGTGCACCAGGGCGGTGTTGGCAGCGAATGTATCGCGCCAGGAGTCGGAGACGAAGGCCAGCAGGCTGCGCGCATAGATGCTGCTGCGCTGCGACTCGCCGTCGATCACCGAGTTCAGCCAGGGCCCGATCAAGCCAGGCAACAGCACGGCGATGAACAGGCCGCCCCACAACAGCCAACGATCCGGCGCATGCCGGAACAGCACCAGCAGCAGACCGACCACCGCGTAGATGGTGAGGATGTCGCCCCACCAAATCAGATAACTGTGCGCCAGGCCGATGATCAGCAGCCAGCCCAGGCGTTGCAGGTAGTGGCGGAGCCCACCGGCGCCGCGCGCCTGCGCACGTTCCAGCTGGATGGCAAAGCCCAGTCCGAACAACAGCGAAAACAGGGTGATGGCCTTGGAACTGACCAGCAACTCCATGGCCTTGAGAACGGCCAGATCAAACGCGGCGGTCGGCAGCGCGGCACGCGCCGCGTCGCCGGTGAAATCGTAGAGGCTCAGGTAGCCCAGGTTGGCCATCAACACGCCCGCCAGGGCCAGGCCGCGCAATGCATCAATCAGGGGTTGGCGTTCGTGTGGCGCGACCGGTGCTGCGGTTCCAGGCATGAGCAGAATCTTCCTTGGCGTGGCACGTTGCAGGCTGACTGTCACCGCATACCGCCGCGAGGCGTCCCCTGATACGGCAGAGTCAACGTGCCGACTCTACCATCGGCTGGCGGGTTCGCGCGCGTGCTCGCGCCGGTTCCGGCCAGTGCCGCCGGTGGAACAATCCGTGCCCGTATGTCTCTCCGTTCCGTCACCGTCGCTGGCCTATAGTCCTTGCGCCCGCCGCGTCGGCGAACCCCCACTGCATACGGAGCACGTCCATGGCCAAGATCCTCGTCCTGTATTACTCCTCCTACGGTCACATCGAAACCATGGCCAACGCCATGGCCGAGGGCGCCCGCTCCACCGGCGCCACCGTGGACATCAAGCGTGTTCCGGAACTGGTGCCCGAGGAGGTGGCCAAGGCATCCCACTACAAGCTGGATCAGCCCGCGCCGATCGCGAAGATTGACGACTTGGTTAACTACGACGCGATCATCATCGGCGTCGGCACGCGCTTCGGCCGCATGGCATCGCAGATGGCCAACTTCCTGGACCAAGCCGGTGGCCTGTGGGCCAAGGGCGCCTTGAACGGCAAGGTCGGCGGCGCTTTCACGTCCACGGCCACCCAGCATGGCGGCCAGGAAGCCACGCTGTTTTCGATCATCGCCAACCTGCTGCATTTCGGCCTGGTGACGGTCGGCCTGCCCTACAGCTTCCAGGGCCAGATGCGGCTGGATGAAGTGACCGGCGGCAGTCCCTATGGCGCCACCACCATCGCCGGCGGCGACGGCTCGCGCCAGCCCAGCCAGAACGAACTGGAAGGCGCGCGATTCCAGGGTTGCCACATCGCCGAGGTCACCAACAAGCTGTTCGGCTGATCAGCGCCACAGCGCGCGCGCTTCTTCGGCGATGAGGTCGGGAAATTCCTCCGGCCAGAACAGGCGTGCACCGTCCACCCGGCGCACGCCGCGCGAATGTCCGAGCACGCTGTCCAGATAGTCGGGCGCCTGCGCCGCGAAGATCGTATCGCCAGTACCCCAGAGGATGCGCGCCGGCATCCGGCTGGCGCGCAGCGCGGCTTCCACGCCCGCCAGCACGTTGCTGTCCAGACCGAGTGCATACGCGTGCGTGCGCTCGGGCTGCTCCACCAACGGTCGCAGGTACATGTCCAGGGTGTCGTCATCCGGATGCTGCGGGAAGGTGAACGTCATCCCGCCCAGGCCCTGCGGCGAACGCGCCAACACCGGATCGGCCAGCCAGGGCGCCAACCATTGCACGACAAACTGCCCCTCCTTCGCCAGATCGATCACCGGCTGCAAGGCCGGCGGAGGACAGTCGATTTCGCTGTCGCAGTTGGTCAACAACAGGCTGCGCACGCGTTGCGGAAATCGCACGGCGAACAGTTGCGCGACCGCGCCCCCGCTGTCATTGGCGACCAGATCCACCTGTTCGATGTTCAGCGCGTCCAGCCATTCGGCGAGCATTTCCACCTGAGCGGCCGGCGCGACGCTCTGGCCTGGCGCCACGCGGGTGTAGCCCAGTCCGAGCATGTCCGGCGCCAGGCAACGCCGCAGCGGTGCCAGCCGTTCGAGCGCACCACGCCACTGGAATCCGTTGAGCGGAAATCCGTGCAGGAACAGCGCGGCCGGTCCGCTGCCGCGCTCGACGTGGGCAATCTCGCCGAAGCGCGTGTGCTGCCAGCGACGTTCACGCCGCCATTGCGCGGCTGACAAAACAGGAAGCGCCGATGGAGCACGGCCCGCTGAAGCGGCTGTCGTGCTGCCAGCGCCCCATGCCATCGGCGCAACGGTCGCGACCAGCGAGGTCGTCGCGGCGAATCCACCCAGTTTCAAGAAGTCCCTGCGTTGCATGGCCAGCTCCTGGCGATTGAACGATACGAGGGCGCCACCTTCGCGCCAGTGGCTGGGCGCGGCAATAACCCCGCAGGTCATGGCAGCGCCGCAGGCGGCGCGGCTATGCTGCGCCCATGAGCACACTTGCCGCCTCCGCCGACCTGGGTTCGTTGTTGCGCCAATGGCGTTCGTCACGACGCTGGAGTCAGCTGGACCTGTCGCTGGAAGCCGGCATCTCCACCCGCCACCTCAGTTATGTGGAGACCGGCAAATCGCAGCCCAGCCGCGAACTGATCGAACGCCTGGCCGAGGCCCTGCACATGCCGCTGCGCGAGCGCAATCGCCTGTTGCGTGCGGCGGGCTATGCCGACCACTACACCGAAACGCCAATCGACGCGCCGGAACTGCAACGCATCCAGCGCGCGGTAGAATTCATCCTGGCCCAGCAGGAGCCCTACCCCGCCTTCGTGCTCAATCGCTATTGGGACATCCTGCAGACCAACCGCGCCGCCCAGCGCGTCAATGGCTTTCTGCTTGCGGGCCGGGCCAGTCCGCATCGCAACATGCTGCATCACGTCTTTGATCCGCAGGATCTGCGCAGCGTGCTGGTGAACTGGGACGAAGTGGCCGGTGATCTGCTCCAGCACCTGCGCCAGGCGGTCAGTGCGCGCCCCGGAGATGCGCGTGCACGCACGTTGCTGGATGAGATGCTGGCCGCGCCCGGGGTACCCACCGCCTGGCGGCATCCGACCCAGGACACGGGACCGTTGCCGTTGCTGACCACCTGCTTCGCGCATGATGGCGTGTCGCTGCGCTTTTTCTCCAGCATCACCGTCTTTGCCACGCCGCGCGACGTGACCCTGGACGAACTGCGGATCGAAAGTTGTTTCCCGCTGGACGAGGCTACGGCAGACTTCTGCCGTGCGCTCGCCGACGCCGACTGAGCAAACGCGCATGCGTACGCCATCCGCACCGATAGGCAGCGGACGGCGGAGGAAAATCAGTGGGCGAACTTACTTCTGCGCCATCTCGCGATCGTGGACCGCCTGCATCTCGGCGCTGGTCAGCTGGCCATCGCCATTGCTGTCGCCGGCCTTGAACATCTTGTCCGAGCCGGCGGCGTGTTCACTGGCGGACAGCCGGCCGTCACCATCGGTGTCGAGTTTCTTGATCTTGTCGGCCGATGACATCGCCGGTTTGGCGCCGGCCTTGTCATGCCGGGCGGCGTCCATCTCCGCGGCGCTGACCTGGCCATCCATGTCCGAATCCATGTCGGTGAACATCTTCTTCGCGCCTGCGACATGTTCGGCGGCGGACACCTGACCGTCACCATCGCTGTCCATGCTCGCGAACTTGCCGCCTTTGGCCGGATCATGTCCGGCCGCGAACGCGCTGGCCCAGAGGCCGACCAAACCCATCAGCAACATGGTGTGGCGCGTGGCACTCTTCATGATGTTCTCCGGAACCGGCACGGAGGGGTCGGCGTCGCGACATGCTGCGCTGCCGCAGGTGATGGCCAGGTCAAAACGCCAAGGCGCGCGCTATGGCGGCGGGATTTGTGACCTGCATCAACTGTGGATGCGTGCTGGCGGCAGGATTGGATCTTGCAGGCGACCGGCGGGCTGCCTAGCGTGAGGGCTTGCGCAGAACGAGCAGGGGACAGCGGGGCGATGAAGGTAGTCCACGGCGTGATGTTGCTTCTGCTCTGCGCACTCGTACCGGTGGCGGCGGCCGCCGATGCCACACCGCGCAACGGACAATGGCAGGACTGGGAGTATGTGGTGTTCGAGACGCGGGGCGGCGGTGATCAGGAGTCGCTGCCGCTGGTGATCGCCCTGCATTCGTCGGGCTCGCAACCGGAGGAGCTGGCGAGCGCCTTTGCCGACCTGCCGGTACGCGCACGCGTCGTCCTGCCGCGCGGTCCGTTTCCGAGACCCAGTGGACGATCCTGGTTTCCCGAGGGATACGGCGCATTGCCGGCATCCGCGCAAGCCGCAGTGACCGAGGCAGCCGAAAGCCGCCTGACCGCGTTCATCCAGCAGATGCAGGAACGCCATCCCACCCGCGGTCGACCCCTGTTGACCGGTGTCTCGTATGGGGGTGACCTGAGTCTGCTGTTGATCCTGCATCACCCGGATGCGTACACCGCTGCGTTCCCGGTGGCGGCGCGGCTGTTGCCGGAATGGCAGCAGTCCGCGGTCGACTGCGCAGACGCCTGTCCACCGATCCTGGCGCTGCATGGTCGCGATGACCGCACCGTACCGATGGCCCCGACCGAGACGGCGCTGCAGGCATTGGGCGCACGCGGCTGGCCGGTTTCGATGCGTGGTTACGAGCACACCGCCCATGACTTCAGCCCCGCCATGCAGGCCGACGTGCGGCAGGCGATCGCGGACCGGTTCCGGGCCATGACGGGCGATGCCAACATGGGAAAACTCACGCCCACCGTGGATAAATAGCGCCTGGTCGCTGTGCTAAGGTCTGGCCACTGTCGACCTGGAGGTGCCTGCCATGCGTGCTTTGACCGTGTTGCTTCGTTCTTCCTGGTTGTGCAGCGCGGGCATGGCGCTGCTGGCCGTCGCCGCAGTCGCGATGCCTGCCGCCGCCCAGCAGGGGTCGGTGGACGTCAGCAAGACCGCCACCGCGCTGCCGGGACCGCGCTACGCCTGGGTGGCCAGTCCCACTACCCTGCCTGCCGAGAACGATCAACGCGTGCAGGATCCCGCGTTCCGCAAGCGCCTGCAGGCGGCCCTCGACAAGGCGCTGCAAGCCAAGGGCTATCGCCTGGCCAGCGGCGCCAGCCAGGCAGACTTCATCGTCGCCTACCGCGTGGGCGTGCAGGACGTGGAAGATGTGCAGGTCAAGGATGTGCCCGCGCCCAAGGGCGACGGCAGCACGCCACAGGCGGCCATCGAGTGCCGCGCCGGCGGTTGTTCGCAGCTGGTCGCGCAGACCTCCGGTGGCCAGGCGGCACTGAAGACCACCGTCAAGCACAGCACCGAAGGCGGACTGTTGGTGGAAGTGATCGAACCCAAGACCATCCGCGTGCTGTGGCGTGCGCTGGCGCGTGGCGCGGTCAAGCGTGGCGAAGGCAAGCAGTCACGGCTGGACGTGATCGCGGTGCAGACGCTGGACAGCCTGCCCGCCATGCCGCGTTGACGCGTAGCCGGGTTGAGTCCGCTGCACCCGCAGCGCACTGAACGATTCCGTCATCGGGGAGTGCTATACAGGGCGCTCCCCGAAGCCAATGGAATCGTCATGGAAACCCAGGAACTGCATCGTGGTCGCCTGATTGATCACATCCAGCTGGTGGTGCGCGATCTGCCCGCCAGCCAGCGTTTCTACGAAGCCGTGTTCAAGGTGCTCGGCATCCCGATGGCGGGCAGCGGCGACGACTACTTCTGGGCCGATGAACTGTTTGTCTCCACTGCCGCCAGCGAGGCCGCGCAAGGCGAATTGACCGGTCGCGTGCACCTGGCCTTCCAGGCGCAGGATCGGGCGATGGTCGATGCCTTTTACCAAGCGGCCATGGCCCACGGCGGACGTGATCATGGCAAGCCCGGCGAACGCCCCTATCACCCCGGTTACTACGGCGCGTTCGTGCTGGACCCGGACGGCAACAACATCGAAGCCGTGTACCACGGCGAAGCCACGCGCAGCGCGGCGTCGGTCAAGGTGACGTTCTAGCCCACCCTCAGGCGTGCAGCACGCCGGGATCGGCGCTGCCAAAGGTGGCTTGCAAGGCTTGCTTGTCGTCGATCAAGGCATGCCGCATGCGCGCTTCGTCCAGCGACTTGATCGTCCATTCGTAGTGGCCGCCCATCCAGCCATCGCGCTGGTAATGCGCCATCGCCACGAAGTAGCTCGGGCCCTCGCCCACGCAATACCAGAAGGCGGTCAGCGGATGATTGTGCGAGGACACCTCCATCGTCACCTGCTTGACCACCTGCATGTCCGGTCCGGCCTGGCGGCCATGCGCGGTGTCGAATTGCAGCGCATCGAAGGTCCGCTGCAGCCAGCGATCACTGACCCGCTGGTGTTGCGAATTGACCACGGCCAGCGCGGCCACGACCAGCAACGAGATCAGGAAGTAGAGCCACAACGCCATGCTCAGGATCGCTCCAGTGCTTGCGCTGTGGTCGCCGGCTTGCGCACCAGCGTGCGGAACAGCGGCCCGGTCAGCAAGGTGGACAACACCGCCAGCGTCACCAGCGCGGCAAAGGCGTGCTCGGACAGCAGGCCCTTGTCGCGCAGGATGGTGGCCGCGACGATTTCCATCAGGCCTTTGCATTGCAGCAACGCGCCCACGGCCAGCGTTTCCCGCCGCGTGAAGCCCGGCGCGGGTGGATGAATCAGCACCGCCGCCAACTTGGCGGCGACCGCCAGCACCAGCAGCAGCACCGAGGCCTGCAACGACGCCCAACCCAACACCTGGCCGTCGATCTTCAGCCCGCTATGGCCGAAGAACAGCGGCGCCAGGCCCATCAAGGCGAACTTGCCCAGCGTATCCACCGGCACCCGGCGCACCCAGGCCGGCGGAACGATCGCGCCGGCGAAATAGGCGCCCAGCAATTCATGCAGGCCCAGCTGCGATGAGGACCACGCGCCGGCCAGCAGGTACACGGGCAGGACCAGGTAGATCACGCCCGGCGGCAACTGCCAGCCACGACGTTGCGCCAGCACCGATACCGCGACCAACGTGCAGGGCAGGCCCAGCGCCAGCGCCTGCTGCCAGGAACCATGCGCCACTTCCGCGCCAGGCACGGCGAACAGCAGCAACAAGGCCAGTCCGATCCACAGCACGGCATCATCGATGACCGCGATGCCCAGGGCCAGTTGACTGAGCGGGCGGTTCAACGGCCCCAGTTCGCGGACGATGCCGATCAGCACGGGCAAGGCACTCACCGCCAGGCACAAACCGATCGCCAGCGCGCCGGTGGCGCGATCGGCATGCGGCGCCGTCCATCCCTCCAATCCCAGGAAGTACGCATACGCCATCACCGCGCCGGTCGCGAACGGCAGCAGCAAGGCGATGCCAGCACTGCTGGCCAGCCGCATCGGCGACGCGCGGTAGCGCGACGGCGTGCCGGCGTCATTGCCGTGATAGCGGAACTGCCGGGTTTCCAGGCCGGCGGTGAACGCCAGCAGCAACACACCCAGCCAACCGATCCGATCACCCCAAACCGAGGGCAGTCCCCATGCCTTCACCGGCCAGCCGCTGGCGGCCAGCAGCAAGCCGATGATGATCGGGATCACCGCGATCGGAATCGAACGCCCCAGCGCGCGCCACAGCACCCACGCCGCCAGGATGAACACGGCCGAATCGAGCAGGAGGGCGTACAGGTTGTGCATGAGACCGGGGAATCCGAACGTTGGGCGGACTATAGAGCAGTCAGAACGGCTTGTCGGCCGGACAGTAACTGCGCAGGTAATCCATGTGCGCGGGAATCTGGCGAACGGTGTTCGCGGTGCTGGCGCGGATGCTGTCGAGGAATTGCCGCAGCTCGTCGAAGCTCATGACCTCGGCAATCGGATGGTGCTGCCTGGGCGTGATGCCCTGCCCCATCATCACCTGGATCCACGAGTTCTCCGCAAACAGTTCGGTCGGCACCGGGAAGACATTGCCCGTTTCGCGGAACAACTCGATGCGCTGGCGCAGGCTCGGCGGCAGTTCCATGCTGCCGACCGTGCGCCAGTAGGCATTGTCGCGCCGGTTGGTCACGCAATAGTGCAGCACCACGAAATCGCGTACATGCTGCAGCTCGGTGTCCAGTCGTGCGTTGTACTCGTTGACGATTTCCGGCGTGATGACATGCGGGAAGCAGTTGAGCAGGCGGGTGATGCCACGCTGGATCAGGTGGATGGTGGTGGATTCCAGCGGCTCGATGAAGCTGCCCGCCAGGCCCAGGGCGACGACATTCTTGCTCCAGCACTTCTGTCGCTGGCCCGGACGGAAGCGGATCGGCCAGGGATCCTTGATGACTTCGCCTTCCAGGCTGCCGAGGAATTCCTGCTTGGCCTCGTCGTCGCTGATGTAGCGGCTGCAGTAGACGATGCCGTTGCCCACGCGATGCTGCAGCGGGATGCGCCACTGCCAGCCGGCATTGCCGGCAATCGCGCGGGTATAGGGCACGGCATCGCGCACGGCGGTGGTCTGGGTGGCCAGGGCGCTGTCGTTGAGCAGCCAGTGCGACCAGTCGGTGAAGCCCACGTTGAGCGTCTTGCCGATCAGCAGCGCGCGGAACCCGGTGCAGTCAATGAACAGGTCGCCTTCGATCACGTTGCCATCGGCCAGCTTCAGCGACGTGATATAGCCACTGGCATCGTCCTGGTTGACCTCGACAATCTTGCCTTCCACCCGCTTGGCGCCATAGCCCTCGCTGAAGCGGCGCAGGAACTTGGCGTAGAGGCTGGCGTCCATGTGGTACGCGTAGTTCATGCCCTTGCGCGGCAGGTGCGCGAACTTGTTTTCCTCGGCCGCGCGCAGCTCCACGCAATAGTCTTCGTAGCGGCTGGCCAGCCCTTCCTCGCGCCCACGCATCCAGAAATGCACGAAGTTGGCCATCCAGTGATCCTGGCCGGTGACGCCGAAGGAATGGATGTAGCGGTGATCGCGATCCTTCCAGTTCTCGAACGAGATGCCGAGCTTGATGGTCGCCTGCGTGGCGGCCATGAATTCCTGCTCGTTGATCTCGAGCAGGCGATGGAAGGTGACCAGGGTCGGAATGGTGGCTTCACCCACGCCGACGGTGCCGATTTCCTCGGACTCGATCAAAGTGATGTCCAGCACCCGTCCCAGCATGCGCGAAATCGCGGCAGCGGCCATCCAGCCGGCGGTGCCGCCACCGGCAATCACCACGCGCTTGACGGCCTTGTGCGGGAATTCGGTCACTTCTTCGGTCACGTCGTGCACCTTCAGCGGTTGAGTCGGTTGAGCAGGCGCGCACGCAGGTCGCGGGCGCGGTCATCATCGAGCTGGCCCAGCACGCGGCGGGCCGACTCGGACATGTGGCCGGCGGTTTCCTCGCCGGCCTCGAACACGTAATGACGGAACACTTCGCGCCAGGTTTCGCGCTGGTGCGGCGGTAGATCGCGCACGGTCAGCAGCGCCAGCATCAGCGCGTTCATCGGCGTGTCCATCCATTTCGGCGTCTGCCGCCACCAGTAGTTCACCAGCACGTTGAAAGGCTCCAGGCCTTCCATGTGGTGCCACCACATGCTGGGAATCAGCACGGCGTCGCCCGGTTCCAGTTCCGCACCCAGCGCATGCCGTTGGGCTTCGGCGAAGCGCGGGAAGCGTTCGAGATCCGGCGCGGCAAAATCGACCAGGCTGATCGGCTGGCCGGCCGGGGTGAACTCGATCGGGCCGATGTAGAGATTGCGCAATTGATCCGGCGGGAATAGCGTGACCCGGCGACGGCCGGCGACCACGCAGGCCAGGTTGTCGGGCACATCCTGGTGCGCGGCGATGCGCGTGCGGTTGCCGATCCAGATGCTGGCCAGCGCTTCGCGTTCGCCCATCGGCACATCGTTGGCTGCACGGAATCCCGGCAGCCAGGTATCGATCGTGGTGGAGGCCAGGTAGATCGCCGGCGGCGCCGGGTCGGGCAGGTATTTGCGCAACGTCTTCAGCGCCACATCCAGCGGCACTTTTTCCTGGCGGAAATTGAAGGCGCTCAGATCTTCGTTGTAGAAGAAACGGCCCTTGATGTCCGGCGGGCCGACCGTGGCCACCACCGGCGGCGCGTCGGCGCGCTCGAAGCCGGCCACGTAATCGATGGCCGCTTCGGCGGATTGGCGCGCGGCCTGCACCATCGGCCAGTCGGCCACGACGCCACGCAGCACCATCGGCGTGTCGGAGTGCAGCACCTCATCGGGCAGCGCCCGGTAGTCCAGGCCGTGCCGTTCGGGCAGGGCTTCAGTGCTGATCGCCATGGATGCGATTGAAACGATCGATCAAGCTGCGGAAGTTGGAGAGCGAGGCGATGATCATGTACAGCGGCTCGAGCAGGCCGGCCTGCTGGAAGCGTTGCAGCGCTTCACCACCGAGCTTGGACAGGCGATCTTCGTGCAGGGTATGGAAGCCGGTCAGTCGTTGCGGGGTGCCATCGTCCAGGCTGAAATCCAGCACGAACGATTCCAGCAGCTGGTATTCCTCGACCAGCCCCATGAACACCGGTATCTGCGGCAGCCCGCGATTCAACGCGGACAACACCTCGCTGATGCGATCCACGTAGGCACTGGTGCCGCCGTGTTCCAGGAACAGCGCCTCACCCACCGCCGCGCCCACGCGCGGACTGTCCATGTCCAGGTGCAGCACCAGTTCGCCGTCCTGGTTGCCGATCGCGAAGGGCTGGCGCTCGATGACGTGCGGCAGGTAGTGCGCATCCCAGCCATCGCCGCGCAGGAACAGGTTCTCGCCATGGCGCAGTCCCAACAGCGCCACGGGCAGCATCTCGCCCTGGCTTCCCGGCGCGAAGACGATCGGATAGTGCTCCTGCAGCTGGCGGAACTCGGAAGGAACCACCTGCGCGTACATCACCTGGTCGCCCAGTTCCGCGTTGCGGCGGGTGTCGACGCGCAACGCCTTGTGCTCGATGTTGTTCAACAGAACGTGTCGTGCCATGTCACCAGTTCACTTGCTGCCCCAGGCCGCATCATAGGCCCAAAAAGAAGAAGCCGCTGCAAGCAGCGGCTTCCGCGCGGTTCGCTTGCAGCCGCGCCCTTCCAGCCTTCCGCACGGCACCGGCCGTGCGGAAGCAGTACCGTCATCAGAACTTGTAACGCACGCCCATCCCGTAGCGCGGACCGCCCTGCGTCAGCCACAACAGCTGGTTCTTGTTGCGGCCGTGGATGCGCACCGTCTCGTCGGTCAGGTTGAAGCCTTCGAAGCTGACGATCAGGTTTTCGGTGAACTTGTAGCTGATGTTCGCATCCAGCTGGCCGTAGGGCTCGGTGTAGTTCGGGTTGGCGCCCTGGCCATCGAAGCGGCCGGACAGGAACTTGTCGCGCCAGTTGTACGCCAGGCGGACCTGCCACTTGTCCTTGTCGTAGAAGCCCACCACGTTGGCCGAATCGCTCAAGCCTTCCAGCGCGAACTGCTCACCCAGGTTGTAGTTGTCGTAGGTCAGGCTGGAGTTGACGATGGTGTAGTTGGCGGCGATGCCGAAGCCGGTGTCCTCGACCATGTGCTGAACGTTGAACTCCCAGCCATCGAGCGAGGCCGACTTCTGGTTGGCCGGGGTGGTGATGCGGAACTGCGCCAGCGGATCGCCGGGCAGGCCGAAGATGTCACCCTGCTGCTCGCCTTCACCATTGACACCACGGTTGACAACGCCCTCATCGCCGGCATGGTTGATCAGGATCCAGTTGCGGATGCAGACCATGTCCGTGGCCGCGCAGCCCGCACCCAGCGCCTCGTTCCAGTAGGCGCCACCAACCGGCGTATGCAGGTCATAGGCCGAGGTGTTGACTTCGGTGGTGCCCACGTAGTTGTCGATGTTCTTGCGGAAGTAACCCGCCGACACGAAGCTGCCTTCGCCGTAGTACCACTCCCACGAGATGTCGAAGTTCTTCGACAGCAGCGGTTCCAGCGCGGGGTTGCCCTGCTGGCCGGTGCCGCCGCTGACGCCCAGCTGCTGGGTGAGCGTCTGTCCGCCCTGGATGTCGGTCCAGCTCGGCCGGCCGATGGAATGTCCGTAGCTTGCGCGCAGGATCATGTTCTCGGTCAGGTCCGCGCTCATGTCCAGGCTGGGCAGCCAGTAGTCGTATTCACCGGTGCCCTCGACGAACGAAGGATCGGCGAAGTTGACGTTGAGCTCGTTGGCCGAACCCCAGCGGATGCTGGTGCCGACCGGCACCAGCGCGGTCGAGGTGACGTCGGTCTTCTCGTAACGCACGCCCGCCGCCAGGTGCACCGGCACGGTCCAGTCGAAGGTGGTGGAGTACTGCAGGTACGCGCTGGTCGACTTTTCCTTGTTGCGCAGATCGCGGCTGAAGGTATTCGGCGGCACGTAGCAGGTGGGGCACGGCGGGTTGTCCGCATCACCCACGGTGGCCGCCTGCGCACGCAGGCGCTCGAAGTCGAAAATCAGGAAGCGATCGGTCCAGCGCGGATCATTGCTGTTGTAGAAGCTGCCGAAGTAGTTGGACATGTTGTCCGCGTACCAGATGTCGTCGCTGTAGTCGTCCTCGGTACCGACGCCACCCCAGCTGTCGCGCTGCATGTAGCCATACGCGGTGCGGTTCTGCACTTCGGTACGGGCGATGCCGAAATCCAGCGCCGAGTTTTCGCCGAACACGAACTTGCCGCTCAACTGGCCCTGTTCCACTTCCGACTTGGTGTAGCTGTTGTGGAAGACCGAACCGGTCACCTTGGCCTGCGACGGCTCGACCTGGCTGGCGCCGTCGGTCACGTCGTAATGCAGGATCGGCAGGTCGCGGCTGTAGTCGACCGTGGTGGTGCCACGCACGAACGCGGCCACGGCCAGCACGTTGGCCGAGCCGTACGGGCTGTCGGCCTTCGTTTCCTGCTGCGAGTTGTGGTAATCCGCGGCCAGGCTCAGGGCGTCGGTGACTTCCCACTCCACGTTGAAGCCGGTGGACTTGAGCTCGGACTTGGTGGCGAACTGCGCGCCGCCCATGGCCACGTCGGCGCCGGCGTCGCTGGTGTACTCGGTGTACGAAATCGGCGCCGACACCGGGCCGTCCGTCCACGAGCTCGGACCGGGCTGGTAGTTGAACCACACCGACAGTTCGCTGCGCTGCTGCTGGATCTTGTTTTCGGCGTAGGTGTAGTCCGCCGTCATCTTCAAGCGTTCGGTCGGCGCGTACTGCAGGACCAGCTGGCCATTGGTGCGCTGGCGCTGCACGCCATTGACGGTGTAGCCGGTGTTCTGCGGACGCGAGTACACGTCGTTCGGACCCGGACGGTTGGTGATCAGGTCGTAGTTGGGATCACCCGGCTGCGGCAGGCGGTTCCAGCTGGTGGTGTCGTCACCGCGGAACTTGGCCCAGCCATTGGCCACCGAGGCCTGGCTGAAACCGTAATCGCGCTCCTGGTAGCTGCCCGACAGGGCCACGCCGAACTTTCCGTCGGCGAAGGTGTCGCTGAAAATGCCCGAGAATTCCGGGGTGATCGACTTGCCTTCGAACGTGTTGGGCAGGTTGTCGACGGTGGTGTCGTGCATCGCCTTGATGCTGGCGGTGGCGATCATGCCGTCGTGGTCGAGCGGACGCGCGGTCTTGACGTTGATGGTCGCGCCGATGCCGCCGGCAGGCGTGGCCGCACGGCTGGTCTTGTAGACCTCCAGGCCGCTGACCGCTTCGGCTGCCAGGTTGGCGAAGTCGAACGAGCGCGAACCGGAAACACCGGCGCCGCCGGAGCCCAGGTTGGCGGCCGGCATCTGGCGACCGTTCAACAGCACCAAGTTGAAGTCCGGACCGACACCGCGCACGGTGACCTTGGAACCTTCACCGAGCTGGCGATCGATCGACACGCCGCTGATGCGCTGCAGCGCCTCGGCCAGGTTGGTGTCGGGGAACTTGCCGATGTCTTCGGCGGTGATGCCGTCGACGATGCCCTGCGCGTCGCGCTTGAGGTTCATCGAGGCTTCGAAACTGCTGCGGATGCCGGTCACGACCACCGTATCGAGGGTGGACGCGTCCTGCTGGTCAGCCGTCAGGTTGGTATTCGTCTGGTTCGCATCTTGCGCCCAGACCGGCGTGGTCATGGCCAACAGCAAGGCTGTGGTCAGGACCTTCTTCTTTGGAACGAACTGCACCTGCTTCATGAATCCTCCTCCCCGGAAAGACACGAAAACTGCGTGATGTCGTTTGCTTGTGTACTGCTGTTTGAACGCTGTGATCGCGCGGTGTTACTCCACGATGCGGCGCATTGGACGCGCAATTGACAGCGTTGTCAACCTGAGCGGCAACTTTGTTCGAATGACAAAAAAGCGCTTGTTTTCAGCAGTTTTGTCGATGCTGCGTCGCAGCTGAAACCGTTTTCCACAAAACTGCGGAAAAGCAAATCGGAAAAATTATTCGAGGTCCGTAACGATCGTTATTGAGTGGTGCGATGCAGACGCGATCGCGTGTTAGCGCTACCTATCCAACAGGCACAAGGCCGGGTCATTCGATCGGACATGCACAGGACAAGCACGGGCCACGCAGGGACTCATGCGGACAAACTGCAGCGAGAGGCGACCGCTTCAGCGGCGCGTGGGCGGCTGCGTCGATTCGCGGAACAGCAGCGTGTGCTCGACGTGCACCATGGCGCCGGCCTCCGGATTGCGGATGCGATCGAGCAGTTGCAGCGTCGCCAGGCGACCCATTTCAGCCGTGGGCTGGCGCACCGTGGTCAGCGCCGGATAGATGTGGCGGGCGATGGGCGTGTCGTCGAATCCACACACCGAGACATCCTCGGGCACGCTCAGGCCGCGCTCGCAGGCGGCACGGATCACCCCCGCGGCCATGTCGTCATTGGCCGCGAAGATGGCCGTGGGCCGTGGCTTGAGGTCCAGCAGGTGCTTGGCCGCTTCTATGCCCGACTCGAACGAGAACTCGCCCGCCACCACCAGCGCGGGATCGTATTCGATGCCGGCCTTGCGCAAGGCATCACGGTAGCCCTTGAGCCGCCATTGGCAGGCGCCGTGCGCGGGCGGCCCCTTGATATGGGCGATGCGACGATGGCCGAGCGCAATCAGCCCGGCCATCAGTTCCTGCACCGCGCGGGTCTCTTCCATGTTGACGCCAATCCGGTCCTGCGCCTGCTTGGGCGCGATGCAGGCGAACGGCACGTCGTGGGCCTCCAAGTACTCCAGCACCACCTCGTCATCGGTCAGCGGCGGAATCAGCACCACCCCATCCGGCGAGAAGTTCTCGAACACCGCCTTCATGTCGTCGGCCTTGCGCTGCTTCTGCGCGCCGACCGGCGCCAGCACCAGGTTGTAGTGGCTGGCGCGGCAGGCTTCCAGCATGCCGCTCTGCACTTCCATCAGGTAATTGCGCGAGGGGTTGTTGTAGATCAGCGCCACCACGTAGGAACGCTGGCCGGCCAGGCTGCGCGCGGACAGGTTGGGCCGGTACTGCAGCTTTTCCACCGCGCGCATCACCCGCTGGCGCATTTCCTCGCGCACGTTGGGCTCGTGATTGAGCACGCGCGAGACAGTCTTCATCGACACGCCGGCCGCTTCCGCCACATCCTCGATACGACTACGCATGATGGCGTCGCACTCCGTCCTGTTCGCCGGCCCCCGGCGCGGGCGATTCTGACAGCGCAACGCGGCCTTGTGTATACAGGTCCAGGGGAAGCGCCACCCTTGGTCAGGCGGCGGATCGGCTGGCCGATGTCATGGTGCGCAGCAACACGCATGCGACAAAGGCGGCCATGCGGCGGCGCACCTTGCCTCCGCAGGCGCGCCGCGACTACCTTTGGCGGCTCGGCTGACAGCGCTGTCAGACACCCCATTCCCCATGCTCGCGAGGGCCACGATGAAGCACCCCCCCTTGATCGCCACCGCCGGACTGACCGTGCTGTTGGCCTGCTCCCTGCCCTCGGGCGCCTTTGCGCAGGACCAGGCAGGCAAACCCGTCACCATCTATACCACCGCCGAAGCCGGCAACCAGCGCCTGGCCCGGAGCGGACAGGTAACCCTGAAGGGCGGGCACAAGCTGACCGAAGTCGAGAACTCGGTGTTCGTCAATCCGGGCAAGCAGTACCAGACCGTGATGGGCATCGGCGGCGCCATCACCGATGCCAGCGCCGAAGTGTTTGCCACGCTGTCGCCGGAAAAGCAGGCCGAGTTCCTCAAGGCCTATTACGACAAGCAGGACGGCATCGGCTACTCGCTGCTGCGCACCACCATCCACAGTTCGGATTTCAGCTCCGCCAGCTACACCTACATCAAGGAAGGCGACAAGGCGCTCAAGAGCTTCTCGATCGAGCATGACCGCAAGTACCGCATCCCGATGATCAAGCGCGCCATCGAGGCGTCCGGCGGCAGCATCCTGACCTATGCCAGTCCGTGGAGTGCGCCGGCCTTCATGAAGAGCAACAAGAACATGCTCAAGGGCGGCGCGCTGCTGCCGCAGTTCAACCAGGCCTGGGCCAACTACTACATCAAGTTCATCGCCGCCTACGAAAAGGAAGGCATCCCGCTGTGGGGCATCACCATCCAGAACGAGCCGATGGCCACCCAGACCTGGGAATCCATGCTCTACACGGCCGAGCAGGAGCGCGACTTCCTCAAGAACTTCCTCGGCCCGACCATGGCCAAGGCCGGCTATGCCGACAAGAAGATCGTGGTGTGGGATCACAACCGCGACATGATGGTCTACCGCGCCAAGGTGATCTTCGATGATCCGGAAGCCTCCAAGTACGCCTGGGGCATGGGCTTCCACTGGTACGAGACCTGGGCCGGCTTCAATCCGATGTTCGGCAACGTCGCCGAAGTGGCCAAGGCCTATCCGGACAAGCCGCTGCTGCTGACCGAGGCCTCGGTGGAGAAGTTCGACTTCGCCAAGCTGCAGTTCTGGGGCAACGCCGAGCGTTACGGCACCAACATGATCAACGATCTGAACAACGGCGCGGTGGGCTGGACCGACTGGAACATCCTGCTGGATGAAAAGGGCGGCCCCAACCACGTGGGCAACTACTGTTTCGCGCCGCTGCATGTGGATACCCGCACCGGCGAACTGCTGTACACGCCCAGCTACTACTACATCGGCCACTTCTCCAAGTTCATCCGTCCCGAAGCCCGTCGCGTCGGCACGGCGACCAGCCGCAGCGTGTTGATCGCCACCTCGTTCCGCAACGCCGATGGCAGCCTGGCCACGGTGGTGATGAACCCGACCGACAAGGAACTGGTCTACAACTACTACGTGGATGCCGACTCGGCGCAGGTGACGATTCCCGCGCACGCCATCCAGACACTGGTGCAATGAAGCGCAGCGGGCTGATGGCCGTCCTGGCGGGAGTCGCGGCGCTGGCCGCGTCCCCCGCGCATGCCGCCCAGCCGGCCCGATTCGCCTGGCCGGACGGGCACAAGGCGGCCGTCAGCCTGTCGTATGACGATGCGCTGGATTCGCAGCTGGATCATGCGATCCCGGCGTTGGACAAGCAGGGACTGAAAGGCACCTTCTATCTGCAGCTGTCACGCGATCCGGTGCGGCTGCGGATGGAGGAATGGCGGCAGGCCGCGCGCAACGGCCACGAGCTGGGCAACCACACGCTGTTCCACCAGTGTTCCGGCTCGCTGCCGGATCGCGACTGGGTCGAGCCGCAGCGCAATCTGGATACCACCACCGCGGCGCAGATGCAGGATCAGATCCTGCTGGCCAACGTGATGCTCAAGGCGCTGGATGGCCGCGACGAACGCACGCTGACCATTCCCTGCGGCGACACCCGCGCGCAGGACGGCGACTATCGGTTGCGGGTGGCGCCCGCATTCGTGGCGATCAAATGGGGCAACGGCGGCGTGATTGCCGACATGGACACGCTGGATCCGGCCGCCGTGCCGGTGGACGTACCGGTGGGTGTCACCGGTGCACAGCTGATCGCGCGGGTGGAGGAAGCGGCCGCGCGCGGGACGATGATCAACTTCACCTTCCACGGCATCGGCGGCGACTACCTCACCGTCTCCAACGAAGCGCACGAACAACTGCTGGCCTACCTGGCCGAACACCGCGACACCTACTGGGTCGACACCTTCGTCAACCTGATGCGCTATGTGCGCGGGCAACAGCACCGGCCGTAAGCTCGCAGGCGCGAACGTGCGGTCCGACGACCGCCGCCGGGGCTCCGCCTAATCGTGATTGACCGCCTGGCGGAACAGCCGCCACTGGCCATCTTCGCCGCGCTTCCACAGGTTCAGGCTCTTGCCTTCCACCACGCCACTGTCGCCGCCGGCCCGCCAGGCGACGCGGTAACGGCCTTCCTCAAGTTGAGTCGTGCCGGCATCCAGCGCGTGCACGCCGTCGCTGTGGATTTCAATCGCCTCGATGGTGACCGGTCCGGGGCGCTCGTGCTCGACGAAGTAGTCGCGGATCGCGTCCATGCCACGCAGCGTGGGCGTGTAGTAGGTGAGGTAGGCGGCATCGGCGGCGAACAACGTCGCGTGCTCCGCGCCTTTCCGTTCCTTCACGAGGCGGGTGATCAATGCATTGCGATCGGCCAGCTCGCGTTTGACCGGCGCGCTGGCGGTGTCGATTGCAGGTGATGTGTCCGTCGGCGCAGTCAGCTCCGGCAGCAAAGCGCGGTCGAACGGCGCGCTGGCGCCCCAGAGTTCGGCGATGACGCGCGGCCCCTCCGCGGAATTCCGCCAGACCGCCAGATACTTGCCGACATAGTCGTAAGCCGGCTGTCCTTCGCGCTGCAGGCGTTGCGTATAGCGGCCTATCTCGATGAGGTGATCGCCCGCCTTGTCCAGACTGTCGGTCTGCCGCTCCCAACGCGTGACGCGTGCCTGTTGCCACCACTGTTGCAGATAGCCATGGATATCGTCGCGGCCGCGACGCAGCTTGGCATGCTCCGGCATCAGCGTGGCGTCATCGGCGTAACGACTTCCCAGCGCAGCCAGATCCGTCGCGCTGGCGGCGCGCGCCCACTCGGCATTGCGTGCCGCAATCTCCGCTTCGACCGTTTGAGTTGCGTGGGCGCAGGCGCAGGACAGCCAAAGCGCCGCCACCCACAGGATTCTTGTGCGGACCCTGGCGTGCATGCTCGCCTCCTGCGCCGATGTCAGGGCGCGGCGCTGACCTGGAACGGAAAGTTGGCGTACGCCGCATGGCCATGGCCATCGCGGACCTCGACGAACAGCCGATAGGCGCCCGGTTCCTGCGGCGCCTGGAACTTCAGCCCGCCCTGACCCTGGAAGGTCATGCGCACGCGTACGGCGGCCGGCACGTCTTCGTGATCGCCGCCGGTGGTGGTGGCGGTGGTCTCGCGCAACACGTACCACTGGAAGCGCAACGGATCCTGCTCGGCATCTTCGGCCTGCACATGCGCCTCGTGCTCGCTGCCCGGCGCCACGCTCACGCTCTTTGTCGCCGCCAGGCCGTCGATCAGGATCGGCTGGATCGCCGGCGCGCGGTTGTCCGGCCATTGCCCGGTCCACAGATACTGCATGGCATCCACGCTGGGCGTGGACTCGCCGCTCTTGAGGAACAAGCCGTACCAGGTGGGCGTGCGTTCCTGCTTCTGCCCCCACAGGAAGACGTACGAACCCAGGCCCTGGCGCTTGTCCGACGCGATGTAGGACTGATAGCGCTCCATCAGCCGGCCGGCCTTGCGTGAGGCATCGTCTTCGATGGCCGCGCCCCAGCTTGTCAGTGGGCTTTCCCAATGGCCGGTCGGTCCCCATTCGGTGACCACGTAGGGACCGGTCCACTTGCTCGCGCGCAGCTTGGCGGGCAATTCGTTGATGTCGCCATACAGTTGCACGCCGATCAGATCCAGCGCCGGCGCGCGCGCCTTGATCTCGGCAATCAGCGCGGGCGTGAAGCCGGCCAGCGGCGTCATCACCGGATGGTTGGGATCGAGGCGATGGATGGCCAGGGTGATGTCGTTGACCGCGTTCCAGACCTTGGGGTTCTTGTGCTCCAGATTGAGCTCGTTGCCCACCAGCCACATCAGCACGGCCGGATGATCCTTGTACAGCGCCACCTCGGTTTCGATGCGCTTCTGTTGCGCGGCCACGGCGGTGGCGTCGTCATAATCGAAGCCATGGCGCTCGCGGGCCACGTCCAGGCCCATGGCCACCTTCAAGCCATTGCGTTGCGCACGGTCCAGCATGGCCCGCACCTTGGCGGTGTCATCGCCGGTACTCCAGGTGCGGAACGAATTGCCGCCGCGCGCCAGCAGGGTTTCCTGGTCAATGTCGCCGAGTCCGCCGCCCTTGATATAGAACGGCTGGCCATTGACCTGCAGCTGGTAAGAGGCGCCCTGCCTGACAATCTTGACCACGGCCGGCGCCGGTTCGACCACGGCCGCACCGCTGCTCGTGGAGGCCGGCTGCTGCGCCGCGGCCACGCCGCTGCACGCCAATGCCAGCCCCAGCCACAGCCCTACCCGTCTGCGCCATGCCTGTCGCATGCACGTCTCCTGCCAATGGTGGAAGCGCCACGCGCGAACCTGGGGCGCAGGGCCATCATGCCACGCGGTGTCGCCCCCGCAAGCCTGGCGGCGCAAGCCGGTCGCGGCTGCGCTATGCTCCATACCTGACCGCATTGCCATCCTCGGGAGGGATGTGATGAACGCAACCGCGCAGCGTCCGGTGGACCGTTGGTTCGCCAGTTACTCGGGTGATCACCAGAACCGCACCAATCAGAAAATCCACATCTTTGCCGTGCCCGCCATCCTGTGGACGGTGGTGGCCTTGCTGTGGTGCATCCCGGTCTACGGCACGGTCATGAAGAGCGGACTGTGGTCGGGGCTGGCGATGTTCGTGGCGTGGATGTTCTACAACCGCATGTCGCGCTCGCTGGGCCTGGGCATGTTGGCGATCTTCATCACCATGGCGTGGCTGACCCGCTGGCTGGAATCCTGGCTGGGCGTCGCCAACCTGTTCTACCTGGCGCTGGGCGTGTTCGTGGTGGCGTGGATAGCGCAGTTCATCGGCCACAAGATCGAGGGCCGCAAACCGAGCTTCCTGACCGATCTGACCTATTTGCTGATTGGTCCGGCCTGGGTACTGGCCAAGTTCTACCGGGTGATGGGCTGGCGTTACTGAGCGCCCGCCTCATGGCAGCGGCACGTCACCAGGCGTGAAAGCGCGCGGCGCGTAGGCGAAGTCCTCACGCGCCGCGCTTGCATCAAACGCCAGATCCTCGCGCAGTCGCGCCAGCACCGTATCGCTCAAGCCATCGATTTTCCGCAGCCTGCGCGCCACCGATACCACGCCGCGAAACAACGGCGCCGGCAGCCGGATCAGGCGCGGCGACGGCTGCATCGCCCGCAACAGGCGTTGCACCATCTCGTCATAGCGCAGCGTTTCGCCGCCGGGCAATGCATAGGCCTTGCCCGCGCTGGCGGCCACGTCGACCACGGCCTCGGCCGCCTGCGCCAGATCCTGCACATGCACCGGCTGACGCAAGCCCTGTGCATCACTGGGCAACAGGAAGAAGCCGCTGCGCCGCGCCATCGCGGCAATCCGGCTCAGGTTGCGATCCTGGCCCGTGCCATAGACCAGAGTCGGACGGAGCACGGTCGCGGCTGCGCCACGTTCGCGCGCCGCTTCAAACAGGGTCTGCTCCGCCACGTGCAGCCGTTGCGCCAGGTCCCGCTCCTCAGGATCACTGGACGTGGACTTGACCAGCACGCTCGTGGATCCGAAGGCGACCACCCGTGCAGATCGAATCCGGGCATTGGCATACCAGCGTGCGAAATGATCCAGCGGACCCGTGCTGAAGATGACATCCACCTGCTCCGGCAGTTCCGGCATGGCGGCGAACTCGCCGGGCAACCATCGCATCGCCGCCGGGCCCGGGGATGGCGCGGGCGGGCGACGCGAGATGGCCAGCAGCGTCCAGTCCTGAACCATCAGCCGCGTCAGCAGGGCGGCGCCAATCGGGCCGCTGCCGCCGAAAACCAAGGCGCTGCGGGCGTGTTGCAGGGACATGAGTGGCGTGGGCTCGCAGCAGGATGAATGCGTCAGGATAGCGAGGGCTCGGCCGACTCGCACCTGCTGTTAAACTCGCTGGACACCCGCCAGAGATGTCGTCGACGAGTGTCCGACCTGTTGATCCCGCTGCTTCTGTTGCCTTTCGCGCTCGCGCTGTGCGTGGCCTTTGTTGCCCGTGATGCGCGCCGCGTGGCGGCATGGATGACCGCAGCGGCGCCGCTGCTGGGCCTGGCCCTGCTGGCGGCAATGACGCCGGCGATCCTGCGCGGCGAGATCATCCACAGCCGCTTTGCATGGGCGCCCTCGCTGGGCCTGTCGATCAGCCTGCGCCTGGACGGCCTGGCCTGGACCTTCGCCGGCCTGGTGCTGGCCATCGGCGCACTGGTGGTGATGTATGCGCGCTACTACCTGAGCACGCGCGACTCGGCGCCACGTCTGTACGCCTATCTGCTGCTGTTCATGGGCTCGATGCTGGGCATCGTGCTGGCCGGCAATCTGATCCTGCTGCTGGTGTTCTGGGAACTGACCAGTGTCAGTTCGTTCCTGCTGATCGGCTACTGGCAGCATCGTCGCGATGCACGCGAAGGCGCGCGCATGGCACTTGCGATCACCGGCGGCGGCGGGTTGGCGTTGATGGCCGGCCTGCTGATGCTGGGCCAGGCCGCAGGCAGCTACGAACTGGATGCCGTGCTCGCGGCCGGCGACGTCGTGCGTACCGACCCGCAGTATCCGTGGATGCTGCTGCTGATCCTGATCGGCATCTTCAGCAAGAGCGCGCAGTTCCCCTTCCACTTCTGGTTGCCGCAGGCGATGGCCGCGCCCACGCCGGTGTCGGCTTATCTGCACTCGGCGACGATGGTCAAGGCCGGCGTGTTCCTGCTGGCGCGATTGCACCCGGCCCTGGCCGGCAGTGATCTGTTCTTCTACCTGGTCAGCACCGTCGGTGCGGTGACGCTGCTGATTGGTGCCTGGCAGGCGATCTTCCAGCAGGACATCAAGGGTCTGCTGGCCTACTCCACCATTTCACACCTGGGCCTGATCACCCTGCTGTTTGGCCTGTCCACGCCAATGGCGGTGGTGGCCGGCCTGTTCCACATCCTCAACCATGCGGTGTTCAAGGCCTCGTTGTTCATGGCCGCCGGCATCGTCGATCACGAAACCGGCACGCGCGACATGCGCCGACTCGGTGGACTGCGGCATCTGCTGCCGTTCACCAGCGCGCTGGCCATCACCGCCAGTCTGGCGATGGCGGGCGTGCCGCTGCTCAATGGCTTCCTGTCGAAGGAAATGTTCTTCGCCCAGACCCTGGATCTGGCCGATGCGCACGCCAGCATGCGCACGGTGCTGAGTGTGGTGGCGGTGATGGCGGGGATCTTCGCGGTGGCCTACAGCCTGCGCTTCACCGTCGACACGTTCTTCGGCAAGGGCCCGCGCGATCTCGATCGCGTGCCGCACGAGCCGGTGCGCTGGATGAAGATCCCGGTCGAGATCCTGGTGGTGATCTGCCTGCTGGTGGGCATGCTGCCGGCCTGGACGATCGCACCCATCCTGCAGGCCGCCGTGCGCGGCACGCTGGGTGCGGCGGCGCCGGAGTACAGCTTGGCGATCTGGCATGGCTTCAACCTGCCCTTGCTGATGAGCATGATCAGCACGGTGGGCGGCGTGCTGCTGTACCTGTTCCTACGTCGCCGGCTGGATCTGCATGCCATCGAAAAGGAATCGCTGGGCCGGCGCATCTTCCTGGCGATGGGCCGGGCGGGCGCCGCGCTGGCGCGCGATGCCAGCCAGAAGATCATCAATGGCAGCCTGCAGCGCAGCCTGGCGTGGTTGGCGATCTGCGCCATCGTGGTGGGCGTGGCGCCGTTTGTCAGTGGCGAAGCGCCGCTGACGTGGCGCACGCCGCAGGCCATGCCGCTGCTGGGTTGGGTGCTGTGGGCGATGTTGGTGGCCTGCACGCTGGCGGCGCTGCGCTGGTACCGCCGTCGCCTGATCGCGCTGGTGCTGCTGGGCGGCGCCGGCCTGGTGGTGAGCCTGAACTTCGTGTTCCTGTCGGCGCCGGATCTGGCGCTGACCCAATTGCTGGTGGAGATGGTCAGCCTGCCGCTGCTGTTGCTGGGCATGCATTACCTGCCCTTCCGTTCGCCGCCGGAACGCAACAACGTGCGGCGCTGGCGCGACATCGCGATCGCCTTGTCGGCCGGCGCCGGCATCGCCGTGCTGGCCTATGCGGTGATGACGCGGCCGGCCGGCGGCATCGGCGAGGAAATGCTGGCCCGCTCGCTGCCCGAGGCATTCGGACGCAACGTGGTCAACGTGATCCTGGTGGACTTCCGCGGCTTCGATACCTTCGGCGAGATCACCGTGTTCGGCGTGGCCGCGCTGCTGGTGCATGCCCTGTTGCGGCGCGCACGGATGGCGCCGGAAAAGATCATGCCCGGTCCGCCGGTGGCCTTGCCGGTACCGGCGGATCTGGCGCAGATCATGTTTCCGCTGACCCTGACCGTTTCGTTCTTCCTGTTCCTGCGCGGACACAATGCGCCCGGCGGCGGTTTCATCGCCGGGCTGGTGCTGGCGGTGCCGCTGCTGATCCAGTACGTGATCCAGGGCGCGAGCTCGGTGGAATCGCGCTTTGGCTTTGACTACGTGCGCTGCATCGGCGTCGGTCTGCTGCTGGCCGGCACCAGCGGCGTGGCGTCGTGGTTGTTCGGCGTGCCCTTCCTCACCAGCGGCCACCTGGTGCTGGATCTGCCGGTGATCGGCGAGCTGGAACTGGCCAGTGCGATGGGCTTCGACACCGGCGTGTACCTGGTGGTGTTTGGCGGCGCCATGTTGATCCTGTCCATGCTGGGCACGATCAAGCCGTCACTGACCCAGGTGGCCCGCGAAGGCGTGATCGATCCGGATCGCCGCTCCCTGCGCACCGGCGAGGTGGAACGCTGATGGAACTGGCCCTGGCTTCCGCCATCGGAGTGCTGACCGCTGCCGGGATCTACCTGCTGCTGCGCGCGCGCAGCTTCGACGTGATCCTGGGCATGACCCTGCTGTCGTACGCCACCAACCTGCTGATCTTCGCCTGCGGCCGGGTCGTGGCGGGCAAGCCGCCAGTGCTGCGCGCGTTTGCCCCCACCACCTTGGCGCACTACACCGATCCGCTGCCACAGGCGCTGGTGTTGACCGCGATCGTCATCGCCTTCGCGATGACCGCCGTCAGCATCGTGCTGGCGATCCGCAGCCGCGCCGACAATGGTAGCGATCATGTCGACGGCGCCGAGGGCGAGCGGCTGCAGGAAGCGCGCAACCTGGCGCGCCAGCAGCGGCGCAAACTGAGGCGGCGCGCATGATGGCGCACCTGCCGCTGCTGCCGATCCTGATCCCGCTGTTCGCCGCGGGCCTGGCGCTGCTGGCCGAGCATCGCCGCTTCGGCATGGCGCCGCAGCGCGCGATTGCCGCGGTGTCGCTGCTGGCGCAGCTGGTGGTGGCGGTGCTGCTGGTGCGCAGCGTCAGCGACGGCAACATCCTGGTCTACCTGCTCGGCGACTGGCCGGCGCGCCTGGGCATCAGCCTGATGGTGGATCGCCTGGCCGCGCTGATGGTGATGGTGGCGCTGCTGCTGGCCATCGCCTGTTGGGTGCATGCCTGTGCCGGTTGGGATCGGCGCGCGCCGCACTTCCAGGCGTTCTTCCAGATCCAGCTGATGGGCTTGAACGGCGCATTCCTGACCGGCGATCTGTTCAACCTGTTCGTGTTCTTCGAAGTGCTGTTGATTGCCTCCTACGGCCTGCTTTTGAGCGGTGGCCGAGCGGGTCGCATGCGCGCGGGCTTCCACTACGTCAGCGTCAACATCGCCGCGTCTACCCTGTTCCTGATGGCGCTGGGCCTGCTCTACGGTTTGCTGGGCAGCTTGAACATGGCCGAGATGGCGGCGCGCATCGCCGCCGCGCCGCCGCAGGACCGCGCGCTGATCCAGGCCGCGGCCAGCCTGTTGCTGCTCGTGTTCTGCACCAAGGCCGCCTTGCTGCCGTTGTCGCTGTGGCTGCCGGAAACCTACGCACATGCGCCCGGTTCGGTGGCGGCGTTGTTCGCGGTGATGACCAAGGTGGGTCTGTACGCGGTGCTGCGGGTTTCGAGCCTGCTGTTCGGCTCGGCCGCCGGCGCGCTGGCCGGCTTTGCCGGTTCCGCGCTGCTGGTGGCGGGGGTGGCGACGCTGGCACTGGCGTCGTTGGGGGTCATTGCGGCGACGCGACTGCGCGTGCTGGCCAGCTACCTGGTGCTCGCCTCGGCCGCAACCTTGTTCGTCGCGTTCGCGCTGGGTCGCCCGGCCACGATCAGTGCGGGCTTGTATTACCTGGTGCACAGCACCTTCGCCGGCGCCGCGTTGTTCCTGATTGCCCATCACGTGCGCCGCCACCGGCACGGCGACGCGACCGTGGCGGGCTTGTCCGCGCGCGGCTGGATCGTGGCGGGGCTGATGTTCCTGCTGGCCGCGATTTCGCTGGCCGGGCTGCCGCCACTGTCCGGCTTCCTCGGCAAGCTGGCGTTGCTGGACGCCACACGCGAGCACAGCGAAATCTGGGTCGCGCTGCTGCTCAGCAGCTTCATCATCCTGCTGGGCCTGGCGCGCGCGGGCAGCCGCGTCTTCTGGAAGCAGGCGCCTGGCGCCCGGGAAGTCGCCGACGCGGCTCCCGTGCAGTCCAGGCGCCGGCTGGAAGTGGCAGCGACCTTCCTGCTGCTGGCCTATGGCGTGGCCATGAGCGTGGCGGCGGCGCCGCTGTTTGCCTACACGCGTGCCGCCGCCGAGCAACTGGCCACGCCGCAGCAGTACCTGGAACACGTGCGCGCACAGACGCCCGTGCTGAGGACGCCGTGATGGGCCGCCTGCGCAGACGCCTGTTTCCTTCCCTGCCGCTCAGCCTGACGGTGTTCTGCTTCTGGCTGCTGCTCAATTCGGAAATCAGCTGGGGCCACACGCTGATGGCGCTGCTGCTGGCGGTGGTGATTCCGCTGTTCGCCACCCGCCTGGACCGCGAGTTCGCCCGCATCGGCCGGCTGCGCAGGATTCCGCGGATGTTGTGGATCCTGGGCTGGGACATCGTACTGTCCAACATCGAGGTGGCGCGTCGCGTGCTCGGCCCGGAGCGCGAGATCACCCCGGGCTTCATCTGGGTGCCGCTGGATATCGGCAACATCCACGGCATCGCCGCGCTGACTAGCATCATCACCCTTACCCCGGGGACCTTGTCGGCCGTGCTGTCCGACAATCGCCGCTACCTGCTGGTACATGTGTTCAACCTGAAAGACCCGCAGGAAGTGATCGATCAGATCAAACGCCGCTATGAGGCGCCGCTGATGGAGATATTCCCATGACCCCCAACCTGCTGGTCGCCTGGGCCATCCTGGTGTCGATGCACGTGGTCGGCCTGGCCATGCTGCTGGCGCTCTACCGGCTGCTGCGCGGACCGACCGTGCCGGATCGCATCCTCGCCCTGGACACCTTGTTCGTCGCCACCATCGCCGAGGTGATGCTGTTCGGCATGCATCGCGACACGCCGGTGTATTTCGAGGCGGCGCTGATCATCGCCATGCTCGGCTTTGTCGGCACGGTGGTGCTGAGCAAGTACATATTGCGCCGGGACATCGTCGAATGAGCTGGTTCGTCGCCGGGTTGCTGGTCGCGCTGCTGGCGGTGGGCAGCTTCTTCATCCTGCTCGGCTCGTTCGCGCTGGCCAAGTTGAAGGACTTCTTCAAACGTCTGCATGGCCCGACCAAGGCCACCACGCTGGGCGTGGGCTGCGTGCTGCTGGCCTCGGTGGGCTATCACTTCTTCCTGGGCCAGGATCCCCAGCCACGCGAACTGCTGGTCACCGCGTTCCTGTTCATCACCGCGCCGATCAGCGCGCACCTGATGGCCAAGGCGGCGCTGTCGTTGAAGATGGCCGAGCGCCCGCCGTTGCCGGGCGCCAGCGAGGTGGCGGATCTGCCCGTCGCCGACGAGGCCAAGCCCGATTGATCAGCGCAGCAGCGCGATTTCCAGCACCACCCAGGCGACGAACGCCAGCGCCAGGATCGCGCCCTCACCGCGACTGATGCGCAGGTCGCCGCGCAGCATCGGATACAGCACCAGCACGAAGGCGATGGCGGCGGGCAGTTCCAGGCGCACGAAGGATTCCGGCAGCGGCAGCGGCCGCAGCGCCGCCATGCCGCCGACGATCACCAGCAGGTTGAACACGCTGGAGCCAATCACATGGCCAGCCACCATGTCGCCCTGCCCGCGTCGCGCGGCGGCGATGGCCGCGGCCACTTCCGGCAAGGCCGTGCCGATGGCCACCGGCAGCAGGCCGGTCAGCAACGGCGACAGATGCAGCGATGCGCCGATGGTGGTGGCCGAGGCGACCACGTAGCGCGCGCCGAAGTGCAGCAATGCACCAGCCACCACGAAGCGCAGCAGGTTCATCCACAGCGCGCCGCGCGTGGCGGCATAGCCTTCGACGCCGACACGCACGTCGTCGATCTCGCGGCGCGCGCGCGCCAGCAGCAACAGCAGCATCACCACGAAGGCCGCGAGCAGGAACAGCCCTTCCACCTGGCCGATCACGCCGTCCAGGCCAAACAGCATCAGCAACACGCTGGACAGGCCCAACGCCACCAGCAGCGGCGACAGCAGGCGCATGCGGATCACCAGCGGTGCGGCGAGGGCGGCCAGGCCCAGGGTCAGCCCGAGGTTGACGATGTTGCTGCCGACCGCGTTGCCCAGCGCCAGTTCCTGCGAACCGACCCAGAACGCGCGCGCGTTGACCGCCAGTTCCGGCAGCGAGGTACCAAAGGCAATCAGCAACAGGCCGGCCACGAAGGGCGAAGCGCCGAGGCGCTGCGCCAGGCCGGAGGCGCCCTTGACTATCGAGTCACCGCCCAGTGCCAGCAGCACCAGGCCCAGTACGAACAGGCCCCAAGCTTGCATCCCCAGCCCTCCCGCGTACGCGATGCCGCATCATTTCATGGCCACCCGGTGCCGCGCCAGCATTGCCGCCGGCGCGCTCCGGGCGGCGTCGATCAGGAGCAGCCTTCGACGTAATCGGCCTGCGGCAACAAGCCCACGCGCCATTCGGTGACCTTGCCCTGGCCATCGACTTCGAACACGAGTTTGGTCGGCGAGGAGCCGTCGGTGGTGGTGGACAGGTAGCGGCCGTTGGGATCGTACTTGTGCGGCGTCGACTGCAGGTTGGGATAGAGCTGTTTCAACTGCGCCTCGCCCATGCCCACCTTGCCGCCACCGGGCGCGGTTTCCTTGTCGACCGAGGTTTCGTAGCGGACAAACTTGCCTTCTTCGATCATGAAGGCCAGTTGCTTGCCGTCCTTGGCCCATTTCGGCACCAGGTAATGGCAGGGCTCGCTCTCCGCGCCCAGCGCCTTGAGCTCGCCACCCCAGGCCTGCTTGGCTTCGCTGCTGCTACTGCCCAGCTTCATGTCGCCATAGCCGCTCAGGCTGGCCTGCTGCAGCGGATCGTTGGCGGTGCCCGGACCGCTGGCGGCGGACGCCACGCCGCTGGCGACTGCGCTGGCCGTGGGCTCACTGGGGGTGGTGTTGGCTGCCGCCGTATCGACCGCGGCGCTGTCCTGGGCCGGTGTGGCGGCGGGCGCGGTGGGCGCTGGCGCGTCGGCGGGCTTGCAGGCGCAGACCGCCAGGGTCAGGGCAAGGCTCAGCGGCAGGGTCGACTTCATCAGGCAGGCTCCACGTGAAAAGAGCATCAGCCTAACGGGCGCGCGTTAACGCGCCGTGCTCGCGCCCGCGTCAGCCGGGCTTGCGGAAATGCTTCTGCAGGCCGGCCCAGCAGGCCTGGTAGTCACGTTGGCGGTGCGCCGCATCGAAGGCCTGCGCGCTGGGCCGGATCACCGCGCGCGTTTCGAACATGAAGGCCATGGTGTCGGCGATGACATCGGGCTTGGACAGATCCGCAGCGCTGGCCTTCTCGAACGTGGCCGCATCCGGCCCGTGCCCGGTCATGGAATTGTGCAGCGAGGCGCCGCCGGGCGCGAAGCCCTCGGCCTTGGCGTCGTACACGCCGCTGATCAAACCCATGAACTCGCTGGCGATGTTGCGATGGAACCACGGTGGCCGGAACGTGTCCTGCGCCACCAGCCAGCGCGGCGGGAAAATCACGAAATCCAGGTTGCTGGTGCCGGGGGTGTCGCTGGGCGAATGCAGGACCAGGAAGATCGACGGATCCGGATGATCGAAGCTGATCGAACCGATGGTGTTGAAGCGGCGCAGGTCGTAACGGTACGGCGCGTAGTTGCCATGCCAGGCCACCACGTCCAGCGGCGAATGCGCGATGGATGCGCGCCACAGGTGGCCCTGGAACTTGGCAATCAACTCGAAATCGCCTTCGCGGTCTTCGTACGCCGCGTTGGGCGTTTCGAAGTCGCGCGGATTGGCCAGGCCGTTGGAGCCGATCGGTCCCAGGTCCGGCAGTTTGAGCGCGGCGCCGAAGTTTTCGCAGACATAGCCGCGTGCCTCGCCATCGGGCAGGGACACGCTGAAGCGCACGCCGCGCGGAACCACCGCGATCTGCTGCGGCTCGATGTCGATCACGCCGAACTCGCTGGCAATCGACAGGCGCCCCAGCTGCGGCACGATCAGCAGTTCGCCATCGGCATCGTAGAAATAGCGGCCTTCCATCGAACGGTTGGCGGCATACAGATGGATGCCGACGCCGTGCTGGCCTTCGGCCGATCCATTGCCGGCCATGGTGTACAGGCCTTCGACGAAATCGGTCGGCGTGGTGGGTAGCGGCAACGGATTCCAGCGCAGCTGATCCGGCGACACCGGCCCGGCCTGGAAATCGTTGTGAAAATGCGGCTGCGCGAACGGCGCGAAGCTGCCATGCATGGCCGCCGGACGGATCCGGTACAGCCAGCTGCGACGGTTCTCGCTGCGCGGTGCGGTGAAGGCGGTGCCGGACAACTGCTCGGCGTACAGCCCGTGCGCCACCCGCTGCGGCGAGTTGCGCCCCTCGGGCAAGCTGCCCGCCACCGCTTCGGTGGCGAAGTGGTTGCCGAAACCCGGCTGGTAACCGTTGCCTTGCAACTTGCTGGTCATTGCGCTCACCCAATCCTTGTCCGCATCCGCCTGGCGATTATCCGCAAGCCAAGCCTGCTCGCAGCAGGCTTGGCCTGAAGCATGCCTTTTTACAGCAACTTCTGCTTACAGCACGCCGCGGCGCATCTGGTCGCGTTCGATGCTCTCGAACAGCGCCTGGAAATTGCCTTCGCCGAAACCTTCGTTGCCCTTGCGCTGGATGATCTCGAAGAAGATCGGGCCAATCGCGTTCTGGGTGAAGATCTGCAGCAGCTTGCGCTGGTGGGTTTCCGGGTCGGCGTCGATCAGGATCTTGTTGCGGGCCAGGCGCGCCACGTCTTCGTTGTGGTTGGGCACGCGCTGGTCAATCACATCGAAGTAGGTCTCCGGCGTGTCGAGGAATTCCACGCCCTGCTCGCGCATGGCTTCCACTGTGGTGTAGATGTCGTCGGTGAAGCAGGCGATGTGCTGGATGCCTTCGCCCTGGTAGGCGTCCAGGTATTCGTTGATCTGCGACTTCGGGTCCGACGACTCGTTGAGCGGGATGCGCACGATGCCGTCCGGCGCGGTCATCGCCTTGGACAGCAGGCCGGTCTTGGCGCCCTTGATGTCGAAGTAGCGGATCTCGCGGAAGTTGAACAGGCGCTCGTAGTAATCCGACCACTTGTCCATGTTGCCGAAGTACAGGTTGTGGGTCAGGTGATCGATGAAGGTCAGGCCGAAGCCCTGCGGATTCTGGTCGGCGCCCTGCACCGGCAGGTAGTCGCCTTCGTAGATGCTGCCGGCGCCGCCGTAGCGATCCACCAGGTACAGCATGCAGTCGCCAATGCCTTTGACCACCGGCGCGCTGACCGCGCGGGTCTCCGGCTTGTGATCGATGGCTTCGCCGCCATTGCCCAGCACCGTGTCGAACACCAGCTCGGCCGGCTTGCTGAAGCGGATGGCGAAGCCACAGGCCGAGGGGCCATGCGCGCGGGCGAAGTCGGCGGCGAACGAATCCGGGTCTTCGTTGAGCAGGAAGTTCACCCCGCCCTGGCGGTAGACCGTGATCGGCCGCGACTTGTGGTGCAGCACGGCGGTGAAGCCGAGCTTGCGGAAGTAGTCATGCATCGCCTCGCCCTGGCCATCCGGAGCGGCGAATTCGACGAATTCGAAGCCGTCGATGCCCATCGGATTCTCGAAGGTGGTGACCTGCATGCCGAGATTGGGTTGTGCGTTCATGGGGCGGCTCGCTAGGCTGGCAACTGGACAGACTGCCTTTATAGTTTCAGCTGAAACTATATGCAAGCTGCGCCGCGCCATTCCCTTCCCAGACCAGCCCCGATGAGCGATCCCAGCCAGCCAGTCGACCCCGCTTCCGCCGCCGAAGAGTCCCATGCCGGCCATCCCCATGCCGTGCTGGAACTGGAACGCTTCCTGCCCTATCGCCTGAGCGTGCTGTCCAACCGGGTCAGCCAGACCATTGCCGGGCTCTACGAGCAGCGCTTTGGCCTGGCCATCACCGAATGGCGGGTGATGGCGGTGCTGGGCCGGTTTGCGGATCTGTCCGCCGGCGAAGTGGCCGAACGCACCGCGATGGACAAAGTAGCGGTGAGCCGCGCCGTGGCCAAGCTGCTCGAGCGTGGCTTGATCCAGCGCGACACCCATGGCGACGATCGCCGCCGTTCGGTACTGGCGCTGTCGGAGGTGGGTTACTCGGTGTACGACGAAGTGGCGCCGATGACCCTGGAATGCGAACGCCGCCTGCTGACCGAACTGACCGATGAGGAGGCCGACCAGCTCAGCCGCCTGATCGACAAGCTGTCCGAGGGCGTGGGCCACATGACCGGCTCGACGCCGTGGAAGCAGCCGGGCGAGTAAGCGGCCTCCACCCTGCAAAAAAATGCGCATGGCAATACAAAAAGGCGACCCGAAGGTCGCCTTTTTCTTTTCCGCTGCAGCAGCGCTTACTTCACGCCGTGCATCAGCTTCTGCACCAGCGGTGCAATCAGGAACAGCAGCGCGCCGGAGATGATCAGCGTCCAGAAGCCGAACGTATAACCGGACAGCGCCGAGTCTACGTTCATGCCCTGCTCGCCGCTGACATGGCTGGCGAAGATGCCGGACAGGTTGTTGCCGATGCCGGTGGACAGGAACCAGCCACCCATGCCGAAGCCGACCAGGCGCACCGGCGCCAGCTTGGTCACCATCGACAGACCAATCGGCGACAGGCACAACTCGCCGATGGACTGGATCCAGTACACGGCGAACAGCGTCCAGAACGGAATCTTCAATTCCGCGCTGACCAGGTGCGAGAGCGCGAACATCAGCAGCAGGAAGGCCAGGCCGTTGAAGATCAGGCCGAGCGAGAACTTGCGCGGAATCGAGGGATTGCGCTTGCCCATCTTCACCCAGATCCAGGCAATGATTGGCGCCAGCACGATGATGGCGATCGAGTTGACCGACTGGAACCAGCCCACCGGGAAGATCCAGCCGCCGAAGTCGCGGTTGACGATCTTGTCGGCGAGGAAGCTGAAGGAGCTGCCGGCCTGTTCGAAGAAGCACCAGAACAGCACGTTGAAGGCAAAGATGATCAGCATCGCGATGGTCATGTCGCGCTGCTTCGGCCCGTTGCGGATGCCTTCGACCAGCAGCAGCACGCTCAGGCCGATGAACATCGCCGTCAGGATCCACTGCAGCGAATCGGCGCCCATGCTGAGCAGGAAGTAGAACGCCGGGATGGCCGCCACTGCACAGATCGCGGTCAGGGCCAGTCTACCCACGCTTTCGCCACCCACCGGCGGCGTGCCGATGCCCTTGAGCTGGGCGCGGCCAAACCAGAACCACACCAGGCTGATCAGCATGCCCACGCCCGAGGCGATGAACACCATCTTGTAGGCCGGCATGGCTTCGGTGCCGAAGATCTTGGAGGCCAGCCAGCTGGTCAGCAGCGGCGAGGCCATCGCACCCAGGTTGATGCCCATGTAGAACAGGGTGAAGCCCGAGTCACGGCGCTCATCGCCCACGCTGTAGAGCTTGCCCACCATGGTGGAGATGTTGGGCTTGAACAGGCCGTTGCCGGCGATGATCGTGGCCAGGCCCCACTTGAAGATCTGCTGGTCGGGCACCGAGATCATGAAGAGACCCGCGGCCATGATGGTGGCCCCGAGCAGAATCGAGCGCTGGTAACCGATGACGCGGTCAGCGATGTAGCCGCCGAAGATGGCCGCGGCGTAGACCAGCGCCAGGTAGGCGCCATACAACTGGTTGGCCGGGGCTTCACCGGTGCCGCTGCCGCCGTAGAACTGCGCCACGATGTACAGCACGAGGGCCCAGCGGATGCCGTAGAACGCAAAGCGCTCCCAGAATTCGGTCATGAACAGCATCCACAGGGGCTTGGGATGGCCCAGCGTGGTCTTGAATTCCGGTATGGGCTGATTGGGCGTAGCTGTATCGACGGCACCGCTCATGCGGTCTCCCCTGTTGGTTCAGTAATGAGAAATCCGCGCGAAAACGGCACGGGACGGGGGAGGATTACCGACACCCACGGATCCGTCAACGCGGATTTACTGAACACGCCCCTGCACTGATCGCCGAAAACGCCGGGCAAAACGCTCAGTTTGGCGCGGCGTACGGATCGTCAGTAGCTGCCTTCGGGTTGGCCGTCGATCGAGGTCCGCACCTCGAACAGTTCCGGGAAGAACGACAGTTCCAGCGCCTGCTTGAGGAAGCCGACGCCGCTGGACCCGCCGGTGCCGCGCTTGAAGCCGATGATCCGCATCACCGTGCGCATGTGGCGGAAGCGCCAGAGCTGGAATTGCGACTCCAGGTCGACCAGGTCTTCGCACAGTGAGTACTCGCGCCAGTAGCGATCGGTGTTTTCGTAGATGCGTTCGAACACCGGCAGCAGCGCGGGGTCGGACACGTGCGGCAACTGCCAGTCGCGCTCCAGGTGGTGCGCCGGCACGGCATGGCCGAAGCGGGCCAGGTAGCGCAGGAATTCCTCATACAGGCTGGGCGCGTCCAGCACTTCACGCAGCTGCGCCTGGCCGGGTGCGTCGTGGGCAAACACCTTGAGCATGCCGGCGTTCTTGTTGCCGAGCAGGAATTCGATGGTGCGGTACTGCAGCGACTGGAAGCCGGACGAAGGCCCGAGCAGGTTGCGGAAGCCCATGTATTCGGAAGGGGTCAGCGTTTCCAGCACCGACCACTGCTCGGTCAGCTGGCGCAGCACCTGCTTGGCGCGCGCCATCACCTTGCGCGCCTGCCAGACCTGATCCCGCTGCAGGAAGCCGATGGCCGCACGCAGTTCGTGGATCATCAACTTCATCCACAGCTCGGACACCTGGTGCTGGACGATGAAGAGCATCTCGTCGTGATGCGGCGGATCGGAAACCAGCTGCTGCGCGGACAGCAACTTGTCCAGGCGCAGGTAGCCGCCATAGGTCAGGCGTCCCTCCAGATCGGTGTGGATGCCTTCCTCCAGCGCGCGCTGGTTTTTCTCTACGGTCATGGTTTCCTCCATGGGCCGATTCTAACCGGCTGGTCCCAGCGCACCCGTCCAGAGCCGGCGTGCCCATGCTCGTGGCGCCTCGGCCACCCGCCACGGGTCGCCACCGCAGCGGCGCGAATAGCGGCTCGCCAACCGTCGATCCAGGCCTTGTGCCCGGCGCGTTCCCGGCCATTGGTTGCACTTGCAACGATCCGCCAAGCCATTGACACAAAAGGAAATAGGCTTGCCTGTGTTGCAGCGCAGGACGGCAGAACCGCGAGGGTTCTTTAACATCGACGGACTAACATACGCCGCAACACCTGCACGAGTGACCCGCTGGCAATGACTATCGCAGCCAAGTTTGAAATCGAATTCCTGCAATACCTGGGCCCGGATGGCCGCCTCGTCCGCGAGGATCTGCCCGAGGCCGGGCGTGACACCCAGCGCCTGCGCGAACTGTTCAAACAGATGCTGTTCGTGCGCACCTTCGACACCAAGGCGATCGCCTTGCAGCGCACCGGCAAGCTGGGCACGTACGCCTCCTGCCTGGGCCACGAAGCCACCCATGTGGGCATTGGCGCGTCGATGAAGCCGGACGATGTCTTCGCTCCCAGCTACCGCGAATACGGGGCGCAGTTCATGCGCGGCGTGCTGCCGCGCGACGTGCTGATGTACTGGGGCGGCGATGAGCGCGGCAACGATTTCAAGGCCGAGGGCGCGCGTCACGACTTCGCCTGGAGCGTGCCGATTTCCACCCAGTGCCTGCACGCGGCCGGCGCGGCGCTGAAGTTCAAGCTGCGCGGCGAGCCCAATATCGCGGTGTCCACCTGCGGCGACGGCGGTTCATCCAAGACCGATTTCTATGCCGCACTGAACTCCGCCGGCGCGTTCGAACTGCCGCTGGTGCTGTGCGTGGTCAACAACGGCTGGGCGATCTCGGTGCCGCGCAAGGCGCAGACCGGCGCGCAGACGCTGGCGCAGAAGGGCCTGGCCGGCGGCCTGCACTGCCTGCAGGTCGACGGCAACGACATGATCGCCGTGCTCGAAGCCATGCGCCGCGCGAGTGAGCGCGCACGCAAGGGCCAGGGTGGCACGGTGCTGGAATTCGTCACCTATCGCCTGTCCGATCACACCACCGCCGACGACGCGCGCCGCTACCGCGACGACGCCGAAGTCAAAGCCGCCTGGGAACGCGAGCCGATGACGCGCCTGCGTACCTGGCTCACCGCGCAGGGCGTGTGGAGCGAGGCCGAGGAAGCGGCGTGGAAGGAAGAATGCGGCGCGCGCGTGGACGAGGAGGTCAACGCCTACCTCAACACGCCGGTGCAGCCGGTCGAAGCGATGTTCGATTTCCTGTATGCCGATGCGCCGCCGGAATTGCTGGCGCAACGGGCCGCCGCCATCGCCGCGGAGGGCCGCTGAGTGAGCACTGTAATGAGCAAAGAACCCGTGGGCGCGGCATCAGCCGCGACCGAAAAAGCCGTTGCCACCCCCACCGCGATCACCCTGATCGAAGCGATCACCCAGGCACTGGCCTGGGAAATCGCACACGATGATTCGGTGCTCGTGCTGGGCGAGGACGTAGGCGTGAATGGCGGCGTGTTCCGCGCCACCGCCGGCCTGCAGCAACGCTTCGGCGCCGATCGCGTGCTCGACACGCCGCTGGACGAGACCACCATCGCCGGCCTCACCGTCGGCCTGGCCGCACAGGGCATGAAGCCGGTGGCCGAGGCGCAGTTCGACGGCTTCGTCTATCCGATGGTCGATCACATCATCTGCCACGCCGCGCGCATGCGTTATCGCACCCGCGGTCGCCTGCATTGCCCGATGGTGCTGCGCGTGCCGTGGGGCGGCGGCATCCGCGCGCCGGAACACCACAGCGAAGCCAACGAGGCGATCTTCACCAACGTGCCGGGTTTGCGCGTGGTGATGCCATCCTCCCCGCAGCGCGCCTATGGCCTGCTGCTGGCGGCGATCCGCGATCCGGATCCGGTGATCTACATGGAGCCCAAGCGCATCTATCGCCAGTACAAGGAAGTGGTGGCCGATGATGGCGAGGCGCTGCCGCTGGACGTGTGCTTCGTGCTGCGCGACGGCACCGACGTGACCCTGGTGACCTGGGGCGCGCAGGTGAAGGAAGCGCTGGAAGCGGCCGACAAGCTGGCCGGCGAAGGCATCAGCGCCGAAGTGATCGACGTGGCCACGCTGCGCCCGCTGGACTTCGACACCATCGCCGAATCGGTCAGCAAGACCGGCCGCTGCGTGATCGTGCACGAAGCCCCGCGCACCGCCGGCTTCGGCGCCGAGATTGGCGCGCGCCTGGCCGAGCAGTCGATGTACGACCTGCTGGCCCCGGTCGAGCGCGTCACCGGCTACGACACCCACATCCCGCTGTTCCGCCTGGAAATGAAGTACCTGCCCAGCGTGGACAAGATTGTCGCCGCCGCCAAGCGCACGCTGGCCAACGGCTGATCACGCGACCCACTTTTCAAGAGAAACCCATGAGCGACAGCAAGACGTTCTACCTGCCCGACCTGGGCGAAGGCCTGCCGGATGCCACCATCGTGGAGTGGTTCGTCAAGGAAGGCGACGTGATCCGCCTGGACGAACCACTGGTGTCGATGGAAACCGCCAAGGCGGTGGTGGAAGTGCCTTCGCCGGTCTCGGGCAAGGTGCTGAAGCTGGCCGGCGGCGCCGGCGACATCATCGTGACCGGCAGCATGCTGGCCGAATTCCAGCCTGACCCCAACCTGCCGCAGCGCGCCGAAGGCCAGGACACCGGCCATCACCATGGTCCGCCGAAGCAGGCGGCTGCGGCGCCTGCTGCCGAGCCACCTCCCCTTCCCCCGCAAGCGGGGAACGTACCTTCTTCCCTTCCCCCGCAAGCGGGGAACGTACCTTCTTCCCTTCCCGCGCAAGCGGGGGAAGGTGCCCGCAGGGCGGATGGGGGCAAGGCCACCGACCAGGCGTCCGGAGATCGCGCCGACGAAGGCACGGTCGTGGGCAGCATGCAAAGCTCCAACGCCGTGCACGCCGAACAGGCCGTGGCCGTAGGCGGCGTCAAGGCCATGCCTGCCGTGCGCGCCACCGCGAAAAAGCTCGGCGTGGACCTGGGCCGCGTGCGCGCCACCGGCGCCGATGGCGCGGTGACCATGGCCGACGTCAAGCAGGCCGCCGAAGCCGGCACCGCCAAGATCGGCGCCGCATCTGCGGCCGCTGTAGGAGGGGCTTCAGCCCCGACCACCCTCCGCAGCGCTGTCGCGACTGAAGTCGCTCCCACAAGGGATGCGTCTGATCGCACCACGCTGTCCGCATCCGGCAAACCCATGCGCACCCAGCCGCCGGGCGTGTCGGTCACGGGCCAGCCGGAACAACTCAAGGGCGTGCGCCGCAACATGGCCCGCGTGATGGCCGATGCCCACGCCAAGGTGGTGCCGACCACGCTCAGCGATGACGCCGATGTGCACGCTTGGACGCCGGGCAACGACGTCACCGTGCGCCTGATCCGCGCAATCGTGAAAGCCTGCAAGACCGTGCCGGCGATGAACGCCTGGTTCGATGGCGACAAGCTCACCCGCACCCTGCATCCGCACGTCGACATCGGCATTGCCGTGGACACCGACGATGGCCTGTTCGTGCCGGCGCTGCGCAATGCCGACATCCTCGATGCCGGCGGCATCCGCCAGGGCATCAACCGCCTGCGCACGCAGGTGGAAGATCGCAGCATTTCGGCCTCGGAGCTGAGCGGCTACACGATCTCGCTGTCCAACTTCGGCATGTTCGCCGGCCGCTACGCCACGCCGGTGGTGGTGCCGCCCTGCGTGGCGATTGTCGCGGCCGGTCGTGCACGCCACCAGGTCACGCCGGTGATGGGCGGCTTTGAATCGCACAAGATCATCCCGCTGTCGGTCACCTTCGATCACCGCGCCTGCACCGGCGGCGAAGCAGCGCGCTTCCTCAAGGCGCTGATCGACGATCTCGCCCTGTCCGCCTGACCTGACAGACGTGATCCTTCTCCCTCCTGGGCGAAGGATCTGGAATCGCCGCCATGCCGAACCGCAGCCGTCTCGCCGGTTTCATCATCGATTGCCAGGGCGAAGGCCATGAAGCCGCCGCGCAGTTCTGGAGCCAGGCGCTGCGCCTGCCGCGCGGCGAGACCTACCAGGACGGCGACGCGCGCTATACCGATCTGACCCAAGCGCCCGGCGGACTGCATGTGGAAGTGCAGCAGGTCAGCCATCCGTCGCGCGTGCACCTGGACATCGAGGCCGAGGATCAAGATGCCGAAGCCGATCGCCTGGAAAAACTGGGCGCGCGCCGGGTGGGCTTCGTCAAACGCTGGTGGGTGATGGAAGCGCCGACGGGCCAGCGCTTCTGCATCGTCCGTTGGCGCGAGCGCGATGCCGTCGCCACGCCCCCCGCAGCCTCCGCCAACAGTCGCCTGGCCGGCTTCATCATTGATTGCCAGACCAACGATCTCTCCGCCGCCAGCCGCTTTTGGAGCCAGGCGCTGGGTCTGGCGATCACCGTCAAGGATGACGGCGGCGTGGGCCTGTACGACCGCCTGCAACCCGCCGCCGGCGGTCTGCACGTGGAAGTGCAGAAGGTCGAACACGCCTCTCGCGTGCATGTGGACATTGCGGCCAAGGATCTCGATGCGGAAGTGCAACGCCTGGAAGCCCTGGGCGCGCGCCGGGTGAAGTTTGCCCACGAACGCTGGTGGGTGATGGAAGCGCCGACCGGCCAGCGCTTCTGCGTGGTCCCCGACGAAGCCTAGCGGCGGTCGCGATCCAGCCAGCAGGCCAGACCCTGCGCATTGAGCTCGATGTCCATCGCCAGCACGCCGATGATTGCCTCATCGTCCAGCGGGCAACGCTGTGCACGCGCACGTTCCAGATACAGCGCGGTCAACGCGGCCACCAGGCAACGATGGCGATCCGCGCGCTCGTCGCATTGGCGCGCCAGCGCGCACATCGCATCGATCTGCTCGAACAGTTCGGCAGCCAGCCGATCCACGTCGGTGACCCGGCCATAGTGGGTCAGGTACATGGCGGTGGGGCGATACGCCAGCAAACGTGCGATCGAGGTCTTCAGCGCTTCGGGTTCGAACTGCACCGGTGAACTGGTCGGCAGGATGAACGGTCCTTGCGGCCCGTCCAGTTCGCGATACGACAGGCCGAAGGTGTCGCCGGTGAACCAGCTGCGGCTCTGTTCGTCCCACACACAAAAGTGGTGGCGCGCATGCCCGGGCGTGTCGATGCATTGCAGGCGGCGTCCGGCCAGTTCCAGGGTGTGGCCGTCTTCGGCCACGACCACGCGGTGTTCGGGCACCGGCAGGATGTGTCCGTAGCTGCGCGCCATCTCGGCTTCGCCATACACGGCAGTGGCGCCGGCAATCAGCTTGGTGGGATCAATCAGGTGTTGCGCGGCGCGCGGATGCGCCACCAGCCGGGCGTTGGGCAAGGCCTGCAACAACGCGCCGGCGCCACCGGCATGGTCAAGATGCGCGTGCGTGACCAGCAGCCAGTCGATGTCTTCCGCTGCCAGTCCGTTTGCCTGCGCCGCCTGCAACAGCCGCGGTACCGCAAACTGCGTGCCGCAGTCGACAAACGCGCCGCGACCCTGTTCGACCAGCAGGTACGCGGCATCGAAATGATCGCGCTGAAACGCGGTGTCGATGAGGTGGATGCCAGAAGTGTCCATACGCGGGGGAGAATCGACCACTGCGGCAGATTCTAGCCAGCCCATGACAGCGGCACGATGCGTCTTTGGTCGCAGTCGCAAACCTATGGAACAGCGACACTCAATGCCGCGCCAGCCACCAGCTGCGCAAGGGGATGGCCACGGTCAGCACGAACAGGAAGGCGCCGTACGCCACCAGCGTAGCCAGCACCTGCTTCCAGATGGCGCCGGTGCCCACATCGGCCAGGCCCAGCGCATAACCCCATTGCATGCCCAGCACGCTTAGCACGAACGCGATCACCAGCGTGGTGGCATCGAAAGCAGTACGACGCGCGTTGCGTGGCTGGCGCGGGAACAACCAGAACAGCGCGCCCAGCAGCAGGAACCACGGCAGGAACAGGACCACGGCCAGGAACGGCATGTCAGGCCTCCGCTTCGCGCAGATCGCGCAACGCCGACAACACCTCGTCCACTGCGACCTGCAGCACGATCTCGGTGGTTTCCAACTGGTCCGCACGCTCGGCCTGCTTGAGTACGGCGATCAAGCGGCCGGCATCCTTGGGCGCGTCGAATCCATTGCTCTGGATCAGCAGGCGTCCATCGGCGGCCGTGAACTTGAAGTAGAAGCGCGCGTCGTTGTCGCGGTACTGCTTGAACACCGGCAGCGCCGCCGACTTGGCGACCGCCGTGGAGGTGGCGGTGTCCTGGCGATCCAGCGGACGCAGGCCCACGGCGTCGCGCAATTCGGCCAGGAAGGGCGTGGCATAGGTGGCGCGCAGGCGTTGCGCACCGTCGCGCAGGATCGCTTCGATGTCGGCGGGCCTGGCGATCAGGGCTTCGTACTTCTCGCGCAGCGGCGCCACTTCGGCGTCGATGCGTTCGAACAGTTTCTGCTTGGCATCGCCCCAGCCAATGCCCTCGGCAAAGGCCTGGCGCATGGCGGCGGTTTCCTCGTTGCTGGCGAAGGCCTGGTACAGCTGGAACACGTGCGAGCTGCCCGCGTCCTTGGCCTCGCCGGGCGCGCTCGAATCGGTGACGATCGAGGCAATCAACTTCTTCAGCTCGTTGCGCGGGGCGAACAGCGGGATGGTGTTGTCATAGCTCTTGCTCATCTTGCGGCCATCCAAGCCGGGCAAGGTCGCCACGTTCTCTTCGATCGCCGCTTCCGGCAGGGTGAAGTAGTCCTTGCCGAACAGGTGGTTGAAACGCTGGCCGAAGTCGCGCGCCATCTCGATGTGCTGGATCTGATCGCGACCCACCGGCACCCGGTTGGCGTTGAAGATCAGGATATCCGCGGCCATCAGCACCGGGTACATGAACAAGCCGGCGGTGATGCCGGCATCGTCGTCTTCGCCGTCGGCGCGGTTCTTGTCCACCGACGCCTTGTAGGCGTGCGCACGGTTGAGGATGCCCTTGCCCGCCACGCAGGTCAGGAACCAGGTCAGCTCCGGGATCTCCGGGATATCGCTCTGGCGATAGAACCAGACCTTGTCCGGCTCCAGTCCGCAGGCCAGCCAGGTGGCGGCGATTTCCAGGGTGGAGCGCTGCACGCGCGCCGGTTCCTGCACCTTGATCAGGGCATGGAAGTCGGCCAGGAAATAGAAGCTCTCGGTGCCGGCGGCACGGCTGGCGGCAACAGCGGGGCGGATGGCGCCCACGTAATTGCCCAGGTGCGGCGTGCCGGAGGTGGTGATGCCGGTGAGGACACGATTGGCGACAGCAGGGGTGGTCATTGCAACTCGGGGGGCGGGTCTGAACGCAGCCAGTTTAACCGCTGCCGCGTCCAACCCCGAGACCCGGTCCGGCGCGTTTGTCCCGGCGAGCCCCCGATAGGAGTCCACCATGTTCCGCACTGCTTCCCTGTTGTTTGCCGCGGCCCTGGCCGCGTTGTCGGCCTGTGACCGCGCTGCCGCGGGCCCGCTGGTGGATGTGGCGGTGGTGGACCGCGACAGCGGCCAGTGGCTGCCGCAGTATCCGCATCGCGGTGATACCTGGGTGGCCGGCGAGCCCGGCCATCGCTACGCGGTGCGCCTGACCAACACCACCGGCCAGCGCGTGCTGGTGGTGCTGTCGGTGGATGGGGTGAATGCCGTGACCGGCGAGACCGCCGATCCGCGCCAGGGCGGCTACGTCCTGGATCCGTGGGAAAGCACGGAGATCACCGGTTGGCGCAAGTCGCTGGAGGACGTGGCGCAGTTCGTCTTCACCGACGCCCCCGACAGCTACGCCGCCCGTACCGGCAGGCCGCGCAACGTGGGCGTGATCGGGGTGGCGGTGTTCCGTGAGCGGCGACCGATGCGGGTGATGCCGGCGCCATATCCGCCCTATGCCGAAGGACAGGCGCGGCGGGAGTCCTCCGCGTCGGCGCCGGCAGCGGCGTCGGCCGATCAAGTGATGGAGTCCGAACGCAGCTCGGCCGGCAACGTCGCTGCGCAGGCACAACGCATCGGCACGGGCCATGGTCAACGTGAGTGGTCACCGACTGGCACCACCTCGTTCGTGCGGGCGAGCACGACACCGGCGCAGGTGGAGCAAATTCGCTACGACGAACCCCGACGGCTGGCGGCATTGGGAATCCTGCCGCGCCATCCACGCCACGGCGATCGTGCGCCGCAGGCCTTTCCCTCGGGATTCGTGGCGGATCCGCCGCGCTGGTGAAAAGAAAACAGCGGTCCGATCCCTTTCGGGATCGGCCGCCGCTGGATGACGTGCCCGCCTCAGTTGGAACGCAGGCTGCGCTCGAAATCCTTCACTTCGGTACGGGCGCGATCCTTGTCCCAGCCGTAGCGTTCCTGCAGCCGGCCTTCCAGATACTCGGCATTGCCTTCGACCACCTGGAAATCGTCGTCGGTCAGGTCGCCCCACTTGGCCTGGATTTTTCCCTTCAGCTGTTTCCAGTTGCCGGCAATGATGTCCTGATTCATGGTCGCTCTCTAATGGATGACGCGGTGGGGTTACCGCGAGTCCAGCTTGCCAACGCCTGCATTGCGAGAGCATCAACCCTGCGTCAACCTGCGGTTATTCGCACTGCGTTGACCAAACCCACTGCCACGCAACGCCACAAAAAAAACGGGCCGCTCGCGCGACCCGTTTTTTTCGATGCAGCCAGCGGTTTACTTGCCGGAAGACTCTTCGACCTTCTCGCCCACTTTCTGCACATCCTTGCCGACGCCCTTGACGGTGTTGCAACCGGACAGGGTGGCCAGCGAGAACAGGGCGAGCAACATCAGGACGGCATAACGCTTCATGGGCATTCTCCTAGGGAACTTGGGTGGGCGGGTGGCACGCGGGCTCTACTACAGCGAGGATTACAGCATGGCTGACTCCGGCTGACCACGGATGCAACGCCACCGCTGGTCGAGCGACAAGGCCCGCATAAACGAAAGGGCCGGAAATCCGGCCCTTTCGCGACGCGCCAGCCTCGTCGCGGCGCATCAGCGGCGCGTGCCCGTCAGCACTTGCCGTCCTTGCAATCCTCGGCCTTGTCCGACACCTTCTCACCGGCCTTCTGTACATCCTTGCCCGCGCCCGACACGGTGTTGCAACCCGACAGGGCGGCGGTCGAGAACATGGCCAGCATCAGCAGAACCATCCAACGTTTCATGCGCGATCTCCTCATGGTTGAAACCACGCGGGCCAGCCTCCTGGCGACCCTGCGCAGCGTGGGATCACGATGGCCCAGACGGCTGTTTAAGGCATGTGAAGTACACCGACGCCGCCCCTCGGCATTCAGGCAGCGGCCATGCTGGGCTCAGTCGCGCATCAGGGTGGATTTGCCGAACAGGCTTTCCACCAGGTCCACGGTGAGCTTGGCGGTGCGGTTGCGACGATCCAGCACCGGGTTCAACTCCACGATATCGAGCGAACCCATGCGGCCGGTGTCGGCGATCATCTCCATCACCAACTGCGCCTCGCGATAGTTGGGACCGCCGGGAACGGTGGTACCCACACCGGGCGCGATGCTGGGATCGAGGAAATCCACGTCGAAACTGACATGCAGATGGGTATCGGCATCCAGTCCCTCCAATGCGGTTTCCATGGTCCGCTTCATCCCGACTTCGTCGATGTAGCGCATGTCGTACACATCGACGGCGTGATCCTTGATCAGTTTCTTTTCTTCCGGATCCACCGAACGGATGCCGATCTGGCGCACCTCCGCCGGCGTGATTGCGGGCGCTTCACCGCCCAGCCGGGTCAACTCATCCGGGCCGATGCCGCACAGGCAGGCCACCGGCATGCCATGGATATTGCCCGACGGGGTGACCGCACTGGTGTTGAAATCCGAATGCGCGTCCAGCCACAACACCCGCAGCCGCTTGCCCTGCTGGCGGCAATGGCGCGCGATCGCGGTGATCGAGCCAATCGCCAGGCAATGATCACCACCCAGCATGATCGGCAACCGGCCCTTGGCCAGCTCGGCCGCCGTGGCATCCATCAGCGCCCGGTTCCACGCCACCACCTCATCCAGATGGCGATAACCGTGCACCGGCTCAATCCACGGATTGGCGGGCCCCTGCACGTTGCCGGTATCGACCACATCCACCCCGCGCGCCAACAGCGCCTCGCCCAGTCCCGCGATGCGCAAGGCATCCGGCCCCATCCGCGCGCCGCGATGTCCGGCGCCGATATCGGTCGGCACGCCAATCAGGGAAACGGGAGGGAAAGTACGCGGCATCGGCACGGCTCAGGCTTCGGAACGAACTCACAGTTTAGTCCGTTCGCAATGACACGCCTGTGGCGGCGCAGCAAGTTTGGTTCTACTCGGGTGCACCCGAGTAGAACCCCAAAGTTTGCTCCCGCAAACTTCGGGCCCGTCGCGTGCTACCGATCCCCCTTCGCACCGGGGGTGCTCGCCCCCTTGCCAAGGGGGCATCAAAAGCAGCGCGATGCACTGCGGCAGACGCGCCCTTACCGCGCCGGCGCCATCCCGACGGCATCACCCCGCCGCAGCAACCGCCGCGCCTGGAACACCCCGAAGATCGCGAACACCACGAACGTGCCCCCGACCAGCACCAACAACTTGGGATCACGCGGCCCGTTGATGAAAGGTTCGCCGACCGGAATCCGCACCAGCGTTTCATTGAATCCCGGAATGAAATGGAAGAACACCGTCAAGGTAAAACACAGCGCGGCGATGGTCCGGCGACCACCCCGATCCGCGGCGCCACGATCCGCCTTCCAGCCAATCGCCAGCACGATCAGGGTCAGGATGCTGAGGACATGCGCCTCATTGAAACCACCATGGCGAAAGATGAAAAGCCCGGTGACGCAGGTGACAATCGTCGCCAGCACATAAGTCTTGCCGCTGCCGCGTGCATAACGGATGTCGCCGAAACGGAGCAGGCCGTACAGACCGGCGAACAAGGACACCAGACTGACCAACGTATGGAACATGCCGAACGGGGTGATGCCTAACATGGGTGCACCTCGAGCGTGGGTTCCCTGCGGCGGACATCACGAAACCTGGCCACCGCGCGGGAGGGAGGGTCGGAATCATCAGTGACGGAACAACAACTGGCGTGCAGCTTCCCCTGCCGGCAGACAATGCATGAGCCCGCCCCCTCCTTGCAAGGCATTCCGCGCATTTCCGCGCACCTCGACACCCGATATGCGCGGTGACCGTCGGGTGCGCTGGCCTGCCTTGTCCTTCAGTGGTTTTACCGAGGCGGGGGCGCCACTCAGGCGCTAGGCTTCCGGGCACCGGACAGAGATGCGTGACCATGAGGCGAGCCCCTGTTTTCTGCGCCCTCCTGCTGTTGCTGGTCCAGACGACCGCCCATGCGCAACAGGCCCAGAAGGAAATCGACAACGGCACCGATCCGACCAAGTTCACCACCTCGGCCGCGCTGATCTACGAGTACAACGACCTGGCCAATGGCCTGGCACGGCAGGCGCCGCGCGTGGAAGTGATCCTGCCGCTGGGTAAGCAGCGCCACTACAACCTGCGCCTGACCGTGCCGGTGGTGAGCAATGACGTGGCGGGCAATGACCACTTCGCGCTCGGCGATGTCGCATTGCGCATGAGCCATGTGTTTGGCGTCACCCGCCAGCGCGGCATGGTCGTGCACGGGGAGATGCTCTTCAACACGGCCAAGCGCGACGAACTGGGCACCGGCAAGGACGTGTTCAAAGGCACCTTCATCTATGCCCGCTTCCTGCATGGCGGCGCCATCTTCGCGCCGGCGCTGGTGCACAGCCTGGATGTGGCCGGCGATCGCGATCGCGCCGATGTGGACATCACCACCATCGACTTCTATTACGTGCCCAAGCTCAAGGATCCGCGCAACTACATCACCTGGGATCCGGCGCTCAACTTCGACTGGGCCAACAACAAGGACTACGTCAGCGTGGCGGTCACTTTCGGCCGCACCGTCGGCGAAGCGTTTGGCGGCCACGCCCAGGTCTACATCAAGCCCAGCGTGCTGGCCGGCAGCGAACGTCCCGGCGACTGGAGCATGGAAGTGGGTTTCAAGGTGCTGGGGTTCTAGCGCGCGAACTTGTGCCAGCGAAAAGTGGTGCCGCTTATCCGAATCGAACGGATGACCTACCGCTTACAAGGCGGTTGCTCTACCAGCTGAGCTAAAGCGGCACGCTGAGGCGTGTGCCGGCGTGGATTCTACCGCAGCCCGGCGCAGTCCAGCGCCGCAATTTCCGCACTGCCGAGCGCTGGGCGCACCTCTTCCCCCGAGCTGCCGGCCGGCGTAGCCAGTTCCAGCCACCACTGCGATACCACACCGCGGCCGCTGGCGCGCACCTGCGCATCGAAGCCGGCGGCGATCATTTCATCCTGACGACGCAAGGCCGCTTCGCGGCTGCGATAGCGGCCCAGCGCCACGCTGTTGGCTTCCTCGCCTTCATTCACGACCAGATAGTCGTTGAAACCAGCGGCGCCCACGCGCTGTGCGAGAGCCAGCGCCTGCTCGCGGCTGGCGCTGGGCAGCAGCAGGACGCGATAGCCGCTGGCGCCCGCACCCGGCAATTCGCGCGCGCGTGCGCGCAATACTCGCGCGCCGAGCGGACTGGCGCTGCGTTCGGCGCTGCCCCGATCCGTATACGGGCCAGCGCGGAAGCAGGCGGCGTTGGCAGGCAACGTGGCGATGGTGGCAGGTGCAGGCGCTGCCGGCCTGGATGCCTTGGGCGCGCTTGTCACCAGTTCGAGCGTGGCCACGCCCATCGGTGTCGCCCGCGGCGTTTCGGCGACGGGTTCGGCGCGGCTCAACCACCACGCCGCCACCCCGACGTTGAGGATCACCAGCAGGACAATCAGGGCGCGCATCATCATCCGGGGATTCTATCCATCCGGTCGGCCGCGCCAAGATCCCGCCCCAGTCGCGCCCACACTGCCACGCCCTCGAGCACCAGCGCCGGCGCGTGTTCGGCGTCCGGCAATTCCGCCAGCAAGGCGTCGACGCCGCCGCCATGCAGCAGCAAGCGCGGCGCCTGGCCGAGTTCGCGTCCGGCCAGGCGCAGGCTGCGTTCCAGCAAGGCCAGCGCGGCGCCGTCGCAGCCGGAGGCCAGCGCATCTTCGGTGTCGCGCGCAAACTCGTGGTAGTCGCCACCGAGGAACGGCAGTTGCGCCGCCGCCTGGTGCAGCGCCTGGCGCATCAGCCGTGGCGAAGGCGCAATGCGGCCACCACGATGCAGGCCGTCCGCGTCGATCAGATCGATGGTCAGGGCGGTGCCGATGCCCGCCAGCAGCCACGGCCCCGGGCCGCGAGCATGCGCCGCCAACAGGGCGAGGAAGCGATCCACGCCCAACTTGGCCGGTTGTGCATAGGCAATGCGCACGCCCGCCAGCATCGGCTGCGTGCGCACGCGCGAGATGCGGCGGAAGCGTTCGCTGAGCACCTGCACGACGGCGGCGGTCAGTTCCGGTGACGCGACACTGGCCAGGCACGCCGAGTCGGCCTGCTCCGGCAGATGTGCGCGCAAGGCCTGGGCAAAGCCGGCCGCGTCGTGCCCCAGCGCAGTCACGTCGCCCAGTTCACCGGCGTCGTCCAGGCGCGCACACTTGAGACGGGTGTTGCCGAGATCGAATACCCACTGGCTCATGATTTCCTCACGCTGACATCGCCGGCATACACCGATTGCAGTTCGTTGTCGAAGCGCACGCGCAGCGCGCCATCTTCGCCCAGCCCGGCCGCCTCGCCATGGCGGACGCCGCGCGCGTCGTTCACGCTGACTGGCTGGCCGGCCAGCAGATCCAACGCGGCGTAGCGCGCCAGGAACGGCGCCAATCCGTCGGCGTCAAAGGCTTCCAGCGCCGGCAACAGCCGCGACAGCACGGCGGCCGCCAGCACATTGCGGCTGGGCGCCGTCGGCATCAGGGCCTGCAGGTCAATCCAGGGTTGGTCGATCCGTTCGCCCTGCGCCTGCGGCATGCGCACGTTGAGGCCAATGCCGATGACCGCGCGCACCGGGCCACCGTGCTCGCCGCCGCCTTCGATGAGGATGCCGCTCAGCTTGCGATCGCCCACCAGCAAATCATTCGGCCACTTCAGGCCCACGGCCGCAAAGCCCAGCGCATGCAGCGCCTCGGCCACCGCCACGCCGGTCACCAGGCTCAAGCCGCCCAGCCGGGCCAGGCCACCGGAGAATTGTCGCGACACCGACAGGTACAGATTGCTGGCAAGCGGCGAGGCCCAGCTGCGCCCGCGCCGGCCGCGCCCGCCGGTCTGCTGTTCGGCCAGCAACACCTTCGCGCCCGCCGCATCGGCGGGCTGGCGCAGCAGTTCGGCGTTGGTCGAATCAATCGACCAGGCCACCTGCAAGGCGACCAACAAGGTCGATGCCTGGCGGGATATCTGCGTCTGGATGCTGGTCGCGTCCAGCAAGTCCAGCGGTTGGCCCAGTGCGTAGCCCTGCCCGGCGCGGGCATCGATGCGCAGGCCGGCGTCGCGCAGGGCCTGGATGCGCTTCCACACCGCCGCGCGGGTCAGTCCGGCGTCACGCGCCAGCACATCGCCGGACACCGGCCCGCCTGCCAGGCGGCGCAGCAGTTCGCGCTCATCACCGCTCATCGGCGGATGCCTGTCGCCGCGGCGGCAAGCCGGCGCCGGGCCGACCAGCGGCCGCGGTCGGGGGGAACCAAACCTGGGGTCGTCATGTCATTCATTATGCCGCCGAGCCGGCCGGCTATTCATGCCGGGCACGGCGATTCGGGCTATAGTCCGGCGGCTGGGCCCCGCCCCGGCTTTCCTGCGACAGGAGTCTCCGATGCTTCGCGCCACCATCCTGGTCCTGCTGACTTGTACCTGCCTGCCCGCCCTGGCGCAGAACGGGCGCGTCATGAATGGCTCCAGCGCGACCGCCTGCCAGGAAATCGCCGACAAGGCCGTGGAAGCGGCACATGCCAGCGATGCCACCCGTGGCAAGGCGGTGGTGCGCAACAAGTACTCGCTGCCCACCGTGACCACCCATACGGTGACGCCGTCGGCCCCCACCAGCCGCGGCGGTGGCGACGATGGCGATGCCACCGCGCCGGTGTTGTCGCGCCCGCGTGGTCCGAAGTGGCACAGCTTCCTGCCGGGGATGTTCCGCTAGGCAGCTGTGCGGTCACGATTGCGACGGCTGCGTGCGCCCGTCATTGAAGACGCACTCTGGCAGCATCTCTGCTCACATACTCCCTGGTTCGCCGGCCTGGACGATCTGCGTCGCTGGCATCTGCGCCGGTTGAGCGAGCGCTTCCTGCAGGAAAAAACCATCACCCCGGTCGCCGGCCTGTCGCTGGAGCAGCAGGACGTCGCGCACCTGGCCGCGCTGTGCTGCCTGCCGCTGATTGATCTGGGCGCCACCGCCTGGCGTGGCTGGTCGCAGGTGATCGTCTATCCCGATGCCTTTCGCGTGCAGCGTTCGCACGTGGATGCCGCCGGGGTCATGCACGAATGGGAAGACGAACTGGCCGGCGAGTCGTGGGAGGCCGGTCCGCTGATTCTGTCGTGGGCGGACGTGCAGGCCGATCTGGCCGAACCGGATGCGGGCTTTTGCGTGGTCGCACACGAGATGGCGCACAAGATTGATGCGCTCGATGGCGAGCTGGATGGCACGCCGCCATTGCCCGCCCGCTGGTTGCGGATGTGGGCGCGCGACTTCCAGCAGGAGTATGAGCAGTTGTGCAAGGCGGTGGACGCCGGCCAGGACACGAGCATCGACAGCTACGCCGCCGAAGCGCCCGAGGAGTTCTTCGCGGTGGTCAGCGAATACCACTTCTCCGCGCCCAAACGCCTGCGCCAGGCCATGCCGGAAGTCGCCGCGCACCTGCGCCGCTTCTATGGGCCACCGCCGGAATTCTGAGCCTTACAGGGTTTGCGGCAGGGTGACGCTGAAGTGCGCCCCGCCCAGCTCTTCGGAACGCTTGACCTGCAACTCGCCGCGGTAGTCGCGCACGATGTCCTGCACGATCGACAGGCCGATGCCGTGGCCGTGCACGCGTTCGTCGCCGCGCACGCCACGCTGCAGCACCACCGGGATGTTTTCATCGGTGATGCCCGGGCCGTCGTCTTCCACTGACAGGTACAAGCCGGCACGCCGGTTGGCCGGTGCCGGCAGGGAATTGACCGTCAGCAGCACCCGCGAGCGCGCCCATTTGAAGGCGTTTTCCAGCAGGTTGCCCATCAGTTCCTGCAGGTCACCCGGCTCGCCGTAGAAGCGCGCGCGCGGATCGATTTCAAACTCGCACAGCACGCGCTTGCCGGCGTAGACCTTTTCCAGCCCGCGCACGATTTCTTCGGCATGCGGCTCGATCACCACCGGCGCCGAGAACAATTTGTGGCCACTGGAGGCCGCACGCGCCAGCTGATAGCTCACCAGGCCGTTCATGCGCTTGAGCTGCACGTCCAGTTCGTCGCGCAGGGCGCCACCGTCGCTGCCCGCGTCCAGCTGCGTGCGCAGCACGGCAATCGGCGTTTTCAGGCTGTGCGCCAGATCGGCGAGCGTGTTGCGCTGGCGCTCCAGGTTTTCGCGCTCACTTTCGATGAAGGCGTTGATGCTGTCGGTCAGCGGCTCCAGCTCACGCGGATGGCGTTCGCTCATGCGCACGATTTCGCCGCGCTGCACGCGGGTCAGTTCGCTGACCACGCGGCGCAGCGGATGCAGGCTCCAGCGCAACACCGCCATCTGCAGCAACAGCAGGATCAGGCCGGCGCTGCCCAGGTACACCCAGAGCGCACCACGGAACACGCGCATCTGCGCGTTGAGCGATTGCGCGTCTTCCAGGATGTAGATGCTGTAGGGAAATTCCGCCTCCGGCCCGCGCTCGGCCCAGATGAAACCCACACCGTAGCGGTACACCTGGCTTTCTCCGCCATCGGCGCGGCGGAACGGCACCGGCCCGTCGAAGGTTTCCTCCAGCGGCCCGAGCATCGGCGAGTTGGGCAAGGCCGGGCCGAGCGTGGAGTTGGAACCCCAGCGCCCGTTGGGCAGGATCACTTCGGCGTACAGGCCGCTGTCGGGCATGTCGAAGCGCGGATCCGGCGTGTCGAACGGCGGAATCAGCGCGCCGCCGCGGGTGAAGTCGATCTCGTCGGTGTACTTGAGCGCATACGCCTTCAGACGCTGGCGCAGGTTGTCTTCCGCGGTTGCCACGAAGGCGCGATCCAGCGCGTAGCCGGCCAGCGCCAGGAACGCGACCAGGCCCAGACTCGCAGCGAGCAGCTGGCGCGCGCGCAGCGAGCGCGGGCGCCAGCCTTCAAAGGGCTTGCGTCGCGTCGGTCCAGCCGGTTTCCCGGCGTCCGCCGCGGACGCCATCAGCTCTCGTTGGTGCGCGGAATGGCGAAGCGGTAACCGCGACCGCGGACGGTCTCAATCGGCTTCAGTTCACTTTCCGGATCCAGCTTCTTGCGCAGGCGGCCAATGAACACTTCGAGCACGTTGGAATCGCGATCGAAATCCTGCTGGTAGATGTGCTCGGTCAGATCGGCCTTGGAGACCAGTTCGCCAGCATGCATCATCAGGTACTCGAGCACCTTGTACTCGTAGCTGGTCAGATCGACATTGCTGCCATTGACGCTGACCGTCTGCGCCGCCAGGTCCAATGCCACGGGGCCGCATTCCAGGGTCGGCTTGCTCCAGCCGGCGGCACGACGCAGCAGCGCGTTGACGCGGGCCAGCAATTCTTCGACATGGAACGGTTTGACCAGATAGTCGTCGGCGCCCTGCTTCAGGCCTTCCACCTTGTCCTGCCAGCTCGAACGCGCGGTCAGGATCAGGATGGGGAATTTCTTGCCTTCATCGCGCAGGGCCTTGATCAGTTCCATGCCCGACATCTTCGGCAGGCCCAGATCAATGATGCCCACGTCGAACGGCACTTCGCGGCCCATGTAGAGACCTTCTTCGCCATCCTGCGCGGCATCGACGGCGAATCCTTCGCGCTTGAGGCGAGCGGCCAGGGTTTCGCGCAGGGGGGCTTCGTCTTCGACCAGCAAGATACGCATGGACTCTCCTTGAAAATGCGGAACGGCAGTGCGCCGCTCAGGCCTACGAACGATTGTACGTAAGACTAGGGGTGTGAAGGGTTATCGCCACGTGGAGACGGCGGTGCGGAATCATCGCTGTCGCTGCGCTGCACGTTGCGGCGGCGGCTATTGCCGGCGTCGTCCATGTAACGCACCCGTCCCCGCTCATCCACGTATTTGATGCGGTTGATGTCGCGACCATCGAAAGGAACGCGCTCGGCACTCAGCACGCGCACGCCCGGCTCACGCTGCTGCACCCGGCGGACCGAATCGGAGAGCGAGTTGTGGCTGCTTTCGCGCGAGTCGGCACGCGGGAAGTTGGCGCGGGGACGATTGCCTTGGCCCTGCCCCTGCGACGAACCGCCCTGGCCTTGCTGCCCATGCGAACCCGGCGGGGGTCCGCCGTACTCCTGGGCCTGCAACGCAGCCGCTCCCACCACCGAGGCGATGGCCAGGAATCCGGCAGACAAGAAAGTGGAGAGTGTGCGATGCATAACAGAATCGTAACGGATATCCGCCTGCCAAACTGAACGGAACCCCAAACCTTTCCTAGACCAATGGAGGCAAAGTTTTGGCGTCCGGCAGTGAATCCGGTCTGAACTTATCCACAAGCTGGGCCGACCCGTTCAGGTTTCCTGCCGCTCAGAAAATCTCGGCCACACAACACCTTAGCGAGCCCCCGCCATGCTCGAGGGCGGCCAAAGGCACGCACCCCACGGCAAAGCCCGCCCCCTCCTGGAGTTGCCGGCGATGCCCCGCCGTGAGGGCGGTCGAGGCCGCTTCGCTCATCCAGACCCGCCGCTCTGAAAGCGCGATGGCATTGCCGGCAAACGCAGCTTGCTCATTCACGTTCAAGCTCACGGCAAGGTCCCCGTAGAGCTCGGCGATCACCCCCGGGATGCGCGGATCGGCGAAGCCCGCCGGGCAGATCAGCGCCGCCCGGCCGGCCAGGACGGCCAGCAGGACATTGGTGTGGTACTCGCCCGGCGCGAGCGGGAACATCAGCGTCGCGCGCAGCCCGAAGGCCTCATGCATCAACGCCGCGCCGGCCTCGTCGCAGCGCTCGGACAGGCCGCAGAAGCCCAGGCCCCGTGCCCGGTCGATGACCAGCGAGCCGGTCAATTCGCAGGGATGCGGCTGGCCGGAAAGATCACGTTCGGCATAGCCCATGACGTCAGTGAAGTAACGCCGGATGTCGGGCCGCTCCGCTTCGCGCTGGCGCACCGGATGACGCATGCGCCCCACGATCAGCTGCCCGGGCGTGGTCGCGAAGACATTGTTGGGGAACACCGCATCGGGCGTGGCGGGGTTGCCGGCAAAGGCGATCACCGGGACATCCTGGGCCAGCGCTGAGTGCAGTTGACGATGCTCGGCCAGGGCCGCGTCCGCATCGAATCGCTCGGCCGCGGCCATGTAGCGATTGTCCCGGGCCGACTGCTCGGCGCGTTGGAATCCTTCGGGACTGACCAGAAAGGCCGCGCGCGCAGTGGCCGGGCCGAAGTCCGCCGCACAGTGGCGGGCGAAGCCGAGGAACGCGTCCGCATCGCGGGTCAGCATGGGATTACGCCGCCGTGCGGTCGGTCATCGTGGTCGCCGCCAGCGCCTGCTCGATCAGGGACCAGTCGGCGCCGGGACGATGCGCGCCCTCGCTCAGGATCTGGCGGAACAGCCGCCCCCCGGGCTGGCTATGGAACAGTCCCAGCACATGCTTGCTGAGATGCTTGAGCGCAATGCCGCGCGCCAGGCAATGCTCCACGTAGGGTCGCAGCGTTCGCAGCAGCTGCTCGCGGCTTTGCAGTTCGCCGCCCCACAACGCCACTTCCAGCTCGTGCAGCAGATAAGGCTCGTGGTACGCGGCACGACCGAGCATCACGCCATCGGTATGGCGAAGCTGCTCGCGCACGCCCTCGACCGTGGCGATGCCGCCATTGATCGCAATGGTCAGCTGCGGAAGTTCCTGTTTGAGCTGATGCACCCACTCATAGCGCAGCGGCGGAATCTCGCGGTTTTCCTTCGGCGACAGCCCCTGCAGCCAGGCCTTGCGCGCATGCACGAAGAAGGTGGTGCAGCCTGCTGCGGCCACCGTATCGATGAAGGCGCGGAAGCGGTCGTAGTCTTCCAGCTCATCCACGCCCAGCCGGCATTTCACCGTCACCGGAATGTCCACCGCGGCGATCATTGCCGCCACGCTGTCGGCGACCAGTGACGGCTCTTTCATCAGGCAGGCGCCAAAACGCCCTGCCTGCACGCGATCCGACGGGCAGCCGACGTTGAGATTGACCTCGTCGTAGCCCCACTCCTGCGCGATATGCGCGGCCTGCGCCAGCAACGCCGGCTCGCTGCCACCCAACTGCACGGCCACCGGATGTTCGACCTCGCTGAAACCCAGCAGGCGATCGCGATCGCCATGGATCACCGCCTGCGCATGGACCATCTCGGTATACAGGCGCGCGTGGGGTGACAGCAGGCGATGGAAGACCCGACAGTGGGAGTCGGTCCAGTCCATCATCGGGGCCACTGACACCGCCAGGGGCCCGGGAATGCTTGCGGCAGCTGCCTCTTCGCCAGAAATATCAGTGTTTTCAGCTTGTTGCATTATGTGGTGTTTCCGGTGGATTCTCGGCTTTTGAGCCAGTGAAGTGCTACGCTCAGTGCTACAAACGAGGCCATGTAGCACCGATGGGAACGATCACGGCACGCCGCCGCTCCGACGGCTCGACAGGATACACCGCGCAGATCAGGCTCAAGCAGGATGGCCAAGTCGTCCACAGCGAGTCCGAAACCTTCAACACGAAGGTCCTGGCCAAGGAATGGCTGACGCGGCGCGAGGCTGCGCTCGATGCCCAGCGCGCCCGCGGCGGGCCCGTTGGCAAGCGCATGAAGCTGGGCGACCTGGTCGCCTGGTACGAGACACGCGAGCGTTCTGGCGAGCCGTGGGGCAGGACGAAGAAGGCCGACCTTCAGCGACTGCGTACCGGCGCACTTCGTGAGCGCTGGCTCGATACGTTGACGCGTCGCGACTTCGTGGATTTCATCGACCAGCGCCGGCGTGATGGGGCTGGGCCCGCAACTGCCGGCAACGACATCATTTGGATGAGAGGTGTATTCAAGGCCGGCGCCGCTGCTCTGCATATTGCAGTGCCCCTGCAGGAGCTCGAGCTCGCCGCTGAGTTCCTCAGAAGTGATCGCGCCATCGGTAAGTCCGGTCAGCGCGACCGCCGCATGTTGGCCGACGAAGAAACTAAGCTGCTGGACCATTTCGACGGCCGACGCGGCAAGATTCCGATGGTAGATATCGTTAGGTTCGCCGTGCTGACGGGACGCCGACAGGAGGAGATCACCCGCCTCTTGCGATCAGACTTGGATAAGAGCAACGGTGTGGCGTTATTGCGTGATGTAAAACATCCACGCAAAAAAATCGGTAACCACAAACGCTTTCGATTGCTGAGCGATGCTTGGGCGATAATTGATGCTCAGCCAATTCTCAGAATCGTTAACCAGGACGGCACTTCTCTGGAAGACCCGAGGGTTTTCCCGTTTGACCCGAAGTCAATCGGTTCTGCTTTCACTCGCGCAACGCGCTTGCTGGGCATTGAAGATCTGCACTTCCACGATCTGAGGCACGAGGCCACTTCTCGATTATTTGAACGGGGTTATAGCATCCAAGAAGTCGCCCAGTTCACGCTTCACGAGTCTTGGACTACGCTCAAAAGATATACGCACCTGAAACCCGAACAAGTTCCGGAACGATGAAAAGCTGCTGGATTTCGGGCGAGTGCGCGACTCCAGAGGAAGATTAAAAGTCTCGCCGGGATTCGTTGAGTTTCCACATGTTACGTATGAATGCATTCCGCAAACGCAACTTATTGAGTGCTATCAAACCGCAGCGTTTTCGCCCGTTCCCTGCTTTTTGCGGAAAGCCCGCCGCCACTTCTTACGTGTGCAGCTGAATGCCCATCCGAGACTTCGGCAAGGGAGGTAACGGTTTCGTCCCGACGCTACGCGCGATGAACAGCCGAAGGTGTTCGCGATCTTCAACGATTTCCGAAAGCGCGTCATCAAAGTCTGTCTTCGAGATCTGGCTGTTCGAAAACTTCTTGAGCAGCTTCGCTTCCTGGTTATTCAGTTCAAGCACGTCCAACTGAACTCGATTCACTACAGACATCAGGGTCCGCCTAAATTCAACCCGGTCAGGGTCGTTAAGCTGCAATAGCTCTTCCATATGCTCTCCGTGCTCAGAGTGCGGATGCATCATGCCGTTCTTTGAGTTGAACCGAAGGTGCTCGGACATCACGTCGTCGCACGGGTTCACTACGCGCTTGGACGTAGCAGTTGCAGGCCAGTCATTGCTTTTACGCGAGTTGCAGTTGGCGCAGCAGTAGTAGAGATTCGAGTACTCGCAAAGAAGGTGCGCGAACTGAGGAAGACCTTTTGGTCGGTAGTGGTCGACCGAAAAGATTAGGCTGGGCACGCTCGAATCCGCCTGTCGGCAATATACGCAAAGCCGCGAGAATTCGTTTTGTAGGTACTTCTTGTACGTGCTGTACTTCTTGAACTTACGCGGACGGAGCGTCCGCACGTGACGCGTGCCGGGATACTCGAAGAGGCCCATTTTTCAAATTCCCCAGCGCTCGCCCCTAGCCTTGCGCTTCGCCGCCAACTCTTCCCGAGTTGCCACGGCTGCTTCCAAGTAATTGATTTGCTCTTGGGTTACCAATGGTGCGTGGTGCTTGATGCGCGCATTGAGTTGCTCGAGTCTCGCGATGATCTCTACAGACGGTTTTGCCGTTCCATTTCGGGCAGCCAGGATCGCTACGCGGCGGCGAGCGATCAGCGCCAACTCGTCAGAGTTTGACGTTGCTTCGCTTGTTTGGACTTCACTCCTCGTCAACGCGCTTGCACGCGCATTCGAAGAGTCGGCTGGCTGAGAACTTCCCGAAAAATGGGCGCGCAATCGACCTACATCACCATACCCTTCCATGACAAGGAACTGACTGAAGTAGGGAGGACTGCTTCCTGCTGCGGAGGTAGGCGCCATGATGCTTGTGACTAATTCCGGGGGGAATGTTACGTCATACATAGTCAATCCTTTGCCTGCAAGTACGACTTGGCTCGTTCTCCGAGCGTCCACTGAAAGAGCGCGAAAGATCGTTCGTGAAGTTTGTCCAAGACCTCGAACGTATCGGTTACCGAAACGGCGGCTTGAAAGACATCGAGGTCAATGACATAGGAGACGGTGCTCACGTCGCCGCCCTGGTGATTCGTTACCAGCGCGAGCTGATGTCGCAATAGTGCACCCTCTTCAAGCGTGCCCACCTGCAGAGCGCCTCCGAAGCTGTTGACGGGGCGAAGGAGCTCCTGACCTATCGGGCCAACAAGATCACGATTGACCCACCCGTCCGCCGGATCGCCATAGATTGTGTTGATGTAACGAAGCCCGACTCGTGTCCAAATATCCGAATCAATGATTGGAGCAGCTGCTGCTACCAGTTGTTCGACTCGACTGCGCAAATCGGCATAGCCGTCGTAGGAGTTTCCTTCAATCGAAACTGAGCTCTGTTTCAATGTTGCGAGCCAACCTCCGCGAACTTCCCGCAAGATGTGAGCCTGCGTTGTCTCAGACGTACCGCCGAAGCTGATGTTGACTTGCTGACCTGCTTCGAGGTTTGGGTACTTTTTCCGGAGAGCAGTGACGAAGGAAGCAGGGGGCCGGGAATTGCCGAACTCGAGGATCGTTGGGAACTTGAGTTCGCAAACAATCTGAGTGACGAAGCTTCGGGCGTACTCTCTCGCCCCTTGAGGGGTGGAGTCCTTTCCAGATGCGCTCTTTGACTTCGAGTTCATGGCCAAATCCGGTTCCCATTGTCCATGGTTCAAGGGATCGGTGAATTCTACACGGCCTCCCTCAATGTGTTGTTATATGCCATTGCGTTTCATTGCGCGCAACTGCCCCCTCTCCTTTTAGACGAATGTCCGCCTGAGCCCCTCAGCGGTCGCCTAAGAGGCTCGGCAGGCCTTGGCTACCCCCCTATTGCAAGAGGGGTTGGCGTCTCTTGACGTGTACCTGGACAGAACTTCGGCCCTTCCTGGTCCTTGAACCAAGATTGCGTCCCGGATCGCCATTTCCCACTTGCCCGCCCAGGCTTCCATATAAGCCATGGCGCCCGCTTCGCTGGCCACGAAGTGATACCGCGGACCGCTATACGGGAAGCAGATGCGCCAGGGGGCGCCGGAATCGTTGTTAGCAGGCGTAGCCGAGGCCACCAGATGCTCACCCACCCGAAGGGCCGGGCCGTCGATGTGGCGGGTCCAATTGAAGCCTAGCGGGAGCATGCCGAATAGCCTATTCCCCCACGGGGAGGGCGGCTAGGTGAAAAGGTTGAGGCAGATGGATGGCGGCTCAAATTGCCAACCGGTTATCCACAGGCTTACCTGCAACCGCTTGCGAAGGGATGGATGTAGGGTGTGCGCACCGGCAGGTGATCTGCCCTTCAACCGAGGCGACCATGGCTGAGATTCCGAAACAGTTTGCGTTGTATAAGGACAGAACTGGCGAGTGGCGTTGGCGGCTTCACGCGGCCAACGGCAAGATCATTGCAGACAGTGCTGAAGCCTATACCACGAAAGCAAACTGCATCCACGGAGCGCGACTCGTCGCCTCTGTAGCCACCGGGGCCGGCATCTGGAATGTGGTGGATCAGAAGTGGGAAGCATAGCTGGCCCGGAAACCCCAGTGAACCATCCCGGCGTGACCTCGCCGTTCGGCATGCTGAGATACGCGCATGAGTATTTGAGAGCAGCTCGAATCGTTGAGGAAAATCGCAACGATGAGTTAGTGCCTCCCTTGTACATGCTACTTGGGCAATCTATCGAGCTCTCGCTCAAAGCGTACTTATTGGCGCGGGGCGCCAGCCTTCGCGATCTGAGATTTTCGTATGGTCACGACCTGCGAAAGCTGCTTGATGCCGCGCTCCAAAAACGCATCGACCGACTGGTCCCGCTACAAGAGTTCGACCTTTCAACGATTCGCGTTCTCGGCGACGCATACATTACGCATGAGCTTCGCTACATCGTTACCGGCTTCCGAACCTTGCCGAACTGGTCATTCAGTCAACGAGCTGCCGCGCTTTTGACGGATGGTCTGCACGACTATTTGTTGCGCCAGCGAATAGGCAAGATCGCCGCATCGGTGCGTATTGAACAAAAGGGACGGTTCTAGGGCGCGGTCGGCTGCTGACGTTGTCAGCCACGGCAGTCGGCACTTCGCTTGGCGAGGGTGCCGGGCTGGCACTGGGGCAGGTGCAAAGCAGCGCCACGGGTGGGATAGTTCGGCCATGAGACCAGACCTGTTCGACGCAGACGATTGGGAGCACTTCCTCAAGGGGATCACCTCCATCAGGGAAGAGGCCCTGGCCGGCGACAAACTGCTTGAGCGCTTGGAGCATGCGTGGGCGCCATTGTTCGAGGGACACGACGAGGATGTCTGCGGCGAGATCTACAAGGAAGTGATGGCCACGCTGTTGCGGGAAGGTGTCGTGCCTCCAGACTGGTCCGCGTTGACGAAGTAGCGGGTCTCCCAGCCGATACCGCGCAACTCCACCGAAACCCCGCGACCACCGGTCGTGCCGCGGCATTGCCGGTGGCCACTCATTCCGATTCGGTGGCACAGTGCGCCCATGCATGCCACGCTGCACCCGAAATCCGATGCACTGCTGGACATCCTGTCTGTGCGATTGGGCGAGATCCGCGAGACTTATCCCCTCGAGGATGTCTACCAGGTGTTCGCCGGCGAAGTCCGGGCGCGGACCTACGGACTGACGCCGGAAGAAGAGCGGCAGGTGCGCCTGGGCGCCGAGGCCTTGCAGATGACGTCAGGGCTGTAAGTCGCGGCTGCATCGCGCGCGCGGCGACTCACTTATTGCGGTCGAGCCAGGCTTCCACGTTCTGAGCGGAATTGCCCACAGCCTTCACCGCCGCCTGCAGCCTCTCTTCGGTGATCCCGAATTTTTTGGTCCAGTAGCGCACTTCGTGTTCTTCACCCAACGCGATGCGGCTGCGGTCCGGTTCGCCGCGCTTGGTCAGATCGTCGGACATGGTTTCCTCCAGGGAGTGGGTCAGGACGTAGTGATAGGCCAAGCATTGTGGAGGGCGCGTCTATGCGCGCCCCACCCCTTCAATTCACTTTCGAGCGCGTGTCGCTACCCCCAAGGAACGAAGCCAGCCGGTGGTGCATACGATTGCGAGCCCGTGTCGGTGCGAATGGTCACCTGTGCCGTCATGGATGAGGTGACCATCGCGGTAGGCTGCTTGTTCCCAGCCACACCGCTAAACGCCGGGCTCGTTCCCGCAGCAGGATTGCCGCCACCTTGCCACACGTTGTTCTTGGCATACCAGATCTGGCCGGCCGCAAAATCGACGGCCACGCCAATGATGTCGCCCGTGGTGAAGGACGCGCCGAAGGACGAGCTGGACCCAGCGTTCCCGCGCTTTTCGCCGTTGCTGAGGTAGCCATAGTCGCCTGCCAGGCCCCCCAGGTTGGTGATGGCAGTGGCACCGCCCGAGATGCCAAGGGCCGGCCGGTACAGCGTTGCCCCGGAACCCAGGTCCACCAGGAACTCGAAGTAGTACTTGCCGGTCGTGCTCCGTACCTGGGACCCGTGCGCGCGGCGCGTCGTTGCGGTGGTGTCGAATGCGGCAGTGCGGTTCCCGTTGCTCAGGACGACATTCGAGCCCAGGTTCGTGGCCGTAAAGCCAGAGCCCACTCCACCACTGATGGCAGCGGGCTTGACCGCGCCCATGCCAGCCGGAAGCAACATCATGACGCGCTGTCTCCGGACATCACGTACTCCGCGGCGCTGCCGCCGCTGTTGGCGCGCACATACGTCGAGAGCCATCCCCACTGCCCGGCCGTCTTCGTGTGCGACTGGCGGTTGCGCAGCGTGGCGCCGGACGCCGCACTAAGGGTGACCTGCCCGGAACCGGCCTGCACGATGGAGCAGGTGAAGTGCGCCGCCAGGTTGTTGGGCAAAGTCACCGTGACGGCGCTGCTGTTGGTGAATTCAACCACCTTGCCGCAGTCCGACGCCTGCAGCGTATAAGTGGTGCCGGTCTGCACATTCACATTCGCTTTGTAGCCGGCCAGCTCATCCGAGTCCGTCACCGTGACGCCGCTCCCCTGCAGCGTGTTGCCACTGGTGCCATCAAAGCGTGGCAGTGAGTTGTCCGTGCTGCTGACCGGCCCGGTGACGACGCCGGCGCCGGCGGTGGCCGGTTGCTGGATGGTCAGGATGAGGGGTGTGTCATCGGCGATCGCGCCGGCCCCGGCTTCCCAGATCACGGTCAGGTCCAGGTAACCGGCTGCATCCGTCACCGCGGACACCTTCCAGACCTCGAACACATCCAGGTTATCGGCCTTCCACAGGTAGACCCAGCCACCGGCGACCAGGGTGGCCCACAAGGCCGACAGATCGTGCGCGTCCGCATCGCTGTCATCGATGTACAGGTGAGTCGCGGAGGCGTGCGTGGCGTGATTCCAGCGCAGGTTGCCGGCGCCCGGGTCACCCGCGGACGTGCTGGCCGTATCGGCCACATAGTTCGCCCGCCGCACCAAGATGGCACCGCGCGGAACCTCGCCGATTTCGGCGAGCATGACGCCGATGGCAGCACTGCCCTGCAAGGACGGAAGCAGCTCACGCCCGGTCAAGCGGGTCGTGGTCTTGGGCATGGTGGAAAGTTCGGCCATTGCGGCTACTCCATGTAAATCGGATCGGAAGAAAGGGTTTGGATTTCATTGTTGAGCGTCAGGATGTCGCGCTCCACAACGGTGTAGTGCAGTTCGCGCACGTGCATCTGGTAGCTGGTTTCGCCATCGCGGACCGCCTCCACCTCGATGCGCAGCCGCCCATCGGCACTGGCTGTGTACGTGGTCGAGAGGCCGGAAACGCCGCTGTCGGTGTGATCAAGGACGCCGTCGATGTACCAGCGCACGGTGTAAGTCGTGCCAGGCTCCGGCGCCACCGGGCCCATGGCTTCATGCTCTACCAGCTGATCCGCCTGCAGGAGGCGATCACGGTGTTGCCAGCTGACGGTGATGGCCCCAAACAGGTACTCGGGCAGGATCTCGTCATTGATGCGCAGCCGCCCTGGCAGATAGGGCCTGAACGGGCGTGCGACGATGCCCAGCGTCAGAGTCGGGGCTTCGTCAGGGTCTTGTACCTGGCTGGCCGTGCGGGTCAGCAGCTTGGCCGTGACCACCTCGCCGTCCGCATACTCGCGGCCATCCACCGCGTGCGCATCCTCGTAGAAGTAGGCCACCGTGCCGGGCGCGTGCGGCACCGGAGCGGTGTCGGCACAGCCGCGCGCCAGGGTGACCGTGCCGGCTTCGGTGTCCTGCGCGTCCAGGCGGCACTCTTCCCGTTCCCACAACACACGGCTGCCGATGGCGGCGCGCGACAGGCCGGACTGGCCAGCCACCTGCAGGACCGTCGTCGTGAGCCCGGCGTCATCCTCGAAGGTCGCCGCCGGCGCCCAGTTGCCAATGGTGCCCTCGCCGTACTCCTCGCCTTCGGCCTTGGTGTAGAGCGCGAAGTTGGTGCCCACCCGCGGAGCCGTGGCGATCGCGCCGACATAGCCAACGCCATCAGGCATGGCCTCCAGGTCCGCGTGGGACATCGTCGCGGCCAGTTCGACATACGGCAGCTCCACCAGGCGTTGCTGGGGTGCGCCTTGCGGGGCTTCGTCCGGTTCCTCGCCCGGTACCTGGGGCCGAATGTAGGTGGTGGCCGGCATGCTGTAGAAGTCCTGCAGCGCCACCATGCGCACCGCGCCGGAGCGCAGGGTGCCGGCGTCAATGTCACCGACCATGCAGACCATGTCGCCAATGCCGCGGCGCGGCGCCTGCAGGCGGAAGCGCGTTCCCATGCGCAGCGCGTAGGGCGCACGGCTGCAGACCAGGTCAAAGCGCCGCGGGGGACGCGACTTGGCCCACAGGTCGCGCTGGCCAGCCCGCAACGCCAGCGGCTCGATGGGGATTTCCGGATACTCGAGCACTTCCGCGTTGACGCCGCCTGCGGCCATGATGGCGCCCAGGGCCTGCAGCGGCGCCGTGGTTCGATCTTCCTTGCGCTGCGGATCAAACCATTTGACGCTGATCTGGTTGACCGCATCATCCAGCGTGCTGCCCTGCTCCTTGAAGTCCAGGATGTCGTCGTCGGTCAGGATCGGGAGCGCGGCCAGGCTGTAGTCGGCGCGGATGAGGTCCAGGTACCACAGGCCATCGACGCGACTGCGCGAACACTGCGCGCCGATCACGTTGCAGATGCGCTGCCGGAACTGCTCGACGGTTTCCGCGTCAGGGTCGTACTCGGTGCACAGCCCAAAGCGCTCCCGGTACAGGCGGTAGGCCGCGGAACGGAAGCTGCCCTGGTGAATGCTCGCCGGCGGCTCGCCTTGCATGCTCTGGGACACCAGGCTGTCGTAGATCATGTGGGCAGGATTCATGCCCAGCAAATCGGCCTCGCCATAGGCCGGCAACTGTCCGTGGCCGACCGACAACGCATAGACCGGGGTGTTGTTGACGTTCGGAACATGGCCCGACACCAGGAAGGTGATGCCGCCGGCTGACAGCTCGAAGAAATCGGGCGCCGAACTGGTCTCGGAACCATCCGTGCTGGGTCGAAGGATTTTCTCGAATCCGCTGTAGCTCGGCTGCCGGACCTGATCGAAGATCATGCGCTGATGCAGTTCGTTCGCCGAGAACGTCAGCAGCATCTCCGGTTGCTGCCCGATGGTGACGTTGAAGGGCGTCGCCGTGGTACCGACGTACGAGAACGCTTTGATGATGCCCTCGTTGGCCGCGTCATGCGCGAACACGAAGGCGACATAGTGCACGCCCAACGCGTTGGGCGCGCTCGGCCCCACGCCCACCGTAAAGGCTTGCTCGGTGGGATTGGTGTTGTTCCAGTACTGCGTGCCCGTGTTGACGTCACCCGGTCCATTGAGCGTCAAACGCGCCCCGGGCCCGAGATCGCGGTGGTAGCAGGACCAGCTCTCGCTCGCATCGAGCGACTTGATCATCATCAGGCCAACCGGGGCCTGCACGTTGTGCGGGACAACCTGGACGGCGCCGGTACCGGTGTACTCCACGATGTCCAGGAAGCGCGGGGTCTTCTGGAAAGCCCAGTTGACGTACGTGGCACTGGCCACGTTCATGGCCGCGTTGGTCAACGTCGTACCTTGCACGCCGAAGGTGGACGCAGCCGGGCTGGCCACGTTGGTGGTCGAGGAATTCAACTGGCGCGGAGCTTCGCCCTTGACCGAAAACTGCACGGCGTGGGTGCCGTTCGCGTCCCGCCGTTTGATCCACGAAATGCCGCCGGCGGAAAGATCGATGCTGGGAATCAGGCGCGAGGCCGCGCCATCACCCTCATACGTGGTCGTCGCGTACACCTGGTCCAGCAGCGGCGCAGGAAAGCCCTCGGCCATGAGGATCTGCGCAGTCTCCGGATACCACGCGATGTCATCGTCCCAGCCCTTCAGGATGCGCCGGCCTTTGAATGACGCCGGCTTGGGGTATGGGTTCATGGCGCCGTAGCGACCACCCTTGAACACCAGCGTCGATACCGCGCGCCAGGCAGGTTGCTTATCGCCAAAGGTCTGGGCCAGCCAGGCATTGGGCTGCTGGTCGGCTTCACCCAGCATCAGATCGCAATAGCCGGCGATGCCGCCCTCGGAGGCCTCGCCGCCCCACAGGTTCAGGGCATTGATGTAGATCTGCCCGCTCTCGGTGGCCATGCCTTTCCAGGCCGTGCGATCACCGCCGCGGAACTCGAGGAACGCATCGAGCTCGGCACCCCACAGGCCGAAGTGGATGCCCGGGCGGTACCAGTAGCCGATGGTTTGGGCTTTGCTCTTACCGCCCATGCGCGACCTCCTGGCGGGCCCAGTTGGCCAGCGCGGCGCCCAGGCCGCAGCCGGTGGCTTCCAGCTGCGACGCAGGGATGCCGTCGCGCACGAAGGCACGAAAATCCAGCCCGTGGCGCTGGAACCACGCGCGCGCGCCGCTGACGCAGAAGCCGCGGCGGGTCGTGTAATGCGGGATGCTGCGCAGGTGCGCGGCCGTCACGCGCACGTCAGGGGCTGTCGGGATCGAAGTCATCGTCATCGTCGGGATAGTGGTTACCGCCGCCCAGCGGGTCGTCGACGTCGGCCAGGCCGGAAACATTCCATTTGTCATCCAACCAGGACTCAATCGGGTTCGTGGTGCCCGGCAGCAGGCCCGGCTTCCATTTCTTGCCGCCCTTGCTCTTGATTGGCTCGGTGCCCAGGTTTCGCCACGCCAGAATCGTGGAGTCGTCGCACCACACCGTGCCGTAAGGCCGGCGCATGGCCTTGCCGTCTTCGACCTGGGGAATGGAGCCTTCCTGTGGCTTCATCTGCTCGGTCTTGGGCCGCATGGCATAACTGATGGCCAGCGAGATCACGAACAAGATGATCTGGATGATGATGGTCGCGCCGCCATCGGCGGTGACCACCGGCGGATGGGCCGCGGCCTCGCGCATCGACCATGCCAGCGAAGCGACCAGTGCCACCGTCAACGCCGATGCCGCGAAGAAGACCGCCAGCCGCAAGCGTTCGTGGTACTTGTCCAGCACCCAGTAGCGCAGCAACCAGCTCCAGCGATGCAGGCGCCTCACCATACGGGGCTGCCTCCCATCGGATTCTTGATGGGCAGGTACACGGCACCGCCGAAGTTGTCGGTGTTGTCGAAGTCCTCGCAGGCCTCCCAGTCATGCGCGCAGCCGGGGAAGGCGTCGCCGGCCAGGCCCGGAGCGAAGTCCGTGGCGCCGTAGCTGACCACGATGCTGTCGCCGTTGTGGGCTTCGATGGTGCGGTAGTCCTGCAGGCCATCCTCCCGCGTCCAGACCCACATGCCGCCGGCCAGGTTGCCGGCCGGCAGGACGAACGATGGCGATCGCAGCGTGAGCCCCTCCACGCCCGTCAGCGTGGCCGGGATGGCGTGCAGCGCCTGGTCGACGTTGCACATGCCATCGCCCTGCGAATAGAGCTGCTTCCAGCAGGCACGCTGCCAGCGCTTCTGCTGGCCGCTGCGCCGGCCCGTGGAGTTGCTGGGCTCGCACGTCAGTACGCACTCGGCGTCGGTGAACTCCGGCCCGATGACGCGGCCGGTCCACTCGATGGCCGCATCCGAATCCCCGCGGTGGTAGGCCAGACAACTGACGAAAATGCGATCGCTGGGCGGATACGGCCGCCAGATGTCGCCCAACCCTTGCGTGGGCGGGTAGACTCCGTCCGGCGGTGTCAGCAGCAGGTACGGGAACCGGATCGTGATGTTGTTTTTCAACGACTCGGTGCTGTCGCGCAGGTTGCTGCGTGTGATGCCGGCGGCGGCAAACGTCTCGCCGCCGAGCACGATCGGACGCTCGGCATTGGCGAAACGCGTGATCTGCATCTGCCGCTGGAAGATGAAAAGGTGTGTCGGCCGGGCACCCCAGCGGCTGCGTTCGAGCACGTCAAAGGGCATGGACTTCCCCCTTGAGCACCAGCTCGCACTGCACCGTGGCGTGGTCGAAATGCCGCAGGACGTTGATGTCGCTCTCCTGTCGGCAGAGTGTCAGGAATGACACCAGCGCCACCTGGTTGGCCGCAAACCCCGAGGCGATGGGCGTATCCAGGGTCAGCCGGTCCGCAGTGGGCGATTGCAGGACAGCAGCGGTGATGCGGCGGTAGTGGACAGTACCGTCAGCCAGTTCTATGCGGATGTCGCGGCGGTTGCTGGTCAGGGCGTGCTCCGACATGAGCGGACCTTCGACATCCAGCGTGGTGGCGCCATCGGCGACGGTGGCCACCACGCGCAGGTCAGAGGCCCACGTCGGCACCCACGCCGGCGACCAGCGCCCTGCCATCGCGTAGAGCAGCCCGCGGAATGCCTGGACCTCTGCCATGCCCACCAGGGCGAACTGCAGCACCACGCGCGGCGTGGCCGCACCCACCAGGTCAAAGACCTGCGCGGGCGCGGCATCATGATCGGCGGTCGTCAGGGTGCGCTCCGGCGACCAGCGCGGATCCGACGTCCACACCGGTCGGCGGTCCAGCACCGGCAAGGACCGGTAGGTCGTGGGCCCAAAGTCGGCCGGCGACTCCAGCGGCGCCTGCAGGCGAAAGCGCACCTGGTAGACATCCGTGTGATCGCTGGTGAATCGGCCCAACAAGGGCTGGCCATCCAGCGTGGCCAGGCGCAGGGGTGACAGGCGCGTGCCGGCCGGCCAGGTACGCGCCGTCTCCTCCGCCAACAGCAGCTCGCCATCACCCACGGACTCGATGGACAGCACTTCGAAATCGCGCGGGTTGTCACCGCACAGCAGCGCCTGTCCGTCCGCCACAAAGCGCGCATGGGCCGTGTCAGCCGGCACTGTGGCGCTTCCACTTGCCAGTGGCGCTGCCAAGGCCTGTGCGTCCATCACCAGCGGCGCGAGCCAGGGACCGGCACCCACGTGCCACAGCTGGGCTTCCAGCCACCGACGACGGGTCGTTGCTTCCAGGCCGCTGAACGCCAGCGTGACCAGCGGCGCCTCGCGCAGGCGGCGCGTCTGGATCGGTCCGGTGGCGGCAGCCAGGGTGTCCGTCAACCAATCCAGTTGCTCGCTGACTTCGCCGCCGGTGGCAAACGTCCAGGCTACGGGGTCGGTCACTGCGCACCTCGGCTCAGGCCTTCCCAGTTCTCCTTGACCACGGTCAGAATCACGTTGGTGCCGGCGGCGCTGGACATGGCGTCCGCGATCGCCGACTCACCAATGGCCACGATGGGCGTCGTGACCAAGCCCGGCCGGCCGCCTTGCGCGCTGTCCAAGCGCGCGGACAGAGCAGCTTCCTGCTGCTCGGTGCGCACGGTTTCGCCGCGGCGAAGCACGGCCGCCACCTCATCGTTGGCAAGACCGGTGAGGCCGGCTACACCGCCGCCGTGATAGTGAGGAGCCTGACCGAACACCAAGGGGTTGATGTTGTGCCGGGCCATCTGCAGAGCACCGACAATGCCACCGCGATGGGCTGCTGGCACCGATGCCCCACCCCCACCCGCTCCACTTCCGAATGCCGACAATGCCGACCTGATGGCGCGAAGTGCCAGTTCCTGCGCAATCATCTTCGCCACACCAGCGGCGAAGCTACGAACCATGTCTTGGAAGGCATCCTTGAAGGACTTTGTTCCTTCGATCAGGTCATCGATGGCTGAAACAAAAGCACTGGAGCCGATGTCTTCGATGTCCTGGCGAAAATTTTGCATCGAACTACCCACGTCGGCGATGTTGCCGTCCAACTGAGTCAGGAATGCAAGGACGGATGGATCCTTTGTCTTGGCATAGAAATCCGTCACTGCGTCCCGCAAAGATCGCAGCTGGCCAAGGGATTGCTTTCGTAGATCCAACAACCGACGCTCACCTTCGCCCATGCCAAGCGCGCCGGCTTCCATTTGTGACGAAATCGACGACTCCCCACCCTGCAAGTTTCCAAGGATCTTGCTCGCTTCCTCGCGAAACTGCTCAAGTTGTGCCTTGGCTACCTCGGTGTTGATATACAGATCAATTTCGGCCACGGCTTCCGTATTACCGTTTGCAAGGAGCAGCGCCTTTTGGTCGCGGAACTCATCTTCAAGTTGTTTCCGCCTCGCCTCGGCCGCATCGCCGTTCAGGGCGGCGAGGCGACTGCGAACGCTCTCCACGTGACGAGCAAGATCCTTTTCCGCTTCGGCCTGCTCGCGAGCGGCAGTTTCACCAGCCTCCGCCCGGTCGCGCTGCAATACGATGATCTGTTCCTCCAGGTTCCTCCGGGAGCCCAGATCAGTCGCCACGGCCAGTTCGTTCCTGGTCTGTTGGATTTGCGCATCTATCGCTTGTTCCTGCACACCCTTCCGGCGCCGGAAATACTCCTCGATACCAATTTGGTGCTCCGCGTAGAGGCGCTCAACCTCGGCCAGTGATCGGCGCAGTTCGTCCTGTAACAGTGCGTTAGACTCGGCAATCTGCTTGACCTTCGCCCCGCCAGCGGCGACGGCGGCGGTCGTCTTCTCCGTCGCTTGCGCGGTAGCTTCCTCCGCCGCCACCGACCGCCCACGCAGAGACGCGCCTGTTCGCAGCTTCGCGTTCTCCTTGTCGATCTCTCCTTGGAGCCGGCGAAGCACAGTCTCACGCTTGCTGAAGAGGTCGCCCGGCGTCAGTTCGCTTGCGCTTAGCAGCGAGTCACCCTTCCTGACAAGATTCCAAGCCGTGTCCGAGTTGGCTTTGCGCACGACGTCCATGGTTTTCCGGAGGCGTTGAAGACGCTCTTCGATCCGAATGGTGTCTTCCAGTGCGGGACCGCCGAAGCGCGCTGCGAATTCCTCTCCGACAAACTTACTAACGCTGGCAGCAGTGGACCCGAGCCGCAACAGGACCGAAATCGCGTTTGAGACACCCTGCACGAAAGCAGAGAATCCTTCGCGAACGCCAGGAGATTGCAGAGTAGTGGCGAGATCGCTGATAGCCTTCGCCAGACCTTTGGACGCGCCTGTGGCCTCATCAGTGCCGCCGACGAGCCCGATTAGCGCATTGCGTACTTGCTGGATGGCCCGCGATACGGTTAGTGGCAGCTTTCCAAACTCATCGGCAATGCTATCTCCAGCCCTATCCAAGGCATTGATCAAATCCTGAGTGGATACCTTGCCATCGTTGACCAAGCTCCGCACCTTGCCGAAGGCAATGCCGAAGTGGTCGGCCAAGGCCTGCACGATGCGCGGGCTCGTCTCGATGATCGAGTTGAATTCTTCAGCTCGCAGAGTGCCCCCCGCGATCGCCTGCGTCAGCTGCCTGATGCCGTTGGCAGTGTCCTGCGGTCCGGCGCCGGATACCTGGAAGGCTTGGCTGATAGTCTCAGTCAGCCCCAGAATCTCTCGCTGACCAAGTGTGGTCGACTGTGACAGGCGGGAGTAGAGACCGACAACCGAGTCCCATTCGGCTGCAGTTCGTTGTGCGATGTCGAAAGTGCCACGATACGCACCTTCGAACTCTTCTTGGTTCCTCGTGGCCAGCTTCAGCCGTGCCGCCAAATTGGCAGCTTGGTCTGCAAGCTCCGAGTACACACGAACGCCACGCAGGGCGGCATACGCCGATACAACGCCTGCGAGCTGGTTGCGAATGTTGCGAAGGCCTGTTGCCCACCTGTTGTCATTCGGAGCGGCTTGAGCAGCATCCTTCTTGACCTTTGCGAACTCGCCGCGCAAGAGCGCGAGACCTTGCTTGATATCGGCCAAGTCAGCAGAAACACGGACACGCAGGTTGGCGCTGCCATTGGTACTCACTTTCTGCGCTCCAAGGTGTCGAGGAAGGATTTGAAGGTGTTCGCGTCGTACTGCGTTGCCCGCATCGCGCGGGTCAGGTCACACAGGTTCCTTCGTTCAGCGCGTTGAGCCGCGTCGCTGAAGGCCCGGGCTTGCGCCAAAGTGAACGCGCGCACCTCCGTGAAAGAGTGCCCGTGCTGAATCAGGAGCTGGAGGCTGTCCGCCCAAGTCCAGGCGCCGGCAGCCGCAGGCCGCCCAGGAGCGGCGCGATTCTCCGCGTAAAAAAATCTCGGTTCACCTCCAGCACCGCCATGGCCAAATCCATGAATTCCGCAGCATCGGACCCAGACACCCATAGTGGGTCCCTGCCGATAGCCAACGCGACCGCTTCCCAGAGTGCTTCGCCGTGATCTGCAATCAGTCCCAGAATGCCGTCCAGCGTTTGGGCATCGGTCGCCTGTTCGTCAATAAGCCATGGCGCCTGCATCAAGGCATCGATCAATCCGCTGGCTTTTCTCACAATGCCTGGGACCGAACCGATGGTGAGCGGCCGGATCTCCAGCCGCTCACCCCGGAACTCGACGACGCGAGCCTGTGGCTCGATGACGTCCATGTCCTGCATCAGTTCACCTGCTCCACAGTGAAGTACTGCGACAGGCCCACACCCTTGGCGGTATCGGCCAGCAGACCACCATTTACGGTGCCGGCGCCGTACTCTTCGCCAATGAGGCCGAGCTGCTCGATGACGCCGCCGCTGACCTTGTGCGCATGCACGCGGACGGCTTTGCCGCTCTGGGCTTCGTTCAACCCCAGGAAAAGCATCTCGTACTGCTTGGCCGAGGTCACGAAGGCCTGCGTCACGTCCTGGGCGCCATGCGTGTAGGTGACTTGGATGTTCGCCGCGCCACCAACCGGGTTGGTAATGGTGCTGGTCGACGGGATGTAAATGCCGCCGTCCTGGAACACGTAATCCGTGCCAGCGGTGTAGGCGGTCCCGCCGGCTGCGGGTTCGACCGTGGTGATCGCGTTGGCGATTTTGTCCAGCGGCGTGAAGCCGCCCTTGTAGGCCACCAGAGCTTCGTCGGTGACGGTGCCCGCGGCCACTGTGGTCACGCTGCCACGCATGAAGCGGGAGAAGTTGGCACCGGCGAAGTCGTGGAAAGTCAGACTCGTCTGCACCTCGGTGACGCGATCCACGCGGTTGCGAGTACCGCCGCCGGGCTTGGTGAAGTCCTGCAGGCTCAGGGTGTTGACCTGCGGGCTGAACGTCAGAAGCGAGCAATTGCCAACTTCCTCGAACGGAGCAGCGGAGCCGAATTCCCGCATCAGGATTTTGCCGCTGCCCAGGTAGCTTTGGTCTTGCATGATGGTGTCCTCGAGTAATGCCGCTTGGGCGGCGGGTTATTGCTTGGGGATGTTGCTGGTGAAAGTGACGGCGGCACCGACATATCCCGCCTCGGGCTCGGCCGCCAGGGGTTCCGCGAACTGATACACCGGAGCCGAGTAGCGAGGCGGAAACTCAGCCTGTTGTCCGTCCAAGGCCCTTTCGATATCGCTGACAAGCGCGTCTACCCGCTCCTGAGCTTCATCCATGTCGGCGGGAATCTTGGCCACAACGCGGAACGTAGTAAGGCGGTGGGTCCTGAGCACGGCGGAGTCGACGGGGCGTTCCTGCCGCAACCAGACCACCGTCAGCAGGCCAATCGGCTTTTCCGAAGCAAGTGCGGGCGCCGGCTCCAGCGTCACGTCCGAGCCGACGTCGGTGCGGTAGCCGTCAGCTACCTGGATACGCGCCAGGCATGCCTCCACGGCTTGCAGCAATACCGTGCGAGGGCTAGCCACGGCGGGCTACCCATTCACTGCGCGAGTCATCGCTAAGCGGTGTCCGCTTCACCAGGTAATAGGTGTCAGACCCAACGGCAACGACACCCCCTGTTTCGGGTGACACCTGCTCCAGGAACAGCGTAACCAGCGCCTTGTCATACGAAATCGGCGCCAGGTCGTCGCCAAAGTCGTCTGTCGCCGGGTCCACCAGCACATCGACGGCCGTTTCTGCACCTGCCTGCGACGTGTAGGTGCCAGAAAGGCCGCCTGTAGCGACGCCCCATGCCGATAAGAACGCGCGATCGAAGTTGCGACGAAAGAGGGCCTCGCTCATGCCCCTCTCCGGAACCGGGAGGACTGCACGGCCTTTTTCAACTCGCGGGCGAAGTGAAAGGGCATGAGCTTTTGCCACGTGCGCTGAGCGAGACCGAAAATGTCGTAACGCGGGCGGTAGCGGACATTGGGCACAAACACAAAGATGCTGCGAACGGCAGAGCCAAAGCCCGTCACCAAGCGTTCGTAGATGCCGGGCAGCAAGCGACCTCGCTTGGCGCGAATCGCAAAGAAATTTCCACCTCTTACGCCTTTCTTGGCGGCACGGGCCTGCCGCCGCTGCCGACTGGCTTCAGTCTCATTCTGCAGGGCGTCATTGCGGGCACCCAGCTGCGACAGAATCTGGTTTACCTGCTTGGCTCGCACGTTCCCGTAACCGTCCAGGTCGGCGCCCTTGCCTGCGACCGCGAACGAGCCGGCGGACATTGCCCCTTTCGCCTGGAGAAGTCTTTCCATGCCCTTTTTTCGGCGCGTCCCACCTTCCACTTGGGGAAGCAGGTAGCGAGCCGGCGGAGTGCCATTGCTGGCCTCATCGCGAAGCTTGATGACCGCGTATGGCTTTTGCTTGGTCGCGCGCTCGTACTGCGCTGCTTTCACCGTGATCGGCACGGGTCGATCAAATACGCGGGAAGCGGTTCTTGCCCAGATACTGCGAATCTCGACGGCGGTCGCGTTCGCTGCCTGGGCGGCAGCAAACGGCAGCTGGTTGCGTTCCACCGCAGTGAACTGCCGGACCAACAAGTTGTCGGCGTCCACCTCGATTCTCACCATACTCACGGCTTCACCTCAGTCCCTTCGATCGTTGCGATCTCGGCCGCACGGGCGTTCTGGCGCTCAATCACAGCACGGCGCGCCGCAGCGACGTCGAAGCACTGTGCGATGGGGCCCTCGGGAACCGCTTCCTGCTTGGTCAGGCGTTCGGGAATCTTGACGTACACAATGCGCTCCACGATCTGCACTTTGGGCAGGACTGCGGTGGACGCTTCAGGAAGGTCGGGGCGGACTCCGCTCCTGCAAGCAGAGAGCAAGGCGCTCACGATCAAGACGATGAGGATGCGCATCAGTAGCCCCCCAGTGCCGGGCAAAGGCGCTGTATTGTGCTGAGCGCCTGGGCGCAATCGGGTACGCGCACTTGCTGGGCGTATCGCTCCATGAAGGTCTTAAGTACACGATCGGCCTCGTCCGCTTTGGCCTGCGCGGCAGCAACAGCGCGATCACCCTCCGCATTCAACCGCGCGGTCTCCCCTTGAGCGAGCTGCAGCTCTTTCGCCAGGCGGGAGTACTCTGCGTCGTACACGCGATTGGCAGCCGTCAACTCTCCCACGCGAACTTTGTAGGCGTCCTTCGAAGTGGCAAGCACTGCTCGATCAGCGACAGCCACGTCACGCTCGCTCGACAAGACGCTCGCGCGCACCCACCAACCAGCGTTGCTGGTCAGCAAGGCGACCAGGCAGATCGTCAGTGCGATCAGCAGCGGCTTGACGGAGAGTGCAGAGAGGCCCATCGCTCAGGCGCCGGCGCCGTCGGTGCTGTCAAACTTCGGAAGGTCCGGCCGTTTGAGCTGATTCAGGCTGCGCAGCAGGAAGGTTGCGCCCGCCCCGATCCGAATCCACCAGGAAAACTCTTCCGAGACCGGTGTGCCGGCCAGATAGTCACCGGCCAGGAGCGCGTTGAAGATGTCGGGCATCGCAGCAAGCAAGATCAGGCCGTAGGTGCTGTACCAGCGCCACGCCTTCTTCCAGTCTTCCACCAACGTGATGTTGCCACCGATGGCGCGCACGCCCAGGGCGGCTGCGACGACGAATGCAACGATGAGAGCGACGAGTAGCAGCAGGTTCATAGTCAGTTGTCCTCGGAAGCAAATCGAAGGTTGCTGGCAATCCGGCGCATCCAGCCAGCGCCATGGACAGGCCAGTTCTTTAACCGGGTCATAAAATCGATACGCGCTGCGTTGAAGCGAAGTACCAAGTCGTTGGCATCCGCCTCCCGGACAGCCTTGAGGGTAGCCGGCCCGATGAACCCATCGTCAGCTGCGCCAACGGCCCGTTGCAGCCAACGGGATGCCTGGGCGATGCCGCTGTTGACCGCCCCATCCAGAAGTTGGAACGCCACGGCGTTCGGCAGCTTGGAACACTGAGCCCGGTCCCAGAAGTCACGCCGATAGATAGCCACTGCCTGGTCGCGCGTCAGATTGCGGATGTCGATCTGCGGATACGTGTTGGCAGCGATGCCGAATTTGGTTCCCTTGAGCTGACCGACGCCAACGGCTCCGCCCGTCCAGTTGCCCGGATCACGGCGATCATCGGTGAAGCCCCCTTCGTGCGAGAGCAGCCGGTTGATGAAGGTGGGAAAGGAATCGGTCACGGGGTCTTTGTCGCCTGCTCAACGCGGTCAACGCGCTTTTCAAGTTCGTCCAGGCGGCGTACCGCCATCACGTCGAAACGGGTATTGAGGTCTCGCACATCGGACGCGATCGCGGTCGTCTTGCGCGACTGTTGTGCCTGTTCTTCAGCCAGGCTGTCCTGCTTGGTCTCGATTGCCGAGAGCTGACGGGCACCCAGCCACGCAATCAGGCCCAGCAAGACGGGCGTGATCAGTTGCACGACGAATCGTGCAAGCGTGTTCTCGGCGGCCTTTTCCAGCTTCATGTTTTGCTCGCTCATCGCCCCTGCTCGATGGAGTGAAAAAGGAACTCGTCACCGCACGCGCCATCCCGGTCCCGCGTGCGGTGACGGTCCTGTCTTACGCCTTCGCCGCGTTGCCGGGCGTCAGCTTCACCGTGGCTGTGGTCTGGCCATCGCTGCCAGCGGCCCAAGCAACCGCGCCGCCGGTGATGTCACCGGTAGCCGGTGTCGCAGCGGAGTCATCGAACGCGCCAGCGCCGCTGTTGGCGCTGACGTCAAAGACGAGCTTCTCGCCCTGGACGAAAACCGCCGCAGAGACCTTCGGCACGGTAAATACGCCCTCCACCGCCACGCTTCCGGTTGCTCCGGCCGCGATCGCTGCGAGCACCACGCCGATGCAGTGCCCCAGCGCCACTACCTGTCCACTGACGACCGCGTTTCCGGTGCTGTTGGTCCAAGGGATAACGTCACCCTTGCTCACGTAGTTCTTTGCCATGTTCCTGTCCTCGATTCGTGCGAGGCCCGAAGACCGCGCTTGTTTGGAATGGGGCTTGCTGCCTTATGCGCCCGGGTTCTTGTTGATTCCGCGGAATCCGATCGCCGCGACGCCGTAGCGGTGAACAACCTTCCAGGACAGGCCATCCGTTCGGAAATTCTTCTCCTGTTCCAGCGTGGGTTCCTGCACGCCGTCCAAGAATGCAACCTCGAAAACGGGCTCAATGCCGGGCGCGGCGAGCATGTACCAGGCAGTGCCCGACAGGCGGACGGAATCAATGACATCCGAGAAGATGCCGCGCACGACGTTCGGCTTGCGCTGATGCTTCTGGCTTTCATCGTTGTATTCCTGGGCGTTGATCTCGCGCGCAGTGCTGCCCAGCGAAAGCGGGCCCAGAAACAAGTCCGGAACGATGTCGAGGTAGTCATTGCCGCCGACATCCATCTGCTGGGCCATTTGCTGGCGCCCGGCATCGATCAAGGAAATCGTCGGAGCACCACCTGTTCCGGCGATGTTCCCGTGGCTGGCATGGAACAGCGGGTTGCCATCGCTCATCGTCGGGCCGTTGCCGCTGTTCAAGGCGAACAGCGCGTACACGTCCTTCTCGATCGTCCGACCTGCGGCTTGGCCCAAGGCCTGCGTCGGGGTCGTGAAAGCGCCGAGGTCATCATTGACCAACACTTCCGGGGTGATCTGCAGGATGCGACCACGGCGCTTGCCTTGGATGGTTTCCTTGGCGCCGTCCGACAAAACGCCATTCTCGTACTCACCGGCTTCGTTCACCGGCTTCAAGTCCGAGAACGAACCCATGTGGTAGCGGTTGTGGGGCCGGTAATCCGACAGCGTGCCCGTCGCGCAGAAGCGACGCCAGGTGAACGGCTGCGTACGGTAAGCGGCCAACAGCATCTTGTGGAGGGTGTTCTCCAGCAAGATCGGGAAGTCGCTGGTGGTTTGGGCTGCCAAGACCTGGGCGGCGATCTGGTCGCGCGTCATGCTGCGCGTATTGATGCCCGCGCGAATGAGGGAATCCTCGGCCAGACTGATCAACGAAGACCGCGCTGCGGGATTACCCTGGCGGGCTTCATCGGCTTCGCGACCAGAAAGATGGCCGGCGCGCGCCAGAATGCCCTGCACGGTCCGTGCCATCACGGCGTCGCGCTCATCGCGGCCCGCTTCAACGCGCGGACTGCCAGCGGCTGCAAGCGGGGAAGCGCCGTTGCCCATTCGGCCAAGCAAACGCGCCTGCGCCTGCTCGATGGTCATGCGCGGGTCGGCCAGGCAGTCCGCCTCGAGCTCCCGGATGCCGGGAATGTCATGGAACCCGGCAAACACGCCACGAAGGGCGGTGTTACGGGATTGGAGCGAAGCGATCACGTCCTCGGTGCCGGTTGTCGCCGGGGACTGAGAAACGGGGGCTGCAGTGGCTTGCGCAGGCGGAGTGGCAGGAGCCGGCGCGCCATTGTTGCCCGCCTGCGCCAGGATCAGATGGCACTTTTGTTTCATGGTCGATTCCTCGAGATGGGCATAGATGGCCCGCTGGTGGCCCTCGCGGAGCGAGGCAAAGGCAGACGGCGTGGTCGTCGTCTGGATTCGGTGGCGCAACGTCTGGGCGAGCGGCGCGGGTGTGCTGGTGATGGCCTGCACATAGGAAAGAAGGGCCGCCGCTGCTACGGCATCACTGGTTGCCGCTTGCTCCGCTGCGATCACCTGATCAGCCAAGCCGGCGGCCACAGCCTCAGCAGCTGTGAACCAATGATCTTTGCGGTCGTTCAGCATCGCAGAAATGCTGGCAGGATCAGCCGCACGCGCAGCGTAGTTCGTCTGCATGGATGCGGCATACGTATCGAGGACGTCCGCGCGGTCACGAAGGTCCCCAGCAAAGCCCCAGGCGCCAGACTGGGGACCGTGCAGCATCATCATCGTATTCGCATGCATGCGGCGCGTAGCGCCAGCCATGACAATCAGCGACGCGATGCTTGCCGCGATCCCATCGACCGTGACATTCACAGTCGCACGGTGCTGAGTGAGCGCGTTGTAGATGGCCAAACCATCAGTGACCACTCCACCGTCCGAGTTGACTCGAACGTTGATGGTGCTGGCATTGATCGCTGCCAACTTTTCGACGACGCTTGCGGCGGTGACGCCGTCGCCCCAGAAATAGTCTCCTATGGGACCGTAGATCAGGAGCTCGGCCTCGCCAGCGTCGTTTGTGCTCAAGGCCAGTACTGACTTGCCGCGTGCCTCGGGCGCGACGGTGTCCAGATCGATGTTGTCGAGCGCGAAGATGGCGCCCAGGATGCAAATGCTCAGGGTGCTGCGTTTCATTGAGTATCCTCGTCAGATGCTGATGTGGGCTTTGCCACCTGGTTCTGTTGGGCTGTGCCGCTGTCGGCAACCAAAGCCGGATCCGTGTCCAGCACGATTCCCAGTTCGCGTGCCCACCGGCGCTCATGCTCAATCTGCTCGAATGTGTCGTACATCCGACCACCGCGTTCCGCGATCACGGCGGTCGCGCTCTTGAATCCGGAGCGGACCATCGTTCGCAACGCTTGTGCTTCATGCACGGGGTTTATCCAGGGCATTGGCGGCGGCAGGTAGTCGGCACTGGCCGCGCTCTGCGGCGTCACCCCTGGCGGCAAGATGAGTTCACCTGACGCCACCGCGATGTGCACGAATCTCTCGTATACCGGCCGGAGCATCTGAGAGACAAATTCGTACGCCAGCACGCCATAGGCGCCGTACTGTTCAACCAGCTCTTGTCGTTGCGCGCTGTAGGTCCCGTTGTAATTCTTCGCCAGCGTGGAGAAGGAAATGCGCATCGGAGCCGCGATGGCTCGCAGCTGACCGTTGCGATACGGTTCCAGATTGGGATTTGGCCGCTGCGAGTCGATCGATTTGACGTCCTCGCCAGACACCAGATTGTCGAACACCATTCCCGGCTGAAAGCGCATCCTTCGGTCGGCCTTGGGCGCGGTCTCCGGGTCATACATCGTCGGATCGCCCTTGATGATGACGGCGGCCATGCTCGCTGCGATCTTTGCAGCAATGCGCTCACTCTCTTCGTAGTCTTTGAGGTCTTCGATGCGAGTGAATGTGCTCGCCAAGATACTGATCCCGCGAACCTGGCCGATGCGATCGACTGTTCGAAGGTGACGGATTAGGTCGGCAGAAACGCGCTTGGTTTCCGGGACGTATGAATCGGGGTCGCCTGGATGCTGCCGGTACACGTGATACGCCACCGGCCGGCCCCACGCATTGCGCTCGACGCCTTGGGTGATGCGCCGTGCCCTGTCATCAAGCTCGAGGGGCACGAGGTCTGGCTCCAGCAACTCGAGCGAGAACGGGACTGCAGAGCCGTGCTCGAGATACGGAACGCTACCCCGCAGCTCCTGGACAAAGCATTCTCCATCTCTGAGCCAAGTTCGGCCGAGTAGCCTTTGGCAACTCGCCCAATCATGCATCCAGGTCACTTCGGGCCGCTTCGACCAAGCCGCATAGAGCGGCATAATCTGATCCACAACGCCCTCGAGGATGTTCCCTTCCGCGTCCCGCGGCGTCGGCACGACATTGATTCCGGCGGGACCGATGATGTTCTGGATCACCGAAGAGAGTCCGCCGCTGATGATGTCGTGGTTGCGGTCTAGATGACGCGCCTGGTTGCGGAGGCGCGTTCCGGTCATCTGCACAACATTGTTCCCGCTGCCCATCTCACGCGATTGACGGCGCAGGTGAGTCGTTTCCGCAGCCTCATAAGCTTGGCCATAGGCCATCGCGCGCATACGACTGCGCGCGCGCGCAGCTGCCCAACCAGGTGCAAGCTGCATGAGTACGCGATCGAACGCGCTAGGCTTCATTCGATCCACCCCTGCCCTTCGCATCCGCCGGATCGACCGGAGAAGTCAGCGATAACGACACCGGGGGTTCCACCCGCTGCTGCCACGGCTTCGTTGGATGCTTTTCGGAGCCACTTATCCAACTCGCTGCTAATCCAACTGGCGTCCGCAAGGGTGAGAACGCGTTCGCCAAGGCGCACGGACTGGCCTTCGAGCACGCGTGTGTACGCGGACTTAAGGAGAGCGACTTGATCGGTGGCGAAGGACATGGGACAGCATGCTGATAGGCCGAGTGCGGGAGTTCTTGGGGAAACTCCCGCACTCCTAGCAGGCTGGCTGCGTCGGCTCGTCTAGCAGGCGGTAGAGTGTTCGGCGGTCGATCCGATACTTCTGGCAGAGCTTTCGGATGGACATTCCGGAGGCCATGTCAGCGCGAATCTGCTCGACTGGGTAGGTCACACCGGAAGGGATGTATAGGTCTTGAGACGGGTACTCTTCAACGAGGTAGGCCACCACCGCGTCGACGATGTGCCGAATGCTGTCTGTATCTGCGCGAAGTCGAAATGCAGCGGCTACGGTGAGCTCGTCGGCCAACTCATTCACCCTCGCCTTTTTTCTGGCCGTGTTCCGGCTCACAGGCGGGAACTCCACCGATCCGAACCAAGGGCTTCCTCTTCCCGACTCGTGGGCAATGTTCCACGGGAATCCGCGACCTCCCCCACGGAACGAGTTGGGTGTGTTGTTTCACGGGAATCAGACACTGCTGGTGGAACCGCAGTAAATAGGTCGTCCTCAGGCTGCACCTGTGCCTCCAATTGGTCCCACCATTTCGCCCGCCGCGGCGACCAGAGGTCCAGCCGTTCTTCCAGCCAGATGGCGTAGGTGACGCAGTCTTTGACCTCCACGCGTTTGCGGTCGGGCGTCCATCGAGTAGCGGTGCCTCCGCGACCCCGAACCGTTGCGCGGGCCTCGCCCGCCAACTGCTTGAACCACTCGTCACTGCACTGGTTAGAAAAGTGGACGTAGCCTGGACCTGGCGCTACGACCTCAAGGCGCGCCTGGAAGCGGTCTTTCGCCAGGTTGGTGCCGACATGCCACAGAATGGGCCCATGCTTCTCACTCCGGCCGTTCCACTTGTAGCCCACCCTCGTGTTGCCATTGTCGATGCTGCGCTCGGTGCCGCTGGCCCCCTTGATCGCGTGGACGCGCAGGGCCTTGAGCTTGTGCGCGAACGCGTACACGGCATCTGTATGGTGGCCGCCCGAGTCGATAGCGGTGGCGAAGATGCGTTGTGGCCGGCCGCATGCGTGGGTGTACTCCTGGGTTCGGAGAAATTCCTCCGTCTCATCCCAAACCTCTTGCTGTGCGGGATTTCCGAAGAACACGCGGTGATCGATCGTCCACATCTGACCGCCACGACCGAGGCCCCAAACGCCCAGCTCGATTCGATTGTCCTGGGTGTCGGCACCTGCGAGCAGGAGTAGGCAATCGCGAGGAATATGGCGGAGCGAGAAAGGTTCAGCCCTATTCTTGAGCTCTTCGGCTTCCGTGCGCTCTACCTCACCTTCCCAGACAACACCTTGAGTGGTGTTGACCCACGCCTTCATCTTGGTGTTGTCGCCCTCGAGCAACTTGGCGTACGCATCCAGAAACTCGCGGACAACTGTCGTCCACGCGACCATCGGGCTATATGCCGTCCAAACGTGGACGGCCACGTGGTAGGGCGGAGGAACTATCTGGCCGTCTGCCGTGGTGAATGCCCAACGATCTGATTCAACCTCCCGCCAGTACAGGTCACCGCGCTCGTTGACCCACTCGCCTTGGTCGGCCAAAGCAAGAAACTCACTCTGTCGAAGCGGGTAGGTGCAGTGCGGGCACATATGGAAGACGTCGGCCGGATTCTCTGGATCGAACTTGAATCCGTGCGCCTCGTCCTTGCCTCCCCATGTCAGCGCGTGGCGCTGGTGGCACTGCGGACAGGACACTTGGTAGGTGAATCGCTCGTCTGCGGACACCCATCGCTTGTCGATCAGACATTCGCCCTTTTGCTTGGGCGTGCTGCCGCAAACAAACTTCGGGAACGTCGCGCCTTCGAGGCGCTTGAAGGCCAAGGTGTCGGGTGCGCCTTCTTTCTCCACATCGTTGTCGAAGGCTGACAACTCGTCCATGTATCCGCAATCGATGGACATGTCGCGATAGTTCTTGGCTGCCTTTCCACCCTTGATGCGCAGCAGCGAGCCTATGAACTTCTTCTGGTCGAGCGTGTTGTCCTTGTGACGGGCCAGGTACGCAGGGAACACGCTGCGCATGCATTCCACGTCGCGCAGCATCGGATCGAGGTCGGCCTTGACGAAACTGGAAGCGTCGTCGTCGGTGGGACGCCAGATGCACTGGTTCCGCCGACGATGCTCGGCGTTGTAGCCGATCGCAGCCAACAGCATTTTTGTGTAGCCAACGCGGGCCGATTTTTTCACCGACACACAGGGCACGTCGTCATGCGACATCAAGGCAAGCAGTCCGCGCTGGAACGACCAGGGAGTCCAGTGCTGCTCCACGTAGCTGGATTCGGCGGACAGGTAGAAGTTGTCTCGTGCCCACCACTCCAGCGTTTTTGGCTCTTGCGCACCCCAGGCAGCCATGCCTTTGCGGAGGCTATTGGCCACGGCTGTTAGTTGCAGGGGGTCGACACCTTGCAGCAGGCTCACGCAGCTTGATCCTCATCGACGATGTCCACGCTGCTGATGCCGCTGTCCTGGTCGTCTGTATCGACCTCGGCAAGGTTCATCTTCGCGACCAGGTTGCGTGCTTTGGCCACCACATCCGCAACGGCGGCGATGTCGTCTGAAGTCAGCTGTGGTTGCCGGCGCCGCACCAAGCCCGGGATGGTTTCAAGAATGCGCCCGGCTTTGGCGCCGACGCGGGCAAGCACCTCCTCCAATAGATAGGCAGGTGCCAGCTCGCCGCGTGTGACAGCGTTTTGCATCGCGATCTTGTCGGCCTGCTCCTTCGCCAGGCGCGCGCGCTCGGCGGCGAGCTCAAGACTTGCGTCACCTCCCCGGCCTGCGGCCACGCTGCGGAGGTGATCGCAGTATGCAAGCAGCCATTCGTCTGCACTGGCGCCGTCGACCAGGATCTTGCGTTGCATCAGCAGGCTCACCGCCTGCTGCGAAATCCCCACCAAGTCGCCAAACTGGGCTTGGCTGACAGGGGAAGAGAGGTCAGTTACCACCACAACCCCCCTTGAAAACCCCTGTGACTAGCGAGAAATCGGGGTCCGAATTACCCGTGGCAGGACCCTCTGGGGAGGACCCAAAGCTGAACAACCCGAACGAACTGAGCTCCGCAGGAGGGTGGGGGGCGAGATGGCGGTGGCGGTCCTGCGCTCTCATTGGTCCACCGCTGGCACGAGTCTGCCGTCGCTATCGATGTCAGCCTTTGTGCCATCCGGCAACACGGCCGTGATGTCTGGTTGGCATTCGCACGCTCGACCCATAAGGCGGGGGCAGTCTTCGCTATGAGCGATCACGATCTCAATTGGGTCGCGCCCCGCATAGGACAAAGCGCCAGTGATTGCCCTGGCGAGATAGTTGGGGCGAATGGGACGGCTCATGCCTCCTCCCCGCCGCCTTGCGTTGAACGCGGCGTTGAACGCGCGGTTGAGCGCTCACCGCCCCCCATATATGAGCCTCCTTCGGAGGCTCTATATGGGGGGGCGTTGCCAGTGTCATCGGCGTTAACCGCTGCGTTGACCGCGCCATTGACCGCAGCGGATGGCGAAGCAGTCAACCAAACTTCCACTTGACCGCGGTGTTTCGTGCGCATCGGCTGCTTCGAAATGCGGCCCGCCTGGTGAAGCGCGTCGAGCGCCGCGTGGAAGCGGCGCGCACCTCGCCATTTGTCCTGACCGAACGCTGATTCGTACTCCGCCAAATGCTGCACCGCCTTGTGGCCGGGGTGGGCCCCGGTGGTAGCGGTGTTGACCCAGAGACTTCGTTCGGCTGCTGCGTTCAGTACGGCAAGGGCAAGAGCGCCATCGTCGTTTGCCTGGTCCCGCTCTGCGCGATCCATGGGCGTCAGTGGAACCAGTACGCCATGCGTGTTCCACTTGAGGTGGACGGGGTCTGCGCACTTGCCGAGGTTGTTCTTCTCGTGGTGCAGTTCCACTGTGCCCGGGTCTTTGCCAGCCACGATGGCCATGCGAGAACGAGCGCTGTTGTGCCAGGCAGTGCTGCCGCTATAGGTGTTGCCGTTGGCACCGTTTCGAGCGGCCGATTTGTCGATGTGGGCAAGCAGGACCAGCCCGGCGTTGTGTTCACGGGCGATACGCGAGAGTGCCGTCATGAACGTTCGAACAGACTGACGGTCGTTCTCATTCCCGCCGTACGCGTCACTGGCGTTGTCGACCACAATCAGATCGGCGCCCTCGCAAAGCTCGCGAACTTGCGCGAGCAATTGGGTCTCGACCATCGACCGGATGCCGAAACTCGAAACTTCGGACATCAGAGCAGCCCTGCCGTCGGGGCAGTCAAACACGCGAACGCCCGTTTCGACGCGACGCTCGTCAAGCCCATAGCTCTCGCACACTCGCCTCAGGCGATAACGCACCAAGTCGCCCGGATCTTCTAGGCTCAAGTAGATGGACCGGATCGCGCCGTCGGGCGTGAGCCCTTGCCATGGCTGGCCACATGCGCCGTGAGCAAGTAGTTGCAGCGTGCTGATACTTTTGCCGGCACCGCCGTGACCACCCCACAGAGTGACTACGCCACGGGGAACGACAGGGTGAACTGCATACCCGACGGTGCTGGGTGGCGAGTCCATGAATGCAGTGAGAGGGACGTCACGCAAGCCTGTCGGCGCTTGTTCAGTTCGCCGTGCTCCGTCCAAGAGCGCCGACGCTTCTGACAAGAGCACGGATGATTCGCGACCCTCAGGGCTTAGCGCCGCATTGAGGATATCGGTGCCGATATCGACGAGTCTGCGCAGGCGCGACTTTTCGAGAACAATCTCGGCGTAAGCCGAAACGTTGGCGGCACTCGGCGTGTTGGCCGCAAGGTCGATCAAGTATTCAAGGCTGACCCGTTCTTGCGTGGCGCCTGCCTGGCTCGAAAACCAATCGCCAAGGGTTACAGCATCAAATGGCTTGCCGTGTGCGGCAAGCTCAGAGATCGCCCGAAAGATGTGCCGGTGGTCTCGTCTATAAAAGTCGGTCTCCGCTAAACCTCCGACATCTTCCCAGGCATCCTGGGACAGCAGCAGACCGCCGAGGATCGCCTGCTCAGCCTCAACCGAATGTGGCGGGATCAGCCGCTCCTCTGCATACGGACGCGAAGTCGGCCGGCCGTTGGGCGCGGTGCCCTGGCCCGGTGGCTCAATGGAGTTCAATCATGGCTCCGCAGTTGCAGTTCTTGCTGCACGTCATGTAGGGCAGAGTCTTCGATTCTGCGTTGCTCGCAGATAGCGATAGCCTGTTCCCCGGGCTCAATCCCAGGCTCGTCTAGTGCTCGGCGTGCGACTTCCATCGCTATGCGCGCTGAGGTGTGCTTGTACGCCGAATGGCGCAGGGCACGATACGGTTTGCCGCAAGCTCCCCCTGCCCCCATAGCACTACGCCTCCGGTTCCCCGTACACCACCCGATCCACTTCCGCCTCAAGTGCGAGCACGGCTGCGATGACCTCGCGACCCTCTCGTTTGATGCGGGGGGCGTGTTGGCGATCCTCTGGACCCAGCCGGCCATCGGCCAACGCCGGACCAAGTGCTTGCATCAGATGGCCGTACTCCTGGAACAAAGTGGAGACGCTGGCCACCGAGAGCATTTCGGCGGCCGGCATGCGCACGGCGAGCATGCCGCGGCGAACCGCCAGAGCCTGCTCGCACTCATCGCGGTATGGCTGCGGCAAAGCGGTGATCCACGCATCGAGTAGATCAGCGGGCAGCGACTTGAGCGTACCGTCGAGGTAGCGTCCAAGGATCTGACCGTTGTGCTTCTTGTCATCCTCGACCTTGCCGCCAGTCGTGATCCGAAACGCGTGGGTGCGATCGTCCTCGGCCGTCATCATCAGGTAGCGCTCGGCTACCTCCATGGCAAAAGATCGTCGGTTGGAGCCAGTCTCGCGAAGCATTCGCTCGGTGATGGCATAGAGGACCGACTGGGCTGGTGGCAGAAAACGGATCCCAGGCTTCATGCGCGAGGCTCCGTGGTTCCCGCAGAGTTCGGTTCATGTCGAACGTCCTGCCCTTCCCCACCCGCCCCCGGTACAGCGTGCTGCGTGCATTCGATGCGGCGCTGGGCGTCGGTGCCGTTGTGGCAGTGTTCTTCGAGCCAGTCATCGGCCCCCACCATCAAAGACAAGCCGATGGCCAAAAAGGTGGCGGCAGCAGCGAGCCACAAGAACATGCCCGCATGCGCCACTGCGTTCGTCCGTCTCTCGGGCAAGGGGCCACGCAGGCGCCTGGCAGCCGAGGTATTGACGACCATGCTTAGGATTTCGGAGTCGGTGAGGGTTCGCCGTGCGCGCGGCATGTCAGGCGGCCTCCGAGTCTTGCTTCCAGAGGTCTGGGCGCAACGAGGACCTGGAAACCGTCCCTGGCCCGATTTCAGTCGTCGCAGCCTCAATGTCCTTGGCCAGTTCTGCGCTGGCCCGTTTTCCCCTCCAGCCTGTGGCTACCTGCCACAGATATCCCTCTGATTTTCCAAGTGCGCGAGCGAGCCGCCGCTTGCGGTCGGGGTTCGAAATAAAGGAAAGAAGGTCCATGGGGTCAGAATTTAGCCACGAGCTAAATCCATATGTCAAGCCGTTGGCTAAACAAGCGCGTTTAGCTGCGGGCTACGCTGGCTGCATGGACGCCTCGACATCCCGCACTGCCAACTTCCGAGATCTTGTCGACAAAAGCACTTCTCAGGGGCGCACAAAGAAACAAGTTGCCATCGAGTTCGACATTAGTCCGTCTTTCTTGAGTCAGTTGTATGGCGGCAAGAAGATTGGTGACGATGTTGCACGCAAACTGGAAATGGTCCTTAGGCTTCCGCGCGGATGGATGGACCTTCCACCAGAGCACCGGCACCAGGGCGACAGCACACACTCGATCCACGGCGCGTCCCCGCCGCAGCGTGAAACGTCTCAGAACGAGCGACTTAGCTCAAAGATACTCGCATCGTCCGTAAAGGTCGTTCGGCTCGCTTGCCAGGCGCTGGAAATCCCATTCGACCCTGAAAGCACAGAGGACGCGGCAATCGTCCTACTTGCCTACGACTACCTCTCCTCACGCAGTGAGACTGAGGTCACTGCGGACAATGTCGTCTCATTTACGGGGCATATCAGACGCGTGTTGCAAGAAAGGGGGATGGATGGAAACGCACAAGGGTCTCGAAGCGCTCGCACAGGCGCTCGCTGACAAAGTCAAAGCAAGGACGCGGAACAAAACAGCTCCCGTCCTTCGCCTTGTTTCGCGCGCACCAGCGCGCCAGTTCGATCCAGCAACGCGTGATTTCATACTTCGGCGCATACGGTTTTTGCGTGCTCGGTACGGGCTAGCTTGGCTGGTGGATCAGCACCAGCTTTCGTCCGCATCGGTAGAGCACCTCGCTGACCACGCCCTGGCTGCCTTGCTCGCTGACCTAGAACGCGGGCGTGAGTGCATTGCTGATGGAATCTCCTTTGACGATGCCGAACTGGTGCGCGACACGTCGAGCCACATCATTGAGCCCTTCACGGAGTTGCCATGAAACCTGCTAGCTTCGCTGTTCTTTTGATCGCTTTTGGTGTTGCTGGCTGCAGTGAACCTGCCTCACCCGAACGAAAAGCCGAGGCAACGAGAAAGGCGACAACCGAGTCCAAGCCGCGCGATCCGCGGAAAGCAATCAGTGAGTACGTTTTCGAGCCGTACGACAAACGGGAATACCCGAAGCTGTCAAAAAAGCTCGGCAGCGCCTGGCCGCGCATCCAGCCACTACGTGAAGCGGCCGCGCTGAGATTTGTTAAGTCCGGCCGATGCGACTTTGTCGAACTAGCGGAAGTGTCAGAGAGCCGCTCGACGAAGCAGAACATTACCGTGTTTGTGGATTGTCGAAATCGCGAACGACTGTATGTCTCTGAGGATGACCTGAACGAGAACAGGGCACTTTCCCCCCAGTCCGATCGCGTCATAAGCCAAAGCGTCGCTATCGACGCCTGTGCTGACGCAGCCAAGTCCAGAGCGACTTTCCCTTCCTTGGTCAACGCGCACACATGGGCTGGCGCCCGCTTCTCATCCGACAAAACCACCGGCGGCGCGCGCGTGCTCTTGGATTTTGAGGCGACCAACGCCTTGGGCGTTGAGTTGCCATACACAGCGAATTGCACCTTCCCGGTGGGTGGCCCGGCGGAAATAACAATCATCGCGCGATAATTTAGCTGTCAGCTATTGACAAATGATTTAGCTGCTGGCTAAATCCGTCCCGCACCCACAGGTGCGGGCGACCGGCGAGTCGTCAGACCGCCGGTCCCCCTTCCGGCATAGGCCTTTCCCCGGGCCTACCCGACCCGCCGGCGCCCTTTCCTTCCAGGAGAGGACGCCATGCAGTCTTTGCCAGAGCCATCACGCGAACCAGTCGGGCAAGCTCGTTGCCACGGCACCCGTGAGCACCAGCAGCACCTGTCCGAGGACAGCAAGCAGCCGGGCGCGCCATGTTCTGCGCTGCAGGTAGTCACTCCACTCAACCAGCGCACTGGCGCCAGCAGGAGTGAGCACGATGCGACTTCGCAGGGAAAAAGAGCCCAACTCCGTCCGGGCATCCGACAGCAGGCCGGCATCCAGCAGTTCGCGGGCAATGCGGGTGAGGGTGCCGCCCTCGCTGGCAAAGGCGTCAGTCTTTGCGTGGGCGGCGGCTTCCAAAGCGCTGACGTACATCTTCAAGTTGATCTTGTCGTCGATCGGGATGCTCATCGGTGTCTTCCTGGCCTACCTGATCGGCCGATGGTCGCACAGCCATCGGATGGAGAAGGCCTGCCGCACGCCGCCATCCGCTGCCTGCGCAGCTGCACCTCGGCCGACCACGCCCATGCCGAAGGACTGCGTCATGGACACCAGAGACGCCCGGCGCCCCGACTGCACGTAGCGAGCAAGCGCGCCGACGTGCGCGCCCGTGAACTGGCTTGGGAGGCGCGCTGATGTCTGCGCTCGTGGTCCCCTTCCATCCGGTACGCCAGGCATTCCGCGAACTGTGTGACCTGGGCAGGCCCGACCTGCGTCACCAGTCCGCGCGCCTGGTGGTTTCCGAAGTGCGCGCCGGCCGTGACGGCATGGCCGTCATGAAGCTCATTGCCCAGCACCGCCGCGCTGCGAAGCGCCAGGACGGTGTCGCATGAATCCGGCGCCCACCTTCGACCGCCGCCAACACGCCCAACACGCGCCGCTGCCGGTGCGCATCACCGTGCCCGAGTACTGCCCGCACCACGACGCGTACTGCGCGCAGTGCATGCCTGAGGGCTTGGTCATCAAGTCCAACCGCGACATCGAGCGCAGTAGCCGCTGGCTGTATGCGCAAAGGAGCGCCGCATGAATCCCGCCCACACCCTGCTGGCGCTGGCTGCGCTGGCCGTCCTCAACATTGCGCTGGGCTGGCTGGTTTCCAGTCGCCACGAGCGTGCGCGCATCCAGGCCGAGCAGCGCGAGGCACAGGCGCAGGCCAGGCTGCTGCAGCGTCGTGACCAGGAAGATGGCGATGACCTCCTCCAGCGCGCCAATGCGGTTGCCGACGCGTGCCATCAAGCCGTAGACCGCGCGCAACAGGCCTGGCGTGCAGGAGATTCAGAACAGCGACGCCTGTGGGTGGGCATACACGAGGCCTGCGGCGACGAGTTCCGCGACATGGCTTCGCAGATGCGCGCACTGGAGGCGGCCTGACATGTTGCAGATCGCCGAACCCCTGTCGCCGCGCATTCCGGTCTGCGTGCTGGGCCATCGCCCTCAGTTCGTGGAGAGCCGCGGCGCACCGCTCAACCACAAGCCCGGCCTGCCCTGCCCCAATCAGTACCACATCGAGTGCGCGCGGTGCGGCATCGCCACTGTACCGCACCCCAGCCGCGCCATCGCCGAGTTGCGCTGGTCCGAGCCGGACAGTCCGCACCGCATCCCCCTTTCCCAGATTGGCCAAGCGCGCACTCGCGCCGCCGCCGACTACGCCTACGCGGCCTGAGGCCGCACCGCGAGCACCCATGATGAAGCCGGAAAACACCACACCACTGCAGCGCCACGCGCTCCTCGCTGCGCTGGGCGCACCGGACCACCGGTTCAATCGCACGCGCGCCGGCTACGTGCCGGCCGGGGCGACGTCCGCGCCGGCGTTCACCTTTCGCCTGATGCGCATGCTCGAAGCCGGCTACCTGGTCACCTTCGACAGCACGGAGTTCCCCACCAGCGCCACGCTGACGCTCCAGGGCGTGTGTCTGGCCGAAACCCTGCGCGCCATAGCCGAAGCCAAGTCAACCCGTCGCCAGACGGCGGGAGGCGTGCGATGACCCGCCTGGCGCAGCTCCTGTTCGCCTACCTGGTCACCCACGTTGCCGGACGCCGCCCGCCCAACTTCGTGGTGGGCGCCGACAGCGACAACGGTGCTTACCTGATGCGCTGGTTCCTGACACCCTGGCGCGATTGGCAACATCGCCTGGGCAAGCGTGCCGACGCGAACCCCACCTGGTGGAACCGGGCGACTGCACGCATGGCGCGGTGGCTTCCCAACCTCTACCTGCACAAGTTCCTGCGCGACGACGATGACCGTGCCCTGCACGATCACCCCAGCTGGGCAGTGAGCTTCATCCTGCGCAACGGCTACACCGAGCACACCATCCGCGAGGGTGGCATCCACAAGCGACGCTTCTATGGGCCCGGGAGCCTGCGCTTCCTGCCGACCACACACGCGCACCGCATCGAGTTGTTGCGCGAGATTGTCGACAACGGTGACCCGATCGTGCGGAAGGACGACCCCGCAGTGCCGTGCTGGTCGCTGTTCCTGTTCGGACCCACCGTGCGCGAATGGGGCTTCCACTGCCCTGAGCGCGGGTGGGTGCACTGGAAGGATTTCACTGCCGCCGGCAAGCCGGGTGAGATTGGTCCGGGGTGCGACGCATGAAAGTGGTGACTAAGTCGCGCGCCCGGGCCGTGCGCCAGTTTGTAGCGCGCCATCCCAACGGAGTGACCGTCGCGCAGATCATTCAGGGCGTTGACCGCGCGTGCACCGCCAGCGCGATGTCCGCCACGCTCGCGCCGATTGTGGCGCGCGGCCAGGTGCGTCGGAAGGTGCGCGGCGGCGAGGTTCACTTCCTGCCGACCAAGTCGACGGTGGCCGCACCGACGCCGGCGGCGACGCAGGCCGTTCCTCCCAAGCCCATCGCCAAGGCAGTACCGGCGTCCCTTGGGGCCAAGCCCTCACCGATGGCGCAACACCAGTCCGCTGATCCGCTGCGCGTGGATACCGCGCTGGCCTCGCGAGTCGCCGGCCGCGTGAACCTGAGCAGCCTGTATCTCAAGCCCAAGCATCGCCAACTGGACCGCACAGAAATCACTGCGGACGTGGAGCGCTTCATCGCTTCGGGCGGCGCCATCCAGAAGCTCGATCACGGCGACACCGCCGAATCCATCAAAGCACGCGAAGAACGCTTCCGTGCCGAGCAGCGGCAGCGCTCGGCGATTCCGCCGCACCGCCGCGCCAAGTCTTCCAACACCTGACGGAGCACCACCATGTTCAATCACCGCGAGCCCGACCTGAGCGGGCCTGACTTTCTCGACTCTGTTGCCGACGCCGAAGAGGCCTTGGGCAACCAGCGCAACGCGGCCGAGTACCGCAAGCGCGCGCGCCAGTGGCAGCAAGACATCGATGCCGCCTCCGCTGCACCCATTCCCACCCCGGTGCGCGCCACGCGGCGCGCCATCGCCATGCGGCCGGCTGGCCGCGCTTAAGGAGCAACCCATGACCCAGCTTTCCGAACTGAGTGTGCGCATCACCCATCGCTACGAGGCCAATGGCTTGGCCACCGAACGCACCATCGACATCGAGACGGTTCCGGCGCGGTTCGTCGGCCAGCCGGCCGAAGCGGCGCAAGCAGTGGCGACGGACGCAGTGGCCGGCCAAGTGGTCACTGGTCTGCGGAGCGCCGACCCGGCACTCACGGACCGCTTCACCAAGGTCTTGGCCAACGGCGCGCATTGCGTTGCCGGAGATACCGGCACGGACCATGTTGCGGTCCTGGACAACGCCACCGGCCTGATGTGGTCCGTCGAATCCCTGGGCGACGCAGACGGCGACGGCATTGAACAGAAGGCCTGCATCGACCGCTGCGCGGAATTGCGTTTGCTCGGCTTCGACGATTGGCGCCTGCCCACGCGCGCCGAGCTGGCGGGCCTGGTTGATGACACGCGCCACGAGCCGGCCATCGACACCAACGCATTCCCGCGCGTGAAGCCGAACTGGCATTGGACCAGCACGCCTTGCGCCTGGTCTTCGGCGTCCGCGTGGTGCGTCTACTTCGACGGCGGCAGCGTCTACAGCGGCCTCCGCGGCGGCGACGGGTTCGCGTTGGCCGTGCGCCGCGCCGGTCAGTAATCGGCTCTTTGCCACCCCATCCAGGAAAACACCGATGACCACCAACACCTCTCGTTTCACCTCGACGCAGGCGGCTGACGGCACTGTCGAAACCAACATCGATTCCACGACTGGCCTGCAGTGGGCTGCGAAACCTCTGCCCGAGCGCGTCACGCACCAGCAGGCCATCGACCAGTGCGCCGCGCTGGACCTGGCGGGCTACAGCGACTGGCGCCTGCCCACGCGTGCCGAGCTTCTCACGCTCGTTGACCTGACTCGCTACGACCCCGCCATCGATGTCGAAGCCTTCCCGGAAATCAAAGGAGGCTGGTTCTGGAGTAGCGACCTTACCGCCTGGTCTTCGGCGTCCGCGTGGTGCGTCGGCTTCAGCTACGGCGGCGTCAGCTACGACCGCCGCTCCAGCCTCGGGTTCGCGTTGGCCGTGCGCCGCGCCGGTCAGTAGTCGGCTCTTTGTCCCCTTCAATTTCAGGAGAAACCGCATGAAACAAATCACACTCGTCAAGCTGGATGCGCAGGGCAACGAACTGCCTGCCGAAGCGGCCGACTGGGTCGCGGTGCGTGTGCTCGAGCATGGCCTCATTTTCACCGCCACGCACATCAACGCCGAGCAGGCCAGTCAGGAAGCCCTGCAGGAGCAGGTGAAAGAGCTGGACCTGCTGGGCGCGAAGGATTGGGACCTGCCGACCATCGAAGAGCTGCAGCTGCTGGTCGACCGAAGCCGCTACGACCCTGCCATCAATACCGATTTCTTCCGCAACATCGAGAGCGATTGGTACTGGAGCAAGACGCCGGCCGCCTGGTCTTCGGCGTCCGCGTGGTGCGTCAGCTTCAGCTACGGCGGCGTCGACGACTTCCACCGCTACGGCGGCGGGTTCGCGTTGGCCGTGCGCCGCGCCGGTCAGTAATTGGTCTCTCTGAGCTCGCCTGACCGATGACATCACGTTTCCAGCCACCGCCCATCATCAAGGCCGCTGAACGCCTGCTCGTGGACATAGAACAGGCGGTACGGGCGTTCCCGCGCTACCACCGTTACCAGATAGGCAAGAACCTGCGCGAGCACGCCATGACGGTTTCGCACAGGGCCGGGCGTGCATGGCGCGACCGCGCGCACCAGCGGCGCTGGGTGGAGCAGTTGGTGTGGGACATCGATGAGCTCAAGCAATACCTGCAGACCGCCAAGCTGCTGCAGGCCTTCCGTAGCTTTCGCCAGTTCGAGCACCTGGCACGGCAGGCCGAGCAGTTGGGCGCACAGGCTGGCGGCTGGCGCCGTCAGCTGAATTCCCCTCCTGCCCAGAATGCGGAAGGCCGTCGTGCCGTACCGCAGCGAGGCCAGAAACTGAGTACCTGTACCGCCTCTGCGGAGGCCAATCCATGACGACGCCTCGCTACCCACATCCGGGCTGCGCGGCTTGGTCGCAAGTGTATGGGGAGGCGGCCGCCTGGTCTTCGGCGTCCGCGTGGTACGTCAACTTCAACAACGGCAACGTCAACAACAACCACCGCAACAACAACGGGTTCGCGTTGGCCGTGCGCCGCGCCGGTGAGTTTCAGGGGGAATGGATGCCCGTCACGTTCCAGGCGCTCTACCACGCCTGGCGACGTGCCCGGCGACAGAAAGTGCCCAGTCAGAACCAGCTCCGGTTCGACACGCACTGGATGGACGAATTACTCCAGTTGGAGCGCAGCATCACCGCCGGCACCTGGTCACCGAGGCCGGCAACCTGTTTCATCGCCCAACGACCGAAGGCGCGCGAGATACATGCGCCGGACTTTGCGGACCGTGTGGTGCACCACTGGCTGGTGCCGCAGCTCGAAGGCGCCTTTGAGCGTGGCTTCATCCATGACTCCTACGCCAACCGTCGCGGCAAGGGCAGCCACGCCGCTGTGCGGCGAGCGCAGGCGTTCGCCCGCCAGGTCCATAGCGGCCAGGGCGGTGGCTGGTTCCTGCAGCTGGATGTGCACAACTTCTTCAACAGCATCCATCGACCGACCTTGTGGGGCCTGCTCAAGCCGCGCTTGCTGCGCGCAGGCGCGCACATCCAGTTTCTGCAGGTCACGCACGCTCTGCTGCGCAAGGATCCGGTCGCGCCTGGCGTGCGGGTGCGTGCCACGGCCGAGGAACAGGCACTCGTGCCACCCCACAAGCGGCTCGCCAACGCGGCGCCGGGATGCGGCTTGCCCATCGGCAACCTCTCGTCCCAGTTCTTCGCGAACGTCTACCTGGATGCGCTGGATCAGTTCGTCAAGCACGAGCTCAAGGCCAAGCGCTATGTGCGCTACGTGGACGACTTCGTGCTGTTCCACCATGACCGCGACCAGCTCGAGCGCTGGCAGGTCGCAATCGAGGCGTTCCTGTCCCAACGGCTCCGACTCTCGTTGAAGGCCGACGTGCGCCTGCGGCCACTGACAGCCGGGTTGGACTTCCTCGGCTACGTCATCCGGCCCACGCACACGTTGGTGAGGCCACGCGTGGTCAGCCATGCGCGCCAGGCGCTGGCCGCGTGGGAGAGCGCCCACGTGTCGCCGCGAAGCATCCGCGCCACCCCGTACGCCCTCGAAGCACTGCGCAGCACCTTGGCCAGCTACCAAGGCCACTTTCGACACGCCAACAGCCACCGCCTGCAGCGCCTGCTGCATCGGCGGTTCCCGTGGATCCGCAACGCCTCTACCCCACGTCGATTTCCCGTTCGACTGGAAGGTCGGCGCATCACTCTCAGGAGTTTTTCATGACCAACTCGCAACTGATTCCCTTGGCGCAGGTGCGCCTTTCCGACCGCAATGTCCGCCGCACGGGCGACTCCAATGTGGACGAGCTGGCGGCGAGCATCAGCGCCGAAGGTCTGCTCAACAACCTGGTGGTGACCGCGGCGAACGATGGCTTCTTTGAGGTCGTCGACGGTGGCCGGCGCCTTCTGGCACTGCAGCAGCTTGATCGCGCCGGGCGGCTGGCAGACACGCTGAAGAGCGTCATGTGCCTGGTGGTGGATGACGAGCGCGCCGTGGAAGCGGGCTTGACCGCCAACATCATGCGCCAAGCGATGCACCCGGCCGATGAGTTCCTGGCATTCCGGCAGTTGGCCGAAGAAGGAAACACGGCCGATGAAATTGCCGAGCGCTTTGGCAAGCCTGTCCGGCACATCCAACAGCGCCTGAAGCTGGCCAACGTCAAACCCGACCTGTTCGAGGTCTACCGCGGCGGCGGGATGAACCTGGACCAGTTGATGGCGCTGGCTTCGACCGACAACCATGAGTTGCAGCGCCAGGCATGGGCGACCGCGCGCGGTGACTACGAGCGCGACGCACGATCGCTGCGCAACTTCATTTATCGCGAAACGGTCTCCAGCGAGAACCCGATGGCGCAGTTGGTGACGCTGGAGGCGTACGAGGAAGCCGGCGGCAAGGTCAGGCGAGACCTGTTCTCCGATACCGCCTACCTGGCTGACCTGAGCCTGCTGGAAAGCCTGGCCATGCAGAAGCTGGAAGCCATCGCGAGCGAACTTCGCAACGCCGGATGGTCTTGGGCCGAGGCTCGCTTGAGCATGGACTACAGCGAGCAGAGCGCATATGGCCAGCACCCGCGCTGCTGGACAGCCAATATCGAAAACTTCGCTTCGGACGCCGATGCGGCGCGCTTTGCCGAAATCGAGTTGCAGGCATCGGAGCTCGAAAACCAGATACAGGATCTGGACGACGAAGATCCGCGCGTGGACGCTCTCAACGAGCAGTGGCGGGAACTGGACGTCGAGATGGATGCCATCAACGATCGCAAGGTGACCACCTACCCCGCCGACATCATGGCCACTACCGGCGTGTTGGTGTTCCTGGACCGCAGCGGCCTCCAGGTCCTGCATGCCCGGCTCAAGCCGAACCAGAAGGCGACCAAGAGCGCCGGCGCCACCGGCAAAGCTGCCAAGTCCGAAGCCCCGACCGAGCTGAGCGCCGCCGTACTGGAAACGCTGTCGGCACACCGCAGCGAGGTCGCGCGATATCACTTGGCGCAAGATCCGGTCCTGGCGCAATGCATTCTCATCCAGCGACTGCTGCAGCATCACTGGCAGGGCGTGTACGAACGCAATGGCCTGCGCCTGGACGTGGATCGCGTCACCGACGCCAGCAAGGTGGCGGAGGTCCACCCTGCAATTCGCGCCGCGATCGCGACGGCCGCGCAGGTCATCAAGACGATTCCCCAGAAGGACACCCTCGACTACCTGCTCAAGCAGACCGAGAAGTGGCGGATGGAAGTGCAGGCCATTCTGGTGGCCATGAGTTTCGACGGGATTTCGCAGTCGGCCGGCGGGCATGATGGCGTCGCCGCGATCCATCGCGTTGTCGGGTTCGACATGAGTAGCCATTGGACGCCGGTCACCGACAATTTCGTGGGTCGCATCCCACCGAAGCTCCTGGTGGAGGCAATCACCGAAGCGAAGGGAAAAGAAGTCGCGGCACAGCTGAAGGATCTGAAGCGCGCTGAGCGAGTAGCGTTGGGCGGAAAGTTGCTGTCCGGTACCGGCTGGCTGCCCGCGGCGCTGCGCGGGCCCGGCTACGGCCGCGTCGCCGACGCGGGCCGAGCGGCGAGCCCGCCAGCGGCCGCCAAGAAGGCCGGCAAGGTCAAGCCTGCCGCCAAGCCGGCGACCAAGGGCAAGAGCGCGCCGAAGAAAAAGGGCGCCAGCGGCGCGGGCAAAAAGTCCGCGTCGGCAGCCGTCAAGAAGGCTCCCAAGAAAGTCACGAAGAAGGGAGGCAAGTAAGCCATGAGCCTGCGTGTGCCGATCAGCGACGTGCGCCCCGACGCCAAGCAACCTCGTACCTACTTCCGCGAGTCCGCATTGAAGGCGCTGGCCACCTCGATCCAGAAGACCGGCCAGCGTCAACCTATCACCGTGCGGGCGCTGCGCGCCGGAGCCAAAGTGCCGTACGAGATCATCGACGGCGAGCGCAGATGGCGCGCCTGCAAACTCGCCGGCATCACCACCATCCGGGTGGACGTTGAAGATCGCGACCTCGCACGTCACGTCGACCAGCATCTGCTGTCCCTGGCCAGCAACTTCATGCGCGAGGGTCACACCCACATGGAGATTTCCGCCGGCGTCCACTACCAAGTCGAGGCCGGGGTCGAAGCCGGGTTGTCGAGGGGGCAGGCCATCAAGGAGTTGGGCGACTCGATCGGCAAGTCGGATGCCTGGGTATACCAGTACCTGCAGTTGCAGCAACTGTGCGCGGAACTGCAGGAGCGCATGCACCCGGACATGGATGACGAGAAGCGCCTGCGCTTCACGGAGGCCATCATCCTGGCGCCCTTGGCAAAGGAACAGCAGAAGGCCATCTACCGCGCCCTGCTGCGCTACCCGCCGGGCGCCCGGGCGCAACATGCCAAGCGCCTGGTGGCCAAGGCCACGGACTCACCGGTGCAGCGCCGCGCAACGGACGTCAAGGTCAGCACGAGCCGCTTCGTCGCCCGTGTCACCGCCGAGATCGAGCGCGTGCTCGACTTCAAGCAAAGTGATTTCCGAGCGGCGTTGTCCGCCGTACCGGCGCCGGATCGCCGCGCCTTGCGCGAATCCGTCGCACTCCTGCTGGCTGCGATTGATCGGGCGGCGCGGACGTAAATGGACGCACGTTCGCACGATGGCTCCAAACGCGTCGATCGCCACGGCATGCTGACGCCGCGCCCGCTCAAACCGGAGCGCCAAGCGCTGGTCGATTTGCACCGGTGGCGATTCGAACCCATCCCCCATGTGCCGCGCAACGCCATCGTGGTGACGCCGCATCGGGTGCTTTTCAACCCAGACGACGACTACGAAGACTATGCCTTGTTCCACGCAACTCGAACGATGCTGGCCATGACGCGCCAAAAGCGGCGGCGTGGCGGAGGCGTTCCCTGATGATCCCTTCCGCGAACCTCGATGTGCACGAGTGCTTTGAGCAAAGGTGCATGCATGACTAGCCGCTCCCAGAAAGCGCCGGCACTGACCGACCAGGTGGCACAAGTCGCCTCGTCACGCACCCTGTTCCTGCTCCTGGCCGAGTTCGGGAGCGGGCAGATTCCGGTGGAACGGTGCTGCCATCACTTCGGCCTGCAGGCCGAGGAAGCCAAGCGCGCAGCCGGTCGCCAGCAGCTGCCGGTACCGGCCTTCAGGCTCGGCTCCCAGAAGTCGCCCTGGCTGGTATCGGCGGAGGACTTGGCCAGCTTCATTGACTGCCGCGCCCGCGAGGCAAGAGAGGACTGGCAGCGCCTGCGCGACGCTTCGTAAGTGCTACGCGCTTTTCCCGTACCACCGCAACTAGTTGACTCAAAAGCAGTTAGCGGAGGTGTCGTCACAGTCCATCATCGGGGCGACGGAGAGGCGAAGGTGTTCCTGCGGGATGGGGGCGGAGGCTTGCATGGGCGCCATTGTAAGGCCCACGGAAGAGACGCGTTTCTGCTGTACGCCGAGCCGTGCCGGTGCATCAGGGAGCGTTACGTCCCCGCGACTGCACTACCGATCAGGAAGCGAGCCGCACTCCCCTGCCCGCCGAACTACTCCGTCCAGCTGCTATCCGGGTCAAACGCCATCATCCCCTGCGCTATCGCCGCGCCATCGGGCCCCAGGTCCTTTTCGAACACCTGCCCGTCATGGCTGATCATGAAGCTCATGACGCCGCTGTCGCCATAGCGTGCGGGCCAGGCAATCACGGCGAAGCCGCGGCTCATGTTGTCGCCCATCAGATAGCTGTAGGCGCCGCGCGGCGCGGAGGCGCCTTGGGCGGTGAGGATCTTGTAGTGGTAGCCGTGCCACTCGCCCTGCGGAGTGTCATCGCCGAACAACGGGCCCAGCGGGCTTTCGTCGCTGTCGTCGCCGCTATCGCTCCAGTACAGCCCATCGTGTTCGCCGTCGGTGCTGACGAACTTCTGCGCGTACTCCAGCACGCCATCGCCGTCGCGATCGACGCTGGCGTAATCCATCTGCGCGTCGTGGTAGGCGAGCACGGCCTGCAGCGTCGCCAGTTCATTGCGGCCGATGCGGCGTGCCGCTATTTCCGGTTCGCCTGCCTTGAGGTCGAACGCCCAGCCCTTGTCGTTCCTCACCAGGGGCACCGGAAAGGTCCATGCATCGCGACCGACGGTGAGCAGGGCGTGACCTGCAGCGGGGGTCTTCAGCAGGTGCTGCTCGGCATAGCGCTTGAGGAAGGCGTCGACGTCTTCGCGATCCACTCCTTCGGCGGGCACGTAGGTCTTCCAGTCGGGGCCCAGCACGTCGGCCAGCTTGGCCTGGTCGGCGGCCTTGTCACCCAATGCATCGACCAGCGCCTGTACCGCGGCATCGGGACTGCCGTAGCTGTGCTGCGCATGCGCCGGCCACGCCAGTGCAGCGAGGAGGGTGATCGCGAACAAACGCATCATGCCTGGCATGGAGTTCTCCCTCAGCGCCGCCGGCCGCCACCACCGCCGCGCGACGGTGGACGCGAGGGACGCGACATCTGGTGCCCGCCGCCGCGCGAGCTGGCCGGACGCTGTGATGAATTGAAGCTGCCCTGCCCGCGCTGCGAGGCCGCACGCGACTGGCCCGGGTCACGCGCACCCTGGAAGGCATTGTTGTTCTGCGCCATGCCCGGCGGCTGCCGCTCGCGTGCGCCTTGTCGCGACTGCATGTTGTTGGCGGTGGACGGACGTTGCGCGTTGCCCGCGGCCTGCCGCCCGCCCGGCTGGCGATCCAGTTCGCGACCGGCCTGTCCGGCGCGCTCGCGCGCTTCGCGGTTGCTCGCCGCCGGCGCCTGGAAGCCGCCCTTCTCCAGCGACTGCCGCGCGCGATCCCGCTCGGCGGTGCGCGCCTGGTCACGGCCGCGGTAGTTGTCGCGCTGACCGGCGCCATCGAGCTGGCGACCAAATTTCTCGCGGCTGGCGTTGTCGCGATACGGCACGCCGTCGCGGTTGGCCGCGTTGTGTTTCCAGGTGTTGTCGCCGCGGTTGATCTGGCGGTTGCTGTTGAAGTTGTTGTAGCGATTGACGTCGATGTCGATGTCGCCGCCGCCCCAGTTGCAGTTGCCCCACAACGCACCGCCCACGGCCACGCCGATGCCGAAGCTGAAAAGCGCCGCGCCGGGGTAGTAGTACGCCGGCGGCGGGTAGTAGTAAGGCGGATAGGACGGATAGGCCCAGCTGCCGTACACCACGCTGGGGTTGTAGCTGGGCACGTAGACCACTTCCGGGTCCTTGGGCTCGATGACGATCACCTGCTGCGAACCGGTGGTCGCCGCACCCGCCGCCACCGCCTGCGTACTCACCGTCTGCTGCTCGTTGGACTTCAGGTTGCCCGCCGCATCCGCCTGCTTGCGCAGCCGCTGCACCGAGGCCATCACGTCATCGGGCTGGGCGAGGAAGGCATCGCCCATGCGCTGCACCCACGCGCCGTCCTGTCCCAGTACCGCGAGCAACTGCGGGAATGCCACCAGCGATTGCACGCTGGGATCCCAGCTCTCGTTGGCCACCTGCTTGACCGCTGTCTCGCCCTTGGCGTCCGGATGCGCCTTCGACCAGGCCACGGCATCGGCCACATCACCGGGATAGGTCGAGGCCATCAGCACCTGAGCGAGCAGCGAATCCGGATACAGCGCAATCGGCGCCATCATCTGATCCAGCTGCTCGGTGCTGAAGTTGCTGCTTGCCGTAGTGGCGGTGCCGGCCTTGGTAGCCGATGAAGGCGACGCCGTCGTCTGGGCAACGGCGTTGCCTGTGGCCAGCGCGACGCCAATGCCCGCCGCCAACGCCAGCAGTCCGGTCGCTAACCTGCGCATGTGGGCATCTCCGTCGTGCGGTTGGACTTATTTGGTGACGCCGGCCTGCACGCCCTTGTCGACGACCAGCTTGACCACGACCTTGCGTGCATTGGCGTTGCTGCCGGAACCTGCGTCGCTGGCAACGCCCATGCCGTCACCGGCGCGCACCCGGCCCGGCATCAATCCGGCGTGTTGCTGCAGGTAGTTGGAAACCGCGTCGGCGCGACGCGTGCTGAGGCGCTGGTTGGCGGCGGCATCACCGGTGGAATCGGTGAAGCCCTGCAGGACGATTTGGTAGTCCTTGGTTTCCTTGGCCTTCGCGGCCAGCGCATCCAGATCGGCTTTGCCTTTGGCGGAAATGGCCGTGCTACCGGACGCAAACAACACATCCACGGTCTGCAAGGCTTCGTAGGTACCGAAGTCGTTCATGCGCGCGGTGGTCGGCGCCAGCCCGGCCTGCACCTGCTGCGCGGTGCGCATGTCCTCGGACTTGAACGATATCTCGGTGGCGTTGAAGCCACTGCCCGCGGCCACCACATCGGCGGTGATCGGCAGGCCGGCGACCAGCGCGGACTGCTCGGCCTTCTCGTGGATGACACCGGTCAATCCTTTGGTCCGCTTGTACTTGGTGTCCGCCGAGACGGTAATCGTCTGCTCGACGTTGTTCTGATCCTTGACCGTGACGGTGTTGCCCTGCACGCCGGTGATGATCCCTTTCAACTTGCTCTTGTCGCCGTCGGCCGCCAGCGCGGTCGCAACGACGGACAGCAACAGCACGCAGGCGAGCAACAGCTGCTTCGGCGAAACGTTCATGGCTATGGCCTCGATGTCGGTCAGCCTGGCGGAAGCCACCAGGCCTGCAAGATGGATGCGGACGCGGCTAGCAATCTATGCCTGCGTTACAGCGGCTGCCATTGGCCCTTGGCCCTATCACGCGGCCCCGCACGGCAGTTCGTTTTCGGCAGGAATGGCCCGCAAGGATCCCATCCCACGTAGCCCATGGCGGCAAGGCGACCGGCGGTAAGCAAAAGCGCCCGAATGTTGGGCCTAGGTCCAATCGTGGAAGGCCTGGCCTGGTGCCAGCATGCAGCGCTGGCAACCTGGGCCATCCACGGGAGTGGGAGCATGAGTGAGGTTCTCCAATCGAGTGAGCCATCGCGGCTCTCCAATGTGCTGGTCGCCGCCTCGATGCGCGCGGACCAGTGGCGACAACTGAATGCCACCGCGCGGGCATGGTCGTTCGCGGCGGGCGGTCCCAATGCGAAGGGCCTGCACGCCAACTGCCAGAGCCAGTTCAACACGGTGCTGCTGATCGAGCATTGCTGGGCCTACCCCGGCGAACGCCTGCTGGGCGAGGTGCGCGAGGCGCTGGATCGCGGCGATGCCGCGTTGTTCGCGCGACTCGTGCACAAGATCTCCGCGGCCATCCTCTCCGGCGACTACCGTCGCGACGAGCGGGTCTGGGACAGCGGTGACGACCTGGACGCCACCGCCCTCGACGCCCTGCCGCCGGACATCACCGGCATCAATGAAAAACCCTATTTCGAAGTACTGGTGGTGACGCCCAGCGATCCGGCGCAGTGGCAGCGTTCCAAGGACGAGATGCGCCGCATGCGCCGTCCCGACGATGCCTTCCACTTTGCGGTGGTGCACGCCGGCAGCTTCGAGGATGCCGCGCTGGCGGTGATGGTCAACAACGACCTGCAGGCCGTGGTGCTGATGGATGGCTTCGGCTTCGCCTCGCGGCACGATGTGGCCGACCTCAAGGAGTTCCTGTCGCGCCATATCCGCGTGGATCACAGCGACCTGGAGCCCGGCAGCCTGGCGCTGACGCTGGCGCGCACCATCGACGCGTTCCGGCCCGAACTGGATCTGTACCTGTTGACCGACCGTGCGCCGGAATCGTTGGCCGGCAGCGACGCCGCCGCGGTGCTGCGGCGCGTGTTCCATTACGTCGAAGAACCAATGGAGATTCATCTGTCGATCCTGGATGGCGTCAACGATCGCTACCTGACGCCGTACTTCGACAATCTCAAGAAGTACGCGATGCGCCCCATCGGCACCTTCCATGCCCTGCCGATCGCACGCGGCAAATCGATCTTCGGTTCGAACTGGATTCGCGACATGGGCCATTTCTACGGCACCAACATCCTGTTCGCCGAATCCTCCGCCACCACCGGTGGCCTGGACAGCCTGCTCGAACCCACCGGCACCATCAAGCGCGCGCAGGAGGCGGTGGCGCGCGCGTTCGGCGCCAAGCGCGCTTACCTGGGCACCAACGGCACCTCCACCTCCAACAAGATCGTGGTGCAGGCCGTGTGCAAGCCCGGCGATATCGTCATCGTCGATCGCAACTGCCACAAATCGCATCACTACGGGTTCGTGCTGAGTGGCGCGCAGCCATACTACGTCGAGGCCTTCCCGCTGACCCAGTACTCGATGTACGGCGCGGTGCCGCTGCGCACGATCAAGCAGGCGCTGCTCGATTGCGCCGCGGGCGGCAAGCTGGATCGGGTCAAGGTGATCGACCTGACCAACTGCACCTTCGACGGCCACATGTACAACCCGCGCCGGGTCATGGAGGAATGCCTGGCGATCAAGCCCGATCTGATCTTCCTGTGGGACGAAGCCTGGTTCGGCTTCGCCCGCTTCAACGCCCTGCATCGCCGCCGCACCGCCATGGGCGCGGCCGCCGCGCTGACCGCCCGCTATCGCAGCGCCGCCTATCGCGAGGAATACGAGGCCTGGAAATCCGGGCGCGGCGAAGTGGATCCCACCGATCCGGCGCTACTGGACGAGCGCTGGCTGCCCGACCCCGACAAGGTCCGCATCCGCGTCTACCAGACCAACTCCACCCACAAGTCGATGTCGGCGTTCCGCCAGGGTTCGATGATGCTGGTGTGGGACGAGGACTTCCATCACGTGGAAGGCCCGTTCGAGGAGGCGTTCTTCGCGCATACCTCCACCTCGCCCAACCTGCAGCTGATCGCCTCGCTGGATCTGGCACGCCGGCAGATGGAACTGGAAGGCTATGCACTGACCACGCGGATGACCGATCTGGCGCTGAAGATCCGCCGCGCCATCAATACCCATCCGCTGATCTCCAAGTACTTCAAGGTCGCCACGCCCGAGGACATGATCCCGGCCGAATACCGCGAATCCGGCCTGAAGGATTACGGACCGCCGCATGCCAGCTGGGCCGCTTCGGCCGAGGCGCTGGACAGCGACGAGTTCGCCCTGGATCCCACCCGGCTGACACTCATCTGCGGCGCCGCCGGTTTCGACGGCACCCAGTTCAAGGGCATGCTCGCCGAGCGTTTTGATATCCAGATCAACAAGACCTCGCGCAACAGCGTGCTGGTGCAGACCAACATCAACAACACCCATAGCGATGCGGCGTTACTGATCAAGGCGCTGGCCGATCTGTCACGCGAAATCGAGTCGCGGCTGTCGCAGGAAGGCACGCTGGGCCAGCAGGTCTTCGCGGATCGGGTCAAGTCGCTGATGACCGACGTGCCGGACCTGCCCAACTTCAGCCGCTTCCACGATGCCTTCCGCGATGACCCCAGCGGCGCCAGCAACGAGGGCCACATGCGGCCGGCCTTCTTCATGGCCTACGAGGAAGCCAACTGCGAATTCGTCAAGTTGAACAGCGAAGACGTGGATCGGCGTCTGCGCGAAGGCCCGGAAATGGTCTCGGCGAACTTCGTCATCCCCTACCCGCCGGGCTTTCCGATCATGGTGCCCGGCCAGGTCATCACCGCCGACACCATCGCCTTCATGCGCAAACTGGACGTCAAGGAAATCCACGGCTACCACGCCGCGCAGGGCATCAAGCTGATCACCCCCAGCAAGCTGGCCAGTCGTCGCGCCAGCTCCGTGCAATGACCGAACCCACCGAATGCGGAGGCAGCTGTCATGCAAGCATTTTTCCAGTTTTTGGCTGACAACCCTTACATCCTGCTGTTTTTCACGGTGGGCATGGCGGTCCTGGTCGGCAAGTTTTCGGTCAAGGGCTACGGCCTGGGCATGGTCGCCGCTGCCGTGGTGGTGGGTGCGGCGCTGGCCACGTGGGCATCGACCTACGGGGTGAAGCTGCAGCTCGACAACTTCGCCAAGTCGCTCTTCTATTACCTCTTCATGTACGGCGTGGGCCTGCGCGTGGGTCCGGCGTTCTTCAACAGCCTGAAGAAGGACGGCATTACCTTCACCATCCTGGCCGTGGTGTGCTCGGTGCTGGGCCTGGCGCTGGTGGTGCTCATGTCCAAGTGGCTGGAACTGCCCGCCGGCGCCGCCGGTGGCGTGCTGGCCGGCTCGCAGACCATGTCCGCGGCGATCGGCACGGCCGAGATGGCGATGGAGCAAGGCGCCTACAAGGTCCCCACCGGATCCACCGCCGAACAGGTCTCCGGCATGATCGCGCTCGGCTACGGCGTGACCTACATCTGGGGCACAGTCGGCATCATCCTAATCTGCAAGTACCTGCCGCGCTGGTGGGGCGTGGATGCCAAGAAGGCCGCGCGTGAATACGAACAGGCCAATGGCGTGCGCAACGTCGATGACGCCGCCCTGAGTGGCTATCGCGGCGGTGGCCTGCGCGCCTACCGGCTGGACAACGCACAAGTGGCGGGCCAGACCATCGCGCAGTTCCGCAAGACCTATCCGCAGTATCGGATCGCCAACGTCCGCCGCGGCGACGAGTCGCTGGGCTCGGCCACCGATCTGGTGCTCAAGCAGGGCGACGTGATCGCGCTGGGCGGCAAGCTCGGCGATCTCACCGCCAACCTGGGCCTGATTGGCGCCGAAGTGGATGATCCGCAGGCGCTCAACATCCCGCTGGATCAGGCCGAGATCCTGGTCACCGAAAAATCCTTCGTCGGGCAACCGCTGCGCACGCTGGCCAGCGAGGATTTTGCCGGGCAATTGCAGGTCACCCGTCTCGAACGATCCGGCGAACCGATGCCGGTGGGTGCGGACACCGAACTCAAGCGCCTGGACGTGCTGTTTGTCACCGGCCTGAAGAGTGCGGTCGACAAGGCGGCCGGCCTGCTGGGCAAGGTGGCGCGTCCGAGCAGCGCGACGGATCTGCTGACCCTGTCCGGCGGCATGGTGCTGGGCCTGCTGATCGGCAAGATCAACGTGCCGGTCGGTGATTTCTCGGTGGGCCTGGGCAATGCTGGCGGCTTGTTGCTGTCAGGCATCCTGGTGTCGTCGGTGGTGTCGCGCCTGCGCTACTTCGGCAGCACCCCCAACGCCGCCCGCAACATCCTCGAAGATCTGGGCCTGGTGACCTTCATCGCCATCGTCGGCATCAACGCCGGCGCCACGTTGCTGGAACAGCTCACGGGTTCGGTGGCGGTCAAGATCTTCCTGGCCGGCTTTGTCGCCAGTACCGTGCCGCCCTTCATCACCTGGGCCATCGGCTACCACATCTTCAAGATCAACCCCGCCGTGTTGATGGGTGGCGTGGCCGGATCGCGGTCGCACTCCGGACCGGCGCGTGAAGCGGCCAAGGAAATCGACAGCACGGTGCCGTGGGTCGGGTTCCCGGTCGGCTATGCCGTGTCGGGCGTGCTTTATACCGTGTTCGGTTACTTCGCGATGGTGCTGTCGCAATAGCACGATTTAAGGAGCCGCCATGGACGCGATGTCATTGAAAAAGGCGCGTGCCGGCCGGCCGCGCCTGATGATGCTGCTGCTGGCGAGCGCCTTGCCGCTGTCGGCGGCGGCGCAGACCAGCACGCCCACCGCTCCGCCGGCAGCCACCACCGCTGCCGCCGACACGCCGGTGACGTCCTCGACCGAACTGGGACAGACCCCGATCGACGAGGCCTTCGGCCCGCGCGATCACGCCGACTGGGTACGGGAAACGCGGCGCAAGGCGTTCGAGGACACCCATTGGGACATCCAGCTGCGCACCTTCTATCTGGATCGGGACAAGTACGACGACACCCAGAGCGAAGCCTGGGCGCTGGGTGGATCGGTGGGCTTCAAGACCGGCTATTTCCGCGATCGTTTCGCCTTCGGCGCCACCGGCTACACCTCGCAGAAACTTTACGGCCCGGAAGACAAAGACGGTACGTTGCTGCTGCAGACCGGGCAGGAAGGCTACACGGTGCTCGGCGAGATCTATGGAGAATTCCTGCTCAATGAGGACACCCGCCTGAGCATCGGGCGGCGCGGCTTCGACACGCCCTACCTCAACCGCAACGATGCGCGCATGACCCCCAACACCTTCGAGGCGATCACCGTGCAGGGCCTGTACGGCGGCGAAGACGGCAAGGCGGAGTGGCGTTTCGGCGGCGGCTACTTCGACGAGATCAAGGAGCGCACGTCGGAGGAGTTCGTCTCGATGGCCACCGACGCCGGCGCGCCGGCCGGCATCGAGCGTGGGGTCTACGCCCTCGGCGGCAACGTCAAGGCCGGCGATTTCTCGTTCGGCGCCATCGACTACTACAGCGACGACATCATCAACATCTTCTACGCCGAGGGAAAATACGCCATCCCGCTGGCCGACAAGCTCAAGCTGCAGTTCGCCGTGCAGTATTCGGATCAGACCAGCACCGGCGATGAACTGCTGCGCGGCACCGACTTCTCCGCCGACCAGTGGGGCGGCAAGGCGGAGCTGGCCTGGCATGGCGCCTTGTTCAGTGCGGCCTACACGCGCGCCGGCGGCGACACCAACATGCAGAACCCCTGGAGTGGCTATCCGGGCTACACCAGCGTGCAGGTCGAAGACTTCAATCGCGATGGCGAAAAGGCCTGGATGCTGCGGGCCGGATACACCTTCGAGTCGATCAAGGGCGCCAGCATCTACGCCTTGTATGTGGACGGCTCCGATCCACAGGCACCCGGCGACTACGCCAAGAACGAGACCGACTTCAACGTGCAGTGGACGATTCCGGAAGGCATCTTCAAGGGCCTGATGCTGCGCCTGCGCTACGCGCACGTGCGCCAGGATGACCCGATGGGAACCAACCTGGATGACCTGCGCCTGATGATCTACTACGACCCACCCAAGTTCTGAGCCCGCCACGGGGAGCCAGCCCACATGCAGTGGATCACGTCGATGCTGGCGCGCTATCCGGAACTGGCCGTGTATCTGGCGCTCGGCATCGGCTACTGGGTCGGCAACCTGCGCCTGCGCGGCTTCTCCCTGGGCGGAGTCACCGGCTCCCTGCTGGCCGGCATGTTGCTGGGTTGGCTGTTCGAGGTGCCGGTATCGGGCGCGGCCAAATCGCTGGTGTTTCTGCTGTTCCTGTTCGGGATCGGCTATGAAGTCGGCCCGCGCTTCCTGTCGGCGATGAAGGGCGATGGCTGGCGCTTTGCCGCGCTCGGCATCTTCATGCCGCTGGTAGGCCTGCTGATCGCCTGGCTGGTGGCGCGCCACCTGCGCCTGGACCCCGGCCTGGCGGCCGGCATGCTGTCCGGCGCGCTGACCGAATCGCCGGCAATGGGAACCGCGAGCGAAGCGATCCAGGCGCTGACCATCGATGCGGCCACCAAGGAACGCTACCTGGCCCACGTCGGTGTCGGCGATGCCTTGTGCTACGTGTCCGGCGCCTTGGGCGTGATCCTGACCTGCACGGTGTTCGGGCCGGCGTTGTTGCGCATCGATCTGGCGGCGCACGCCCTGACCCTGGAAGCGCGTTACGGCATAACCCGCGTGCGCTCGGGCGTGGCCTCGGCCTGGCAGCCGTTCGAGACGCGCGCGTATCGGGTGGCCGCGACGGCGCGCATCATCGGCCTGAGCATTGCCCAGGCCGAACGCTCGATGGAAGGCAAGCGACTGTTCGTGCATGGCATCCGCCGCGACGGCGCGCTGCTGGATCTGGAGGCCACCACCGTCATCCAGCCCGAGGACGTGATCGCCATCAGTGGTCGCCGCGAGGTGCTGGTGGATCTGGTTGGCGCGCGCGCCACCGAAGTCGAAGACCCTGCCCTGCTCGACATCCCGATGGCCTCGCATGAGGTGTTCGTCAGCAAGCCCGGCTGGGCCGGTCGCACCCTGGAAGAGTTGGGCGAGTGCGACGAAGTGCGCGCGGTGTTCCTGCGCCGCATCCATCGCAACGGCCAGTCGATCCCGATCGGTACGCGGACCACGCTCGAGCGTGGCGACGTGCTGCAGGTGGTCGGCCCGGAAGCGGCCGTGGCGGGAGCGGCCGCGCAACTGGGCGAGATCATCCATGCCACCGACAGCACCGACTTCGTGGTGGTGGGGCTGGCGATTTTCGTGGGCGCACTGCTGGGTGCGGTCATTGCGGTTCCGATTGGCAGCATCACCGTCACCATCGGCACCAGTGTCGGTGCACTGCTGGCGGGCCTGGTGATCGGCCATGTGCGGGTGCGCCGTCCGTTGTTCGGGCGGGTGCCGGATGCGGCGGTGAAATTCATGCAGTCGTTCGGCCTGGCCGCGTTCGTGGCGATGGTCGGGTTGGGCGCGGGGCCGCATTTCCTGGGCGCGATCAGGGAATCCGGACTGGGCCTGTTCCTCGGCGGCATCGTCGTGACCATGGTGCCGCTGCTGACGGGCTTGTGGTTTGGACGCAAGGTGTTGAAGATCGATCCGCTGCTGCTGCTCGGCGCCATTTCCGGCGCGCAGACCTTCACTGCCGGTCTGGCGGCATTGCAGGAGAAATCGGACAGTTCGATCGCCGTGATCGGTTACACCGGATCCGTGGCGGTGGCGCATGTGTTCCTGACCACCTGGGGCACGGTGATTGTCATCGCCATGAGCTGATCGCCCGGCGCTTCCGCTAGCGAAGCGGGCGACGCCGGTGCAGACAAAAAGGGCTGCCCGCGCACGGGCAGCCTCTGTCCACTCGCGGATCGTGCGGCTTACTCTTCTTCGTCGCCACCCTGGTCGCCTTGCTTCTGGCCACCCTGATCCTGGCGTCCCTGGCCCTGCCCACCCTGCTGGTTCTGGCCACCCTGCGGATTCTGTTCGCGCTGCTGACCTTGACCACCTTGCTGGTTCGGATCGCGCTGCTGACCCTGCCCGCCTTGCTGACCCTGGCCACCTTGCTGATTCTGGCCACCCTGCTGTTGTTGCTGCTGTCCCTGCTGCCGATCATCGCGCTGTGGTTGATCGGCTTGGTTGCGCTCGTTGCTCATGACGTTCTCTCTGTGATGTGCCTGTGCGGCATGGACAACATCGAACACTCCGCATGAAGAGCAAGTCGCAGTACGCGGATTTATTCGCGGGCTATACTTCGGTCGGCCTGGCAAAGGTGCCCGCGACGTCGCGACGCCTGCACACGGAGAAAAATTTGCACGCAGTAGCCAATACCGCCTGGTGGCACGACGGCTTCGCCGAATGGTCGCTGATCGCGATGCCCGCCGTGGAAGTGGTGGCGATACTCGCCGTCGCCTGGTTGTTGCGGCGGCTGCTGCGTGGCGTGATCCGGCGCGTCTGCGACCGCTATGGCATCGCCACGGAGCTGGCGATCGGCGCACGCCGCCTGCTCAGCGTGCTGATCTATACCGTTGCAACGATGCTGGTCCTGGCCCGACTGGGTGTGTCCGGCGCGGCCCTGTGGACCGCGTTGACCGGCTTCACCGCGGTGGCGGCCATTGCGTTCTTCGCCGCGTGGAGCGTGCTGTCCAATCTGTTCTGCAGCCTGCTGATCCTGACCACGCGGCCGTTCCGCGTGCAAGATCACGTGGAACTGCTGGAAGGCGGCGACAAGCCCGGCCTGGGCGGACGCGTGGTCGATATCAACCTGCTCTACACCACGCTGCTGGAAACCGACGGCACGCATGGCGATACCGTCCTGCAGGTGCCCAACAGCCAGTTCTTCCAGCGCATCACCCGGCGGTGGCGCAGCGGCGAGCCGATTCGGCGCCAGCGGATCGACAGCTGATGGGGAGGATGTGTCCGGCGGCGGAACATCCCGCCCAAGACCACTGCCGCCAGCGTCCGAGCAGCATGGCGGTCACGCTCTCGTCGTCGGGATCGCGCAGATCCACCCAGGCTGTCATCGTCCAGCGCCACGCTGGCCAGTTGTTCCGGCCGAAGTTCCTCATCCTTGGCGTCGACCTTGAACAGGCGTGCGTGGAAGGCGTCCTTGGTTGCCCCGTTGTCCATGACCTTACTCACCGAACGACCCCACCGGCCGCATTCCGCACCGTCAGGCCCGGGCCACGCCCAGGCTGGCGCGCAAGCGCGCGCCGGCGTATTCCTGCGCTTCCTGCGCCTTGGCCACCACCGCAGCCGTGCCGAAGAATTCGTGGCTGACGCCCGTATAGATCTTGCGCTCCACCGACACGCCCGCCGCTTCCAGGGCATCCTTCAGATGCTCGCCATCGCTGCGCAAGGGATCGATGGTGGCGTTGATGATGGTCACCGGCGGCAAACCCGCCAAGCCGGCATGTTCGAGATCCAGGCGCGTGTCCTGCTTGTCGGCGTCGGTGCGCAGCAGATGGCCAAGGAACCATTCGATCATCGGCCGGTTGAGCGGCTTGGCGATCGCGTTCTCCAGGTACGACACGGTGTTGAGGCTGCCGGTCTGCGCGACGGGATAGACCGCCAACACGTGGCGCGGCGCGACCAGGCCAAGCTGGCGGGCCTCGACGGCGGTGGCGACGGCCATGCAGCCGCCCGCACTCTCACCGGCAATCGCCAGGCGTGCAGGATCGGCGCCGAGGGCAGCCGCGTTCTCGCCCAGCCAGCGCCACGCATCCACGCAGTCGTCCCAGGCGGCGGGGAACTTGTGCTCGGGCGCCTGCCGGTAATCCACCGACACCACCACCGCTCCTGTCTGCTTGGCCAGCCCGCGCGCACCACCGTCGTACACCTCGGCGTTGGCGATGACCCAGCCGCCGCCATGGATGTAGAGGATGGCCGGCACGTCGCGCGCGCCCTGCGGGGTGTACACCAGGGCATGCAGCGGACCACCGCGGGCGGGGATGCTCATCGACTTGCGCGTCACGCCGGGCACCAGCGCTTCCGGATCGGTTGAACGACCTTGTTTCTGCAGCAGGTGTTTGACCGCGTCGGCGATGGTGGGTTGCTGACGGGCTTCGTTGGCGCTGAGTTTTTCGATCGCCTTGGGCTCCAGTTCGCCATGCGCCTTGGCCAGCTCATGCATGTCGTCATCCAGGCGCAGTGCGCCTACCGCATCGGCCAGGGTGTCGATGATGAGATTGGGTTTTCCGTCGTTGTCGTTCGGCATAAGTCTCCGGCAGGGGATGAGTGATCTTCAGCTTCGCTTGCTTTCTTGTTTCGCATCCGGACGATGAAGAGCGCGTCGAGCGTGCGACTCGAACAGGACGAACGAATGATTCACGACGCCGCGGGAAACACGCCGCGAATGATCCGCGTACTGCCGGTCTCGGCCAGCCGCGCGCCCTTGATCAGCGCCAGCGCCTGCTTCTTCAATACCTCGGTGCGCGAGCCTACGCAGTCGGACGGTATCCACAGCTTGAATTCGCGCATGTTGGCGTCCTGCGCAGTGGCCAGGATGCAGGAATCGGCCGACAGGCCGGTCAGCACCAGCTGGCGCACCTTCAACTTGGCCAGCAGCACGTCCAGCGCGGTGGCGAGGAAGGCGGAGTGCTTGGGCTTGAGGATGTAGTAATCGCCCTGCCGCGGCGACAGGCGTTCGACGATTTCCGCCGCGTGGCCACCTTCGGCTTCGCAGGCACGCACCAGATCGTGGAATTCGCCCTGCCATTGCGCGAAGTTGTCGTTGACGTAGATGACCGGCGCCTGCGCCTGCTCGAAACGCTCGCGCAGCTGCGCGATCCGCGGCGCCGCGTGGACGGCGGCACGCCCCAGTCGCGCGCCACCCTCGAAGTCGAATCGGTTGATCATGTCGATGATCAACAGTGCTGTCTTCCCCTTCTCCATGCGTCAATGGACGATTCAGGGCGTAAGCACGACCTTCCGGCAATCATCCTCGCGCTTGTTGAAGATGTCGTAGCCCTTGGCGGCGTCGGCCAGCGACATGCGGTGCGAAATGATCACCTCAGGCGCCAGCTTGCCTTCGCCGATCGCTTCGAGCAGCTCGGGCAGCAGCGCCTGCACATGCGTCTGGCCCATCTTGAAGGTCAGCCCTTTGTCGAACGCATCGCCGAACAGGAAGCCATGGATGAAGCCCGCATACACACCCGGCACGCTGACGATGCCGCCGCGCCGCGTGGCCGCGATGCATTGGCGCAGCACCTTGCCGCTGGAACCTTCCAGCTTGAGGTTGGTCAGTACGGTCTCGGTGGTGCTGCCCTTGGCTTCGAAGCCCACCGCATCGATGCTCGCGTCCACGCCGCGCCCGCTGGTTGCTTCGACGATGACCTCGGCCGGATCGTCCTGCTCATCGAAGTTGATCGGCACCACGCCGTAGGTGGCGCGGGCGAAATCGAGGCGGTACTGGTTATGGTCGATCATGAAGATCGTCTCGGCGCCGAGCATGCGTGCGCTGGCCGCGGCCATGCAGCCGACCGGGCCGGCGCCGAAGATCGCCACGGTCGAGCCCTGCTTGATGCCGGCGTTGATCACGGCCTGATAGCCGGTGGGCAGGATGTCGGAGAGAAACAGCACCTGCTCGTCGCTCAGCACGTCCGGCACCGCGAACGGCCCGACATTGGCCTTGGGCACGCGCACCAGCTCGGCTTGCCCGCCCGGCACGCCGCCGTAGAGGTGGCTGTAGCCGAACAGGGCGGCGGGCGGCTTGATGCCCTTGGCATTCATCGCCGCGCCATGCCCGGGGTTGGTGGTTTCGCAAGCCGAGTACTCGTTGAGCAGGCAGTGGAAGCATTCACCACAGGCGATCACGAACGGAATCACCACGCGATCTCCCACCTTCACCCGCTCCACGCCGGGGCCAGCGGCCTCCACGATGCCCATGAACTCGTGGCCGAGGATGTCGCCGTCTTTCATGCCGGGAATCTTGCCGCGGTAGATATGCAGATCCGAACCGCAGATCGCGGTGGCGGTCACGCGCAGGATGATGTCGTCGTCGGCAACCAGAGAAGGATCGGGGACGGTTTCGACGCGTACGTCGCGCGTGCCTTGGTAAGTCAGTGCTTTCATGCTGTTTTCCGCGGGAGATTTCCCTCCACCCTGCGGTTTCGATCATCAAGAGAGAGTGAGGCGGCGCGCTGACCTTTCGTCGACATCACTGCCTGCGTACGGCGCAGACGCCTGGTGTCGACATCGTGTTCACCCCCTGCGCCTATGTTGACGAGGTCGTCCTTCCCGATCGAGCACGCCACATGGCCAGCAAGAAGAAAGCCCCCGCAGCTACCCCACGCGCAAAGTCGGCCGCACGTTCCGACAGCGGCCCCCGCCGCAGCGCGTCGCAAAAACCCGCACGTCCCGTGGATGCGGTGCCCGCTGAGGTGGATGCACTGGCGGCGCAGCGGGCATGGAATTCGGACAAGCCTGCCGAGCACGGCCGCAAGGGCGCGACGGAGCCGCCGGAAGGCGAGCATTTTGCCGCGGCCTCGGCAGCGGTCGGCGCCAGCACCACCAGCGAATCCAATGACAACGACAAACTGGGCGGGGCGGCGGCTCCTGGCGTGGACACCACGACCGCGCCGTTGTCGCGCGTGCGCAACGACGCCACCGATCAGCGCCTGACCACCAACCAGGGCGTGCCGGTCGGCGACAACCAGAACAGCCTGAAGTCCGGCCTGCGTGGCCCCACGCTGCTCAAGGACTTCATCCTGCGCGAAAAGATCACCCACTTTGATCACGAACGCATCCCCGAGCGCATCGTGCACGCGCGTGGCTCCGGGGCGCATGGCTACTTCGAGGCGTATGAGGCGCTGACCGATCTGACCCGCGCCGCTCCGTTCCAGCAGGCCGGCAAGGTCACGCCGGTGTTCGTGCGCTTTTCCACCGTGGCCGGCGAGCGCGGCTCCAAGGACACCGCCCGCGATGTGCGTGGCTTCGCGGTCAAGTTCTACACCGACGAGGGCAACTGGGATCTGGTGGGCAACAACATCCCGGTGTTCTTCATCCAGGACGCGATGAAGTTCCCGGACCTCGTGCATGCGGTCAAGGCCGAGCCGCACCATGGCATGCCGCAGGCGGCCTCGGCGCACGACACGTTCTGGGATTTCGTGTCGTTGATGCCCGAGTCGACCCATATGCTCACCTGGGTGATGTCCGATCGCGGCATCCCCCGCAGTTACCGGATGATGCAGGGTTTTGGCGTGCACACGTTCCGTCTGGTCAATGCGGAAGGCCAGTCGGTGTTCTGCAAGTTCCACTGGTCGCCCAAGCTGGGCACGCACTCACTGGTGTGGGATGAGGCAGTCAAGATTTCCGGCGCGGATCCGGATTTCCACCGCCGTGATCTGTGGGAAGCAATCGAGGCCGGCGACTTCCCGGAGTGGGAGCTGGGGCTGCAGATCTTCAGCGAAGAGCAGGCCGAGGCCTTCAGCTTCGACGTGCTGGACGCGACCAAGATCGTGCCCGAGGAACTGGTACCGGTGCGTCCGGTCGGTCGCCTGGTGCTCAATCGCAATCCGGACAACTTCTTTGCCGAGACCGAGCAGGTCGCCTTCTGCACGGCGCATGTCATTCCCGGCATCGACTTCAGCAATGACCCGCTGCTGGCCGGGCGCATCCACTCCTACGTGGATACGCAGATCAGCCGTCTGGGCGGACCCAACTTCCACGAGATTCCGATCAACTCGCCGATTGCGCCGGTCCACAACAACCAGCGCGATGGCATGCACCGGCAGGCGATCCATCGCGGCCGCGTCTCCTACGAACCCAATTCGCTGGGCGGCGGCTGTCCGTTCCAGGCCGGCGGCGCGGGCTTTGTCTCGTTCGCCGAGCCACCGCAGGGCGATGAAGTGCGCGCCAAGCCGGAGAAGTTCGCCGAGCATTTCGCCCAGGCCACCCTGTTTTACGAGAGCCAGTCCCCGGCCGAACAGCGGCATATCGCGGCGGCGTTCCGCTTCGAGCTGAGCAAGCTGACCGTGCCGGCGATTCGCGTGCGCGTGGTGTCGATGCTGCGCAACGTGTCCGAGGAGCTGGCCGCGCAGGTCGCATCGGGCCTGGGCATGCCGCTGCCCGAGCCGATGCCGCGCGCGTTCAAGGGCAAGCTCACGCCGGAAGTGACCGCGTCACCGACGCTGTCCCTGCTCGCCCGTCCCGGTGAGGAAGGCATCCGCAGCCGCAAGATTGCCGCGTTCGTGCACGCAGGCAGCGATGTCGCCGCTCTGGCGACCCTGCAAGCGGCGCTCACCGGAGCGGGCGCGAGCGTGCGCGTGGTGGGGCCGCATGTCGGCACGCTGCAGGGCGAAGGCGGCGACATCGATGCCGATGCCTCGTTCGAGAACGAGCCGGGATTCCTGTTCGATGCCATTGCCGTGATCGGCGGCGACCAGCCGGTGGAAGCACTGTCCGGTGACGGCCGCGTGCTGGAGCATCTGCGCGACGCTTATCGCCATGGCAAGCCGCTGCTGGCCACCGGCATGGCGGCGCGGGTGTTGTCGATGGCCGGCATCGATGTGGAGGATGACCAGGATCCGGCCGTCGTGATCGCCGGCGACGCGCTGAGCGAGGAAGGCGTACGTCCGTTCGTCGAGGCAATCACCGCGCATCGCAATTTTGATCGCGAGACCGACCCGTCGCTGGTCTAGCAGCGGCGGGCCGGACACCGGCCACTTCAGGCCGCGCGTTGGGGCCGGCGCACGGCGCGTACCTTGGCGGTGTTGCCGCCGCCGCAATAGAACGTGTCGGTGCCGTCGAACTCCAGCCCACTGACATGGATGCCGCTGGGCAGTTGCAGGCGTTCCAGTACGCGGCCATCGCTGGCATCAATCCGGCGCAGCTCGCTGTCGTCGCCTTCCCAGGTGGCGTGCCAGAGTTCGCCGTCGGCCCAGGTCACACCGGTGACGAAGCGATCGGATTCAATCGTGCGCAGGATTGCGCCGGTGTCCGGATTGATTTGATGGATCTTGCGATCCCGGTACTGGCCGACCCACAGGCTGCCCTCGGCCCAGGCCATGCCGGAATCGCGCCCTTCACCCGGTGCGGGAATCGAGGCCAGCACCTTGCCCGTGGCCGGATCAATCTTGTCGATGCGTGCTTCGGCCAACTGGTACAGATGCTTGCCGTCGAATGCGGTGCCGGCGTCAGCGGGCACGGCCAGGCTCTGGCGCTCACGACCATCGGCCGGATCAAAGGCGACCAAGCGTGAGCCCAGAGCGGCCCAGACCTGCGTGCCGTCGTGCGAAACACCGGCGACCTGGGCGGCGCCGCCGAAGGGACCGTATTCGCGCAGCACATCGACCTGCTGCACCGTGGCTTCGTTCTTGCGGGAGGTTGCGGTAGTCATATCGTTCTCCGTGAGGCGCCGGGCTTGGCGCCGTGGAATCACTCTAGTCAGAGTGGCAGCGCGGACGGGAGTAACAAGATCGTCGTGAATCCGCGCAAGGGCGCCGCCAGCCAGCGCTGCGCGCGTCCCCGACCGACGCTGCGTACCTGGCCGGCGGCTTCCAGATCCGCGAGCGAGCGTTGCACGGTGCGCTGACTGTCGCCCACCGCGAGCGTCAATGCGGAAGTGGACCAGGGCTGGCCATCGGCAAGCAGTGCCAGCAGCGAGGCCGACAATGGCGAATGATCCTCATCGGTGGGCGGCGCCAACAGCACCACGTCGCGATCATCGTACGCCTGCAGTTGAAAGCCGCGTGGCGTCGCCTCAATCCGCACATGCGGCGCCAGCAGTTTGCGCAGACGACCCATCTCCACCCGCAGGCGCGCGCGATGCGTCTCATCGGGCATCCAGCTGCGGAACACCTGGCCAATCAGCGCCGTGCGCTCGACATCCCCAGGCCAGGCCTGTGCCAGTTCGCGCAGCAAGTCGAACAGCAGCGGTCGCCGGGTCAAGCCATACCAGTGACCATCGATGCGCACGCCGCGACGGCAACCATCCACCACCAGGCTCGCGCTCTCGAACAGGGCTTCCACCTGCGCCAGACGCAGTGGCTGCTGCTCGCCTGCACGGATCCGTCGTGCCGCCGGCCGTTGCAACGCCGCCTGGAGTGCCTGCACTTCGGCCAGCAACGCCGGAATGCCGGCCGCTTCTGCAGCATGCCGTGCGCATTGCAGTGCATGGCCCGCCACCTGGATCCGCACGCGACGCAGCGCCACTTCGGCGGTCGCCAGATGGGCACTGGCCGCCAGCGCGTGCGGCATTGCGTCGATGGGCAGGCCTTCCAAGGCCGTCTCAGCCGCATCGATCCGGCCCACCAGCAACTGCCGGCGGATGCCAATCAGCTGGGCATGCCAGGCGTTGCTCGGGTCACCGCGTGCCAGCAAATCCTGCACCGCAGTAAGCAGCCCGCGCGGGGAATGGGCCAGGTCGCGCATCGCCAGCGCCACTTCTGCTTCCGCGACGCTGCAACGGGCCCGCGCCAAAGCCTCATGTGTCCCGAAGCCGCGCCCGGCGCGGCGCAGCAGCTCGCGGGCACGCGGATAATCGCCCAGCTGGGCCATGGCGATACCGCGCAGGGCCACCGCCGGCGGCTCCTCGCGCAGGGCCACATGCTTGAGCGCAGTGATGGCGTCACCGGCCATCAAGGCCCGGCCGGCTGCAGCGATGAGGGAGTCCATCGGCCTAGGCTACTGCGGTCTGCCTGCGCAGGCACCCTCCAACGTCATGGGGCCAATGACTTGACGCGAGCGCTGACGCGGTTCTGTCATTGGCGGTGGCTAGTCTGGCGCGATCATGCTCCTGCCCAGCCTCGACGACAGTCCCACTCTCTTACTCGAATCCGCCCTGCGTCCCGGCGGCCTGCGCGCGGTGTTCCAGCCTTCCCGCTGACCACGCTGACCATTGGCGTGGTGCGCGTGCAGCCAGGCCGGTTCGGCAACGCCGAAGAAGTTGCTTCACAGGCCGCGGCGGCCAAGCGCCGGGCCAAACGGCTCAACCTGGGCCTGCATGTGCTGGACGAAGCGGAGTAACGCGCTGCCGCGTCCGGCTCAGGCGCGGCGGGTGCCCGCGGATTCGTCGTCGCGACCGATCACCGCCTCCGTATGCTGGCCATGCGTCGGCGCGGCGAACGGCGCCGGTCCCGGCGTGCGGCCGTAGGCAATCGGCCGGGTCACGCCGCGGTAGGTGCCGACCACCGGATGCTCGATGTTGGCCACCATGTCCTCGGCCAGCACCTGCGGATGATCGAACATGTCCTCGATGCGGCGCGCGGCGGCACACGGCACCGCGTCACCAAACAGCGCTTCCCATTCCATCGCGGTGCGCGTGGACAAGGCCTCGTGCAGCAGTGGCACGATCTCCTGCACATGCTCGGCGCGCTTGCGCACGCTGTCGTAACGTTCATTGCCGGCCAGCGCGGTCAGTCCGGTCTTCTCGCACAGCGCCTGCCAGAAGCGCGGCGTGTTGGCGGAGATGTAGATATAGCCTTCGCGCGCGGGATGGATGCCGGTGACGCCGCCGGAACGCATGTCGCGGCCGATGTCCAGCGATTCGCCCTCGGCCCAGATCATCCGCGCCGATTGCATGGTCAGCGCGCTGCGCAGCAGCGACACGCCGACGAACTGGCCGCGGCCGCTGCGCTCACGCTCGTACAGTGCCGAGGAGACACCTGCCGCCAGCAATGCCGCCGCGTAGTAATCCACCACCGATCCGTAGGTGATTTCCGGCGCACCGCCGCGCTTGCCCTGCAAGGTGCACATGCCGGTCATGGTCTGCAGCACCTGGTCGTAGCCGGCCTTGTCCTTCATCGGCCCGCTCTCGCCATAGCCGGTGACGGCGCAATAGATCAGGCGCGGATTGATCAGGGTGAGCCGATCGAAGTCGATGCCCAGGCGCTTGGGCACCGAGGGGCGGAAGTTGTGCACCAGCACGTCGGCTTCGCGCACCAGCCGCAGCAGCGCGGTCAGGCCTTCGGCGGACTTGAGATCCAGCACGATGCCCAGCTTGCTGCGGTTGACGCCCATGAACGCGCGACTCTCGGCTTGCAGGGTGGACGGGTACTTGCGCAGGTTGTCGCCATCCGGCGGTTCAATCTTGATCACCTGCGCGCCCTGATCGGCCAGCAGGCTGCAGCCGTACGGGCCGGCGATGTACGCACTGAGATCCAGCACCTTGACGCCGTCCAGCGGGCCCGCAGGTCCGCGACGTTCCACCAGGGCGAAGGGAGACGAGTTATCCATGGGCAAAAAATCCATCGGGTGCATCGTCCCGGGCCGGGGCCAGTCTCCCGCAAGGCCGCATGCCGAAACAGTGCGGCGAACTAGTTTCTGCGGCGACAAATTCTTGCTTGATCCAGTGGGGATGCTGCACGTTCAACCTCCTTGTTGCGGTGTCGTCCATTGCGGTGCCAGCGACATCCAGACCAGACGCCAACTGCCGTCCTGCTGACCGCCGGTCAGGAAGTAAGGCGAATAGCGCAGCGGCGCGCGTCCCTCGAAATCCACTTCCATGTCCACGATCTTCGCATCCGCGGCGGTTGGCAGCTCGCGCGACCATTCGGTCAGCGCGGCCGCCGGCAAGCGCATGCTTTCCTCGTGCTTGTAACCATCGATCAACGAAGTGGCATAGACCAAGGCCCCGCGGGTGAAACCGGCATAGTCATATTGCAGCACCTGCTGACGCACGGGTGATCCATCCGGCGCGCGCGATTCCTGCACATTGCGCGCCTGGCGGCGATGCAGCGTCAGCGGCGTGGCGAAGGCCAGTGCGACGCGGTCACCCGCGCGCCACTCGCGCATCAGGCTGATCCAGCCGTCGACCTGCGCCGCTTCCACCGGCTTGCCGTTGACGCGGATTTCCCACTGCTTCGCCCATGCCGGCACGCGCAGGCGCAAGGCGAAACTTGCGGGCGCGCTCGGCGACACCTGCAGTTCCACATCACCCTGGAAGGGATAGCCGCCCTGCTGGCGGATATCCACCTGTGCTTGCGGCAGTTTCAGCTGCGCCCGGCTCTCGCCATACAGATTGACCTGCACCGCGCCTTGGTCGGTCACGCCGTAGGCCAGCGGCGGCAGTTCCTCCCAGGCCATCGCACCGCTGGATTTGCAGCAGCGCCAATAGGTGGTGTGCACGCGCGGGCCATTCGGGAAGGAGTAGTAGCACCAGTCCTCGCCATTGGGCGCGGCGGCGCCGAGCAGATCGTTGTAGGCAGTGCGTTCGATTTCGTCGGCGTAACGGGACTGGCCGGTGAGTTGCAGCAACTCGCGGTTGAGTTGCAGCCAGGCCAGCACCGAGCAGGTTTCCACGTAGGCGCGTGGATCGAATACGCCGATGGGGTTGAACACTTCGCGCGAGCGATGGGCCACGCCGCCCCATGGTCCGCCGCCCAGGCTCAGGTGGTGATCGCGGATGCTGCGCCAGAGATTCTCCACCGCCTGTGCATAAACGGGATTGCCGGTGGCGCGATGCAACTTGGTCAGGCCGACCAGGTTCCAGGCCAGTTGATAGGCCTTGCCGGTGCCTATCTCGGCCGCGTCCACGCCTTCCACGGCGCGGCTGACCAGCGCCAGCCGCGGTTCGGCATCGGCCTGCGCGGCGATCGTCTCGGCCAGTTCGAGATAGCGCGGCTCGCCGGTGCGGCCATACAACTCCACCGCCGGATCCATCAGCACGGTGGCCGACATGCCGAAGTGGTTGCCGAGCGTGGTGATGTCCAGGCCGTCGCGACAGAAGGTCTGCCAGCACAGATCGCCGATGCGACGCGCGGCAGTCAGATAGCGGTCGTCCTCAAGCGCGTGCGCGGTTTCGATCAGGCCCAGGATCAGGTAGCTGTGCGTCCAGATATCCCAGGTGCGCAGCGCGGGCGCACCGTCCCAGCTCACCGGCTTGGGGGGTTGCGGCACCATGAAGCGGCGCGCGGGCGCGTAGTTGCCCAGGTAGCCATCGGCATGCTGGCGCGAGAGCAGGTAATCGGCAACGCGGCGCAGATTGCCGCGCAGGTCTTCGTCACCACTGCGTGCCACGGCCTTGGCCGCCGCAATCAACCACTTGCCGGCGTGTTCGCCGTACCAGTCGCCTTCTTCGTTCTCGTCGCTGTGCTCGGGATGGAAGATGGCGATGGCCGGGCTGTCCGCGTCGACGATGAAACGGCTCAGTCGCCCGCGCCGGTTGGCCTCGATCGCCGCACCGAGCACGCCGCCCAACTGCACGGCGCCGGCCGCGGCCGGCTGGAAGGCGCGCTGACGGGGCGTCGCCCGGGTGGTGGTGGAGTCGTGCAGGTTCACGCGATCACTCCGCATCCACGACGCAGCGGAAACCGAGCATGCCGGAACGGTCCTTGCTCGGCGCCATCAACAGATACTTGCCATGCTGGTCGAGGCGGTAAGCCTGCGGGAAGTACCAGTGCGAGGTCTGCGGCTGGTAGGCGCTGCCGCCACGCAGGATGCCGGCGCGGGTGTGCTCGTCGGCGTACTCGTCGGTCCATTGCCAGACGTTGCCGATCAGATCTTCAACGCCAAACGGGCTGGCGCCCTGCGGATGCGCATCGACGTCGGCCGGCGGCAGCAGGAAGCGCTCGCGGTTGACCGGCGGCACCGCATCGGCGCGCCAGTCGTTGCCCCAGGGGTAGAGGCGTCCGTCCGTTCCCTGCGCCGCGTACTGCCACTCCCACTCATGCGGCAGGCGCTTGCCGGCCCATGCGGCGTAGGCGCGCGCGTCTTCCAGCGCGACCCAGGTCACCGGCTTGTTCTCCCAGCCGGCGCGCGGTGCGCCGTTGTCCCAGTCGCGCAGGAAGTTGTGCGCATCGCGCGGCGCGTAACCGCTGGCGTCGAGGAAGCGCTTGAACTGGGCGTTGGTGACCGGATGGCGATCGATATGGAAGGCCTTCATCTGCATGCGCCGGCGATGCTGGCGGCGTGCGCTGTTCTCCCACGGATACTGCACGTCCAGGCCTTCCCAGGTCTGGCCTTCGATTTCGATGCCGCCAACCACGAACAGGAACTCACCGGCCGGGATGCTGACCATGCCCTCGGGCGCCTGCGCGCTCGGCGCGGTGGCGGCCATCTCGGTGATCTGCTGCGGGATGGCCTGCCAGCGACGCGAGAACGTGTGCAGCGGCACGCGCGCCAGTTCGGCCATGCGCGCCAGGAAGGCATCCAGGCCTTCCACCGACGTGCCCGCATCCAGCGCCAGCAGCGCACCGAAGCCGCGGCCTTCCAGATCCATTTCGATGATGGCCTGGTCGCCCTGCAGCAGCGGCTGCACTTCCCCGCCCTGCCAGAGGTCGAAGTAGCGGCGACCCTCGGCATGCGGCACGCTCAGGCTTTCGCCGGCCACCTCGTATTCGTTGCGGTTGACCAGCGTCCACAGCACCTGGCCGTGGCCGGGGAAACGGCTGGCGAACACGCCGGCCTGCAGGGTCGGGAAGTACGGCGTCCAGTCGCGGCTGACCATCAACGGCGCGAACTGGCGCTCGATGCCGGCGATGCGGCGCAGCGATTCGGCATCGCGCGGGGTGAACTGGTTCCACAGGCCCCAGATGTTTTCCCAGGCGTTGTAACCCACGCCGTTGAAGAAGATGTACTGCAGATCGTGGTTGCGATCGCGGCCCCAGCGGTTTTCGTAGTTGATCATGTGGCGCGGTTCCAGCCACTTGAACTTGGCCACCGGCGGGATGACCTCGTTGGGCGCCTTCTTGCCCCAGCTCTGCACGTTCCAGATCAGGTGCTCTTCGGCGCTGATGGTGGACTCGGGCTGCACCACCACCGGCTGGCCCAGCGCATCGCAGGCGTCGAAGAACGCACGCGGCACGCCGTTGTAGGTATCGCCGTTGATGCCGTCGGCGCCGACGTGCTTGACGATCTTCGCCACCGCCTTCCAGTCCGGTTCGCCCTGATCGCGCGAGCCGTGATCCCACGGCATGGTCGGCAGGAACACGCGCACGCCGCGGCGATGGAAATCATCGACCGCGCTCTTCAGGCCGTCCAGTCCACCGGGCAAATCGGCGGCCATGTCGAACTGGTTGCGGTCATCGATGCCGATGTTCGGGTACACGTACCAGATCAGCACGCTGTCCAGGCCACCGAAGCGCTCTTCCAGATCATCCAGGTAGCGATCCACGGTGTACTTGCCTTCCACCGGGTCGTAGAAGTAGCGGTCTTCGCACATCATCTGCGCGTGCACGAAGTTGCGCTGCGCCCATTGCAGTTCCGGGCGGCGATAGTTGGCGTCGTCGAAACCGATGCGCGCCAGATGCTCGCGACGCCAGTCACGCAGTTCGGCAATCCAGTCGGCCGAGGTGGCGTTGACGTCAATCTTCCAGTGGCCAATCTCGGCGAACGGCCAACCGGGCGCCTTGCCCGGCGTGGGCAGGTAACGCTGGGTGGTGACGTGCGAGAACTTGTATTCCGTCTTCGGCACGTGCCGCGGAGTGTCTTCGTGGAACGGCGGCGTGGGGGTTTCCGGAGCGGTCATGGCAATGGGATCGTGGTGAGGGGGGAAGGCAGGCCGCAATAGCGGGCCAGCACTTGCAGGGCGTCGTCATCGGCGCGCGGCGTTGCATTCAACAGGTCATGCACGGCCTGGCCGGCGGGAATGCTGGATTGTGCGCCCAAGGCCTGGCAGGCCAGGGCCGAGGCGGCGCTGGCGTAGCGTAAGCCATCGGCCAGCGTGTCGCCCTGGGCCAGCCGCGCAGCCAGCGCACCGCAGAAGGTGTCGCCGGCGGCGGTGGTGTCGAGCGGTTCGATGCGGAAGGCCGGTTGCAGGGTGAACTGCCCGTGCTGGCGCGCGACGCAACCGCGTGCGCCGAGGGTGACGACGATGCACGCGACCTGCGGCAGCTGCGCCAACCCCTGCGCGACGGAATCGGCGACGCCGCTGAGCAGGGCCAGCTCGCCCTCGTTGACCACCAGCACATCGACATCGGCCAGCAGCGATGCAGGCAGCGCCTGTGCCGGGGCCGCGTTGAGCACCACGCGCACGCCGGAAGCGCGCGCGGCGCGCGCGTACGCCGTCACCACATCCAGCGGTGTCTCCAGTTGCAGCAACAAGTACGCCGTGTCGTCCAGCGATGGCAGATGATGCCGGCGCAGCGCGTTGTTGGCGCCGGGCGCCACGGTGATTGCATTCTCCGCGTCGTCGGCCAGGCAGATGAAGGCGGTACCGGTGGGCTGGTTCGCGCGGACGATGTGCAGTTCAACACCGGCCTCGCGCAACGATGCCTCGATGGGCTCGGCGAAGGCGTCCTCGCCCAGCGCCAGCAACATGCGCGTGGCCGCACCGCCGGCGCGCGCACAGGCCACGGCCTGGTTGGCGCCCTTGCCACCGGGAAAGGTCCGGAACTCGCGTCCGAGCACGGTTTCACCCGGCGACGGCACGTGATGCGCGTGGACGACAAAGTCCAGGTTCGCCGAGCCGGCGACCAGAATTCCCGGACGCGTGCTCATGGTGCGTCCTGCTGCGCGTCCAGCGTCGTGTAGACGAGGTTGTAGAAAGGCGTGGCCAGACGCGGCAGATCGTTGTCGGCGCCATTGGGCAGATGTTGCAGCAACAGGATGGCCACCAGCTTCCGCTCGCGATCGATGGTGAAATACGTGGAGGCCGCACCGGACCAGCCGAACGCGCCCAGCGAACCGCGCCGGCCGCGCTTGTCGGTATCGATGATCACCGAGCCGCCCAGGCCAAAGCCTTCGCCGGCGTTGAATTCGGTCACCGGCGGATCCAGCTGGCCCTGCAGTTGATTGCGCATCATCAGGTCAACCGTGTCGGCGCGCAGCAGGCGCACGCCGTGGTATTCGCCGCCGTTGAGCAGCATCAGGGCGAAGCAGGCGTAGTCATCCACCGTGGAATACAGACCGCCCGCGCCGCTGGGATAGGCATTCAGGCGTACACCCGGGGTCTGTGCGCTGCGGCTGTCGTCGCGCTGCAGCTGCCCATCGTCACCCATGCGGGTCAGATCCACGATGCGTCCACGCTGGCGCCTGGGTACCTCAAAGCCGGTGTCGCGCATCTTCAGTGGCGCCAACACGTGCTTGTGCAGATAGGCGTCAAAGGCTTCGCCGCTGACCACTTCCACCAACCGCGTCAGCACTTCGATGCCGGTGCCGTCGTATTTGAAACGCGTGCCCGGTTCCGTGGCCAGCGGCAGTTTGGCGAGGCTGCGGCTGAAACTGGCCAGATCCGGCGAGTCGTGCAGGTTGGCGCGTTCCAGCAGGCGCGTCGGTTCTTCATGGCCTTGCCCGCCGGTGGCGAAGCCGCCGGTATGGGTCAGCAACTGGCGGATGGTGAGCGCGCGTTGCGCCGGCGCCAGCTGCGGCGCGTCCGCCGTGCCGCCAGTGAAAATTTGCAGGCCGGAAAATTCCGGCAGATGGCGGGACACCGGATCATCCAGGCCCAGCTTGCCCTGCTCCATCAACTGCAACACCGCCACCGAGGTCAGCGGCTTGGTCATGGAGTAGATGCGGAAAATGCTGTCGCGGCGCATCGGCACCTTGCGCGCCAGGTCGCGATGACCGCTTACGTGCACGTCGACAATGCGACCGTCGCGTGCGATCAGGCTGACCGCGCCCAGGTAGCCGCGGTCGCCCGTGTTGCGGTCCAGGAATTCATGCAGCGGCGTCCACGACGCCGCCTGCCCTGGCGAAGACTGCCCGGCGGCGCCATCCGTGGCTGCGGCCGCCGGCCAGGCCACGACGCAGGCAAGCAGCCATGCGCCGAGGCCCCATCGGACACTTCGCGCCTGCCGCGGGGGGGCGACAGCAGGCGTGAAGCGACGACCTCCGATTTCGAACTGCATCCCGGCAAGACTCAGAACGTGTACTCGTAGGTGAAAGAGTACATGCGGCCACGGCCTGCCCAGTAGTTGCGGAAGCCCGGCACCTGCGACCAGGTCAGGATGTACTGCTTGTTGAACAGGTTCTCCACGCCGATCGAGAAGCGACCGACCTTCTCCACCATCCAGTTGCCGCTCAGGTCATACAGCGTGTAGCCCTTGGTGTGTTCTTCGTACTCGTACTCACGGCCGTCGGGACGGGTGTCGCTGCCGCTCAGGTCACGCGAGATCTGCGTGGTCGAGCCGAAGGTCACGTCGGCGTTGGGCAGGAACTTCCAGCGCGCGCTCAACACCACCTTGTCCGGGTTGACGTCCAGCGCACCCATCGGCTTGTTCAGGCCACCGGCATCCCAGCGCCCTTCGGGATCCTCGGTCCAGAACGCGGTCTTGCCGCGGATGCGCGAGTACAGCGCGGTCAGCTTGACTGCATCGGTGACGTTCCAGTCGCCGGAAGCCTCGAAGCCCTTGATCCGGGTCGGCGCGCGGAACAGCACATAGTCGTTGGTGTCCGGGTCGATGGCGTACGAGGTGCCGTAGTCGGACTCGGAGTCGTAGAACGAGGCGCTGAACGAGGCCGTCGGGCCACGCCAGTTGACGCCGATTTCGCGGTTGTCCACCACCACCGCCTGCAGTTCGCGGAAGGTGGAGTCGACGCTCTGCGGCGGATCACCCGGGCAGCCGTCCGGCTTGGTGTCATCCGGATCGTTGGGGCATTGGATGTTGCGCAGCGGGATGCCGACGTTGGGCAGGCCGAAGCCTTCGCCGTAGGCGGCGAACACCGACCACTCATCGGTGATGTTCCAGATCGCGCCCAGGTTGAATAGGTTCTCGGTGTATTCGAGCTTGCCACCCTGCACGTTGACGCGGTCGCGATACCAGGTGGTGGTGTAGTCGGCGACCTTCATCTCGCCGTCTTCGCGACGGAAGCCGCCGCTGAAGGTGAAGTCGCCCACGTCCCAGCTCAACTGCGCGTACGGCGCGATGCTGGTGTACTCCATCGGCGGAACCCACACGCGATCGGTCAGCGCCAGGCGCTGGTCGGCCTTGTCCTTGACCCAGTCCACGCCGGTGCGCAGTTCCAGGCCTTCCACGCCGAAGAACTGCGACTTGGTCCAGGACGGACGGAAGCCCAGCTTGTCGGAATTGATTTCCGACTGATCCCAGATCAAGCCATCCGGACCGTTCGGGGTGATCAGCGGATCCTGGCGGTCACTGCCGTTCTCCGGCGGATAGCGCATGGCCTGGTCGGCCCAGTAGGCGTTGAGGTTGAGCGTGCCGCCGAGGAAGTCGCCGTCGCTGTACTGCACGTTGACCTGCTGGAAATCGTTGAACTCGGCCTTGCTGCCGAAGATGTGGCCCTTCTCCGAGGTATTCGGATGCGGATCTTCGCAATAGCCCGGCTCATAGCGGCAGCCGTCGACCTGGATGTAGTCGCCGTTGCCTTCGATCTTGAAGTTGCTGTAGCTCAGCTGCAGGCGCTTGCTCAAGTTCTCGCCGAAGTTCCAGCCGCCCTTGACGAACAAGTTGTCGGCCACCGAGTCGTTGAGCGAACCGCTGGTGTTCATGCCCAGGCGCACGCCATCGGCGTCATAGCCCATGCCACGATCGATGCGCGCCAGGCCCAGCACCAGGTCGTAGTCGTCCTGCTTGTAGGTGTAGTTGGCGCCGACCTTCCAGCCCGCGCTGTCGTCCTCGAACTGGGTCGAATAACGGGTCAGGAAGCGGAACGTGCTGCCCTCTTCGCGCGGCACGGTGGAGATGTAGTTGATGATGCCGCCGGCCGCGCCGATGCCTTCGGACGCCGAAGGACCGTTGATCACTTCGATGTGATCGACGATGCCCATGTCGGTGAAGGTGGCGTTGCGGGTGCCTTCGCGCAGCGGCGAGCCCTGCGGCACGCCGTCGAACAGGCGCAGCGCGATGCGGCCGCGCAGGTTCTCACCGGTGTTGCTCATCGCCTGCGAGGCTTCGGAATAACCCGGCACCGTGCGCGCCAGGACCGCGGTGGCGTCTTCGGTCAGCAGCAGCGTGCGCGAGACTTCTTCTTTCGAAACCAGGGTGATGGCGCCGGGAATCTTGTCGATGGCCTTGGGCGAACGCACGCCGGTGGTGATCACGCGATCCAGATCGGTGGCCTTGGTGTCCTTCTGCGCCGCGCTCTCGGGCGCGCCGTCGGCGGCCGGCAGCGGGGTGTTCTGTTGGGCCTTGACGCTGGCGCTGACGGCAGCGGCCAGCAGGAATACGCCTAGGGCGGCGGGCACTTGCTTCATGGGTGTTCTTCTCTAGTGGATTGGCTGCAGAGCCGCGGCGGTATGCGCGGGTCCCCGAATGCATTCTTGTGGGTCGTGCTGCGGATGCATGCGCACCCGCATTGCCGGACGTTCCTCCCAGACGCCAGCGACAGCCTAGACAATGGATTAGGAGACTAGGCGCACACTTATTGGAAACAAATTGGTCTTGCCTATGTTCAGAGGCTAGTTTTTGTTAGGTACGCCAACGCGGTGGCGTATCGATGCAGTGCAGCATCGACCTCAGGCGAGCTTCGAAACCGCCTGGCTTTCCTGCAGCAGCACGGTGACCAGGCGGATGCGCACGGTCGAGCGTGACCAGACCATGCCGATGCGGCGCGGCACCGACTCGTTGGGCAATGGCAGGCGCACCAGCTTGACCCCTTCCGGCCAGGGCTGCGCCCAGTTGGGCACCAGCGAAACGCCCAGGCCACGATCGACCATCACTGCGATGGCATTGAGGGCGTTGAGCTCGAAACGCTCCTGCGGAACGATGCCGGCGTTGCGCAGGTATTCGTCGGCCAGCCGCCCGCCCCACTGGTTGCGGTCGTAACGGATCAGCGGCTGGGTGGCCAGCAGTTCGTGCGGATCGCGATCGGCCATGGCTTCGGGCGCCAGCACCACCAGAGGTTCTTCGCGCAGCAATTGCCACTGGCAGGTCTTGGGCAGGGCGAACGGCGCCTGCAGCACGATGGCCGCATCCAGTTCGCCGGACTCCACCGCACGATAGAGATCGGCCGAGTAACCGGGCTTGATGAAGACGTTGATCTGCGGAAACGCGGCGACCATCCGCGCCAGGATGTCCGGCAACATGCCGGCCAGCGCGGTCGGGCAGGCGCCCAGGCGCAGCTCACCGGATACCGCGCTGTCGTTGGCGATGCTTCGCATGTCGGCCACGCCACGCAGCAGATCGCGGGCGCGCTGGACGATGCGCGAGCCCTCTTCGGTCACGCTGACGGTGCGCCCCACGCGTGCGATCAGCGGCGCGCCCAGCTCGCGCTCGAGCGTGCGGATCTGCTGCGCCACCGCGGCCGGGGTGATGTTGAGCTCGCGTGCGGCAGCCGCCATCGAGCCACGATCGACCACCGTCACGAAGGTATTCAGGAACTGGGTATCCACGTCTTCCGCCCCCTGTACGTGCCGGGCAGGCTACACGAGCCCTGTCATCGGGGACAGGGCCATGCGGCATGCGGGCGGCGCGCAGTTCATTCGACGTCGCGGTAAATCGTCAGTCCCTTCAGCGAGCGCGTTGGCGCCGGGAACAGCAGACTGGCCAGGTAACCAATCACGATGCACAGCAGGATCGAGATGGCCAGGTAGAAGTACGGATGCACCAGATTGAACGACCAGGCGATGAAGGTCAGCACGATGCTGCAGCCGATGCCGATGGCCACGCCAGCCGAGTTGGCGCGGCGGGTGAACATGCCCAGCGTGTATGCGCCGGCGAAGCCGCCGCCGAGCAGGCCGGCCAGTTCGATCGAGATGTCGAACAGCGAGTGGATGTCGTAACGCGACAGCAGCAAGGCCAGGCCAATCGCCACCAGGCCCACCATCACCGTGGTGACCTCGGCAAACAGCACGCTCTTTTTCTGGTTGGGGTTCTTGGCCAGCTTCTCGTAGAAGTCCACCGAAATCAGCGTGGCCACGCTGTTCATGATGCTCGACAGCGTTGCCATGGCGGCTGCGAAGATGCCGGCGATGATCAGACCGGTGACGCCCGGCGGCAGTTCGGCAGCGATGAACAAGGGGAAGGTGGCGTCGATCGGCAACAGCGGATTCAGCCGCTCCGGATTGTTCTTGTAGTGCACGAACAGCGCCGTGCCGATGCCGTAGAAGATGAAACCGCCCGGGATCATGATCGCGGCAAACGCCCAGATCGAACGCCCGGCTTCCTTGTCGGACTTGGTCGACAGGGTGCGCTGCATCAGCACCTGATCCTTGGGGAAGGTCAGCACCACGTCGAAGATCACCAGGAAGATGAAGCCCCACACCGTGGCCTTGGTCAGGTCGAAGCTGAAGTCCAGGGTGTGCATCTTCTGTTCGGCCATGGCGGTGGCGAAGAACTCGGGCACGCCGCCCTTGAGGTGCCAGATGATGAAGCCGATGGCGAACATCGCGCCGCCCATCTTGACGAACACCTGCACGAAGTCGGTCCAGATCACCGCCTTCATGCCGCCCATGGCGGTGTAGATGATGGTGAACACACCCATCAGGATCACGCTCCACACCACGCTGATGCCGGTGATGGTGGCGATGGCCAGCGCGGGCAGGAACAGGATCACGCTCATCCGCGCGCCCACCTGCATGGCGATGCACAGCGCGCTGGCGATCATGCGGATGGCCGGATGGAAGCGGGTTTCCAGGTACGAGAACACCGACATCAGATCCAGCCGGCGCAGCAGCGGCACGATCCATACGGCCACGAACATCAGGCCCAACACCGCAATCAGGTTGTTGGTCATGTACTGCCAATTCGTCTCGAACGCCTTGGCCGGGATGGCGATGAAGCTGATCGAGCTGGTGTTGGTGGCGTACAGGCTCACGCCGGCCGCCCAGAACGGAATGCTGCGGCCGCCGACGAAGAAGTCGGACGTGGAGTTGCGCTTTTCCTTGATGTAGAAGTACATGCCGATGCCGATCATCGAGGCCAGGTAGACCACGATCACCAGCCAGTCCATCCACTTGAGCAGGTACTTGCCGGCGGTCAGCTGTGCGCTCTGTCCGTGCACCACGCCATCGGCGCCGCGCTCGTACCAGACCAGTCCATTTTTGTAGGCGCCGCTGGCGACCACTGCGCCGGCGCCTGCGTCGGGCAGCTGGGCCCAGGCGCTGGTGATGGTGTGGTAGCTCATCAGGCGTGCCGGTGCGTCGGCGGGCGAAGCGGCATCGGCGCCGGCATTGCCACGCACCAGCATCAGCAGATGCGCCTGGCCGAGCATGCGCAGCGATCCCGGCACGCGTTCGCCCGGCACCGGCGGCTTGGATTGCCAGCCGGCTTCGCTGTCATGGCGCCACAGGGCTTGCGGCGCCGGGCCGTCTTCCACCACGTAGAGGGCGCGGGTCTGCGCGATCAGTTCGCCACGCGTTGCCTGGCTCGGCCATGCAGGGCCATCGGCCCAGGTGCCGGGGGTGGCCAGGTTCCATTGACGGATGACCGGCTTGTCGCCGTCACTCGCTGAGCCGGCCACGTAAAGGCGATCGTCCATCACCGCAAAGCTGGCCCAGGTCAATGCAGACGGCCACGCCGCCAGCGGCTTGCGCTGGATCTGGTTGCCGCTGATGACCAGTTCTTCGAGATGGCGTCCGTTGCCGTCCTCGGCCAACGCGAACAGGCGTTTGCCGTTGCCACCGAGCGAGAGCAGGCGTGGCGCGGCGCCCTGCCACGCCAGCGGTTGCCACTGCCGCGCATCGGCGCTCAGTCGCCAGGCCTGATCCGGCGAGAACGCGATCAGCTGATCATCCAGGGTCTGCAGGTCGGCTTGCACGTCCGCCACCGGCAGCGCCGGCAAGGTGGCGCGCTCGACCGAGGTCAGCGCTTCGGCATACACGGCCGGCGCACACGCCAGCAACAGCAGCAAGGCCAAACCGTGGGACAACAGGCGGCGAAAGCCGAAGGCTCCCTTCCGGGCGGGAGGGTGGGACTGGGCTTTCATCGGTGCAGCAACTCCCCTGATTTCGAACGCCGGCCTGCGCCGGGTGCATGCAATGAATGGACTCGCTGGGCGAACCGGATGGGTGGCGACGTCCTGGTCGCTCATGCGTCGGCGGCGGCCACGATGGCCTGCGCACGACGCAGATAGGGCGCATCGATCATGCGCCCGTCGACAACAAAGGCACCATGCCCGCGCGTGTTCGCCTCGGCAGCGGCCGCGACGATCCGCCGGGCTGCGGCGATTTCCTCTTCCGTGGGCTGGAACAGGGCGTTGGCCAGCGCCACCTGGCGTGGATGGATGCAGCTCTTGCCCAAAAAGCCCAGCGCGCGCGCCTGTTGCGCCTCGGTGCGGAAGCCGGCTTCGTCTTCGATGGCACCCCAGGCGCTGTCGTAGGCGTACACGCCGGCTTCGGCGGCGGCCATGCGCAGCGCGTACATCGCGGCATGCACATTGGCGTGGTTGCGCCGATCAATGCCCAAGGCTTCGAACAGATCACCCAGCCCCAGTTGCAGGCCGGCGACCGAGGCATCGGCGCCCGCGATGGCGGCGGCATGACGCAGGCCGCGCGCGCTTTCGATGGTGACCAGCAGTCCGGGCGGTTGTGGCCAGCGGCGGGCGATGCTCGAGGCGGCGGCGCGCAGCTCGTCGGCCGACTCGGTCTTGGGCAGGTTGATCAGGTCGATTGGCAGGCCGGCCAGCGCGTCCAGATCGGCCTGGAAGTCGGGGGTTCCGCTGGCATTGACGCGCACGATGATGGTTTTGCGCAGGGCGGCCGGCTCGCGCAGGAATTCCACCAGATGCGCCCGTGCCTGCGCCTTGCGATCAGCCGGCACGGCGTCCTCCAGATCAAAGGACACGGCGTCGGCCTGGCTCGCCATGGCTTTGGCGAACAACTCGGGACGTATCGCGGGCACGAACAGCTTGCTACGCATGGGTCTGACTCGTCATGGCGCGCAGTGTGTCGGATGCGGACCCAAAGAAAAGTCGCGCCCGGCATCTTCAGACCCAACTTTTGCTTGTGATGAGAGGGGCTGGGTCGAAAGCGTCTGTGCTGTCAGGCATTGCGACGTGCGTCGCAGGTGGGGCGGCAGGAGGGAGCCGCAAGCGGATGTCGCTGCGACCCTGGCAAACCCGACGAAATTGTTGCAGTGCAAACAAGGCAGCAAGCGCGGCGTCGGTTTCGGGACACGCAGTGCCCCTGTAGGAGGGGCTTCAGCCCCGAACCCTGTCCACCCTCAACCACCCGCATTCACCCTCACCCCCCTCACCGCCTGACATCGAACCCACCCTCCCCCATCGCCGCCTCAACCTCGGCCACGCCCAGCGGCAAGAAATCCCCTGGCACCGAATGCTTGAGGCAACCCGCCGCCAGACCAAAGCGCAGGATCGCCGCTTCATCCATCCCGCTGACCATGCCATGCAGCACGCCGGCGGCAAATGCATCACCGGTGCCGATGCGATCGACGATGCCGGCCAGCTCCTGCGCAGGCGCCGTGACCAGCGCACAGTCACGGGAGAGCGATACCGCCGCCAGCACCTGATGATCCACACTGCGCTGCCCGCGCGTGGTCGCGGCCATGCGTTGCAGGTGCGGGAACGCATCAAAAGCATCGCGCGCGGCCGCTTCGAAGCGTGCGGTCGCGTCGCCGTGCTCGTAGCGCCTGCCCAGCGCCACTTCGATATCGCGATGGCTGGCCAGCAGCAGATCCGCCTGCGACATCAGCGCATGCAACACGGAAGGGATGGCGTCCTGTGGCTCCCAACGCTGCCACAACTGGGGACGGAAGTTGCCGTCGAAGGAGACTTTCACCCCCATCGCGCGCGCCTGGCGGATGGCCGCCACGGCATTGGCGTGACAAGCCTTGCCCAGCGCCAGCGTCACCCCGGAGACATGCAGCCAATCGGCGCCCGCAAGCAGCGTGGCCCAGTCATGCTCGCCGCCGCCCGCGCGCACGAAGGCCGAATCCTCACGGTCATAGAGCACCTGCGAGGGCCGCTGCACCGCGCCCGTACTCAGGAAGTACAAGCCCATCCGACCCTCGCCCCGCTGCACGGCCGAGGTATCCACGCCGTGGCCGCGCAGCTGCATGAGCGCCGCCGTGCCCAGCGTGTTGTCGGCGACCACGCTGACAAACCGCGCGTCGTGGCCAAAGCTGGCCAGCGCAACCGCGACATTGGCTTCGGCCCCGCCCACGTTGACCTGCAGTTGCGGCGATTGCAGCAACAGTTCACGGCCGGGCGCGCCCAGCCGCAGCAGCAACTCTCCGAAACAAACCACCTTCCCCACCATCGGCGCGGCTCCCTGCGTCATGGAAGGCGAGTGTACCCGCGCTACGGCGCCGGCCGCTCCCAGCGCCGATAGGTATCGTCCAGGGTCTTGCGCAGACGCCGGTACTGGGCGCCGCCGGGTTTGACGTCGATACGTGCGGCCACGTCCTTCCAGCCGCCCGCATGATCACGTGACCATTCGCGCACGACCGCACGGCAGGGTTGGCCCGCCACCTGCGCCAGCGCGCAGGCCATGTAGATATCGCCGGCGGTCCAGTCGCCCTGCTTCATCATCGCCTCGACGTAGGCGCGCGGCACGCTGTAGTAGCGCGCCATCTCATCGACAAAGCTGGCCGGATAGCGCGCGGCATAGTCGTTGATGTCGGCCAGGTGGCGATCCACCTGCGCATCGCCGCTACCGGGCCACGCTATCGGCTCCGGCACGTCGGCCTGCTGGGCCCTGCCCGCCACCGGCAGGGCGGCAAGCCACAGCACAAAAAGAAAGCGGCGCGTCAGGAGTGACATGGCCGCATTGTGCCATCACTCCCCGCGCCGCTGGCGAGGGGCCCGCCAAGCCCTGGGTGATCAATCGTCCCAGTGATGACCGTTTCGCCGCTTCTTGTCGTGCTTCTTTCCGTGCCCGCGTCTGTCGTCATCCCAGCGATCACGACGGTCATGGTGGTAGTCGCGATCCCGGTCGACGTAGCGCACGTACACGGGCGCGTCGCGGTTGCGATGGTAGCCATAGGCATGGCCGTAAGGCGGTCGCCGTTCGCGATAGACCACGGTGCGCGGCGCATAGCGATAGTAGGTGGGGCGATGGTAGTGATCACGCACCACGATCAAACGGTCGCCGTAGCCGTAGCCCGGGCCGTTGCGATAGTAGGGGTAGCCGCCGTGGTAGATGACATCGGCCACGTCCACGATGACCCGTACCAGATCGTCGCCAGCGCGCGCCGGTGCCGGCGTCATGGCCGCCAGTCCCAGGCCCGTGGCCAACACGGCGGGTGCAAGCAGTCGAGCGATAAGCGATGCAGCCATGGTCATCCTCCCAAGTGCCCGTCCATCGGGCGTATGTGAAAGATGTCGCTTTGCTGGTGAACGGGCTTTTAACCTGCAGACGCGGTCGCGTGGAATGGCGGTGACAGATAGTCGCCGTTAATCCGTCTGGCCGGCGTCACTGCGAGCGGATGCTCGCCAACGTTGACGGAATCTGCGCCGCAACCGTGACGGTGTGCAGCCTGGGTACGTCATCGCCCAAGCCGTGCTCGGTTTCCAGCGCCCAGGTCACGTGATACGGCATGTGGATGCCCCAGCCGCCGAGCTGGATGACCGGCTCGATATCCGAGCGCAGGGAATTGCCGACCATCACGAACTGCGAGGCATGCACGCCCAGTTCCTGCAGCACGCGGGCGTAGGTCGCCTCGTCCTTCTCGGACACCACTTCGATGCGATGGAACAGATCGGCCAGGCCCGACTGGGCGATCTTGGCTTCCTGGTGGAACAGATCGCCCTTGGTGATCAGCACAATCTCGTGATCGCGGGCAACGGCTTCCACCGCCTCGCGGATGCCCGGCAGGAGGTCGACCGGATGCTGCAGGCAGGCGCGGCCGATTTCCATGACGCGATGCAGATCGCGCGCACTGATGCGTTCATCGGTGAGCTGGATGGCCGATTCGATCATCGACAGCGTCATGCCCTTCACGCCGTAGCCGAAGACCTTGAGGTTGCGTCGTTCGGTTTCCAGCAAATGCTGCTGCATGCGGCGATCTTCCAGATCGAGGTAGCCGGCAAGGATCTGCTCGAAGTCGTGTTCGGCCTGGCGGTAGTAGTCCTCGCTCTTCCACAGCGTGTCGTCGCCATCAAAGCCGACCCAGCGAATATCCGCCATGTGCCTGTCTCTACCGTCGTGGGGCGCGCAGGATAAACGAAGGGCGACCCCCGCACGAGGGGTCGCCCTTCTCGCCTCGCTACCGCACGACGCCGGCGACAGGCAGGCTGGCGCCATGCGGCAGTGCTGCACGCTTCCGGAAGTTGATGGCGATCAGTTGGCCGGAGGCGTGCCGGAGCTCGCCGGAGGCGGCGGCGTCTGGTCCGTGGTGGGTGGCGTGGTCTGCGACTCGACCGGTGGCGGAATCGCTGCCGGATCGGTCGGCGCTGGCGGTGCATTGGGATCGCTGGCCGGCGGCATCGCGTTGGGATCGGTCGGCGGCGGCGTGCTCGTGTCGGCCGGCGGCGGCGCGGTGTCCACCGGCGTCACCGTGTCGTTGTCGGTGGTGCGATTGCACGCAGCCAGCGAAAGCACGGCGCCCAGCAGTGCCAGACTCAACCAGCCGGCGCGGTGGGCGCGTTGGGAATGGGGGGTATGGTCTTGCATTGGCTCCTCCTGTCACGGTTGCGCTGCAACCGCTGGATGGGTGGCCCTCTGAATCAGGCGCGGATCAACCGCCCGGCGCTGCCGGCTTGTAGGCTTGGTATTCGGACGAGGTCAACTTGCCGTCGGCATCCTGATCCAGTGTGCCGAAGGCCTGGGTCAAGGCGGGATCGGCCGCGGCTTCGTCCTTGCTGATGCCGCCATCGCCATCGGTGTCCAGTTCCTGGAACGCACGCGGCGAAGGATTCGCCGGATCCGCGGCAGGGGGCGCGTCACTGTGGGTCTTGGGTGGCGGCGTTTCCTGTTCTTGTGCCAGCAATGCGGCAGGCACTGCCAGGCCCGCGAAGAGCAGCGCCGATGCGACGGCGAGGATCGGGCGTGCAATGGTCTTCATCACGGTTCTCCTCATCCTGCGCAGGGTGGCCCTCCACCCTGCGGACGCCCGCGATGGCCGGAGCCATCGCGGGCTGATGCATCAAGAAGGATTACTTCAAGATGGATTACTTCTGCGGTTCGCTGTAGTTCTTCTCGACAAACGCCTTGTACTCTTCGGCGGTCAAGCTGCCGTCGGCATTGGCGTCGGCCTTGTCAAAGACCTGCGAGAGGCCGGCATTGGCGGCGGACTCTTCCTTGCTGATGTTGCCGTCACCGTTCTTGTCGACATCGGCCCAACCCTGCTGGCCAGCGGCCTGGGTGCTCTGCTGGGCGGACTGCTCGGCACCGCCTGCGGCCTGCTCGGTGGACTGGGTCGGCTGCGGCTGCGGCTGTGCGGCCGGGTCCTGGGCAAACGCGGCCGGCATGGCAACGGCGGCGCCCAGAGCGATCAGGGCGAACAGCGGCTTGGTGTTGAACTTGGTCATCGTCGTTAGCTCCGTTGGGAAGTATGAAAGTGCGTCCTGTAGCGCACGATGCCGACGATGCCAACCTTGTTCTGAATCGATACTGCTGATTGAAATGAATGTGCACGCTGGCTTAACCAACCACCAGAAAGATTCGATTACTCGCTTCGTTAGCGATGCGTGACAACCATGTCGAGCGCGAATCGCGACGTGACGTGATCGTCAGATCAATGTTCAATCCGCGTTTTTTCGCGGTCGTTGAGAACGTTTTCTTTCGCGTGGCCGCGACTGAACCATTGCCAACCCATTACAACGCCGGCGCCCGCACCGACCAGTTCGCAGATCACGCGCGCCCCCAGCGCGTCCGGATCGTGGATCGCCTGCAAGGCGATGCGCGCATACAAGGGCGACTCGAGCTTCATCATCCCCAGGTAGAACATGTTCCAGCTGTCCACTCCAGCGCCAATCAGCGCTGCGAACACGCAGGACCAGCCAATCGCGTGACCGATGGACCAACCCAGCGCGCGGCACACCGCTTGCCAGCCGGCGTACACCAGCAGGCCGATGAGGAAGGCGATCAGGCCCGCTTCCAGTGCGCCGAGGAATCCGAAATGCAGCGGCAGGTTCATGCGTTGATGCGCTCCCGTGGCGCCTGGGTCGATGCACGCCCACCCACGGCGCGTGCCAGCGCATAGGATACGGGAAGCGCGCGGACCCGCCCGCGCACGCCCGGGGGCACGTCATGACGCGACTATTGGTGTTGGGAGCCAGCGGCCTGGTCGGCCGTTCGGCGTTGCAGCAGGCGCTGGCCGATGCGCGCGTGGCCGGCGTGGTGGCGCCGACGCGGCGCCCCCTGCCCACGCACCCGCGACTGGACAATCCGATCATCGACTTCGATGCCATCGATGTGAGCGATCCGGCCTGGCGCGTGGATGCGGTCATCTGCGCGTTGGGCACCACCATCGCGGATGCCGGCTCGCAAGCGGCGTTCCGCAAAGTCGATTACGACTATCCGCTCGCATTCGCCCGGCTGGCGCATGCCGCCGGCGCGCGCACGTTTGCTCTGACCTCGGCCAAGGCTGCGAATCCGCGCTCGCAGGTGTTCTACTCGCGCACCAAGGGTGAGCTGGAACAAGCTTTGCGCGGGATTGGCTTTGACTCGTTGACGTTGCTGCGCCCGGGCCTGCTGGATGGCGAACGCCAGGCGCAGCGGCCGATGGAACAGCTGGCCTTGCGGATCTCGCGCGCACTGGATGGCGTGCTGCCGGGCAGTTGGCGAGCGGTGCCGGCCACCGCGGTGGCCAGCGCCCTGGTGAAGGCGGCGCTGGATCCGCAACCCGGCATCCACGTCATTGAATCGGCGGATATCCCGCGTTGATCACTTCGCGCTGATCACACTCAGAGCTCGCCGCGCGACGCGTCGCGCAATTGCCGCATGCGCCAGAGCAGACCGCTGTTGAGCAGCAGGAAGTAGCCGACCAGCATGCCGGCAAAGGCCATGGTCAGCGGACTGGCTTGCTGCGCGGTCGCCGCGGCGCCGTCGGCAAACGCACCCTGCGACCAGCGCCAGGCCAGTCGGCCCACCAGCAACAAGGTGAGCACGCCGCCAATCCACGCATTGGGCACGTAGGTGGGACGACCTTCATGCCATTCCATCCGCGTCAGCTGCAGGGCCAAGGCACCCAGGGCCAAGCCGGCGACCAGGCCCAGACCCACGCCCAGCCGCACCGCGGGCATGAACACCGCGCCGAACATCAGGAAAGCCAGCAGCAGCATCATCAGGCCCAGCCGGAACACGGTGCGCTTGGGCTGCCAGGGTTGCCGGCCAAAGCTGCGGCGGATGCGGCGGTACATGATCCAGCCGATGCCGGCGGTGGCGAGCAACGGCGTCAGGGCAGGCAAGGTGGCGGCGGGCATCGAAGCGGCTCCAGAGTGGATGCGCAAAAGGTACGTGCCCATGCCACCACTTACCTAGTGTCAGTTGTCACCTCTTTGCGGCGCGCCCGGGCCGGCGCCCGGGCCGATCAGCTCAGCAAGCCGTGCGGTATCTGCTTCAGCGGGCGCATGCCGCCGGTGGCGGCAATGGCCTGGCTGGCGCGATCGAGCAGGGCTTCGTCCTCTTCGTCGATGACCACCAGCAACTGCCCGGATTCGATTTCCCGCTGGAAATCCCGGCGCGGTTCGCTGGGCACGGACGAACCGGCCAACGCCGCCGCCCAGCCACCGACAATCGCGCCGACGATGGTGGTGATCACCGCGCCCGCGAAGTGGAATCCAATCGAGGGCACGAACATGCCAATCAGGCCGGCGATCAACCCGATGATCGCGCCGCCGACGATGCCGCGGCGCGCGGCCGGCATGAAGTCGGTGGGCGAGCTTTCCTTCTCCGCATCGGGCACCTGGTTCATTTCGATGTCCGACTGCGCCAGCACCGCTGCGTGGCCGGGGCGGATGCCCAGGCGCAAGGCGGCGCCCAGCGCCTGCTCGGCCGTTCCCAGATCCGGCGCGCTGAATACACGACGTTTCATGGTGCTCTCCTGCGCTGGACTGCCTGCCAGCGTATGCAGGCACGATAGGACGGCGCATCCGAAAACCGGGTGAAGGCGCGGCGCCGCGCACGCGCGGGCTAATGCGCGGGCGTTTCCGGCGCGGCCTTGCGTCCCATCGCGCGCAGATAGAGTTCGTACAGCGCGGTGACCTTGCTGACGTACTCCTGCGTCTCGGCATAGGGCGGTACCCCGCCGTAGCGGGTGACCGTGCCGATGCCGGCGTTGTAGGCCGCCGCCACCAGGCTCAGGTCGCCCTGGTAGCGACGCATCAGCCCCTTCATATGGCGAGCGCCGGCGTCGATCGATTGCGCGGAGGAAAACGGATCGGTGACCCCGTACTCGCTCACCACCTCGGGCATCAGCTGCATCACGCCCTTGGCGCCCTTGGCCGACACCGCCTGGGCGTTGAAGTCGCTCTCGGCATGCGCCACCGCGCGCAGCCAGGCGTCGTCGACGCCGGTCTTGCGTGCCGCGCGGCGGAAATCCTTGGGGTACATGTCCAGCCGCGGCTTGCCAACCTTGCCCAGACCGGCATGGGCTGGCTCGCCCGGTGGCGTTGCGACAGTGAAGCGCAGGTATTCGCGCGAGCCGGGCAGCTTGCGCGTGCTGTACACCAGTTGCCCGTCCTGCTCGCGCTCGTAGAGCACGCCGCTGAACACCCCCATCTTTCCCCACAGGTTGGGCAGGCTCACGGCGTTGTCATCGACCTCCCGCGGTTGGCACTTCGAGCCCGGCTCCGGCGCGGTGGCCAGGCTGACCGTGCCATCGCGCACGCAGCGGTAGACCGTGCGCGCCTGCGCCGGCGCGATGCAGCCGCCGGCCAGGCAGGCCAGGAGCAGCAGGCGGGTGGCGGCGGCAAGGGGAGTCATCGGCGCGGATTCTAGGCTTGGCTGGCTGAGCAGTGCGTGGAAGTCTCCATTGCTCCCTCCCCGCCTGCGGGAAGGCTGGAAACGGGGACGCAGTCACGCCCCTTCCCCCGCCTGCGGGGGAAGGGGCACGAATGTGGCCTGCTGCGCCGCAACAGGAAGGGGCGTAGAATTCGCTCCCCTGTCATCGCAACTGTTTCTGGAGCAAAGCCTCATGGGTCTGGACCACGTCTCTACCGGCAAGAACCCGCCGGAAGAAATCAACGTCATCATCGAAATTCCGAAGGATTCGGAGCCGGTGAAGTACGAAGTGGACAAGGAAAGCGGCGCGATCTTCGTCGACCGCATCCTTTCAACCCCGATGCGCTACCCCTGCAACTACGGCTACGTGCCGAACACCCAGTGCGGCGACGGCGACCCTGCCGACGTGCTGGTGGTGCTGCCGCTGCCGCTGATCCCCGGCTCGGTGATCCGTTGCCGCCCGGTCGGCGTGCTGCGCATGACCGACGAGGCCGGCAGCGACGAGAAAATCCTGGCCGTGCCGGTGGAGAAGGTGTTCTCCGGCTACAAGCACATCTCCGACATCGACCAGGTCAGCCCGCACTGGCTGGAACGCATCGGCCACTTCTTCGAGCACTACAAGGATCTGGAGAAGGGCAAGTGGGTCAAGATCGACGGCTGGGCCAACGCCGCCGACGCCAAGGCGGTGCTGGTGGAAGCCATGCAGCGCTTCGCTGAACTGAAGAAGTAATCCGCCGCGCCAGCGGTCACGAAAAAGCCCGCCAAGCGCGGGCTTTTTTGTTCCCTTCCGCCACCGGGGGAAGGCGCCCGCAGGGCGGATGGAGGTACGGCGAAGTCCGCGCGTCAGAGATCCTTGCGTCCGCTCATCTTCAAGGTGGTCAGCCCAATCAGGCGCGACACCACCAGCGCGATGTACATCACCCCGGCGAACTGCTCCAGCATCACCAACGCGCGCGCCTGCGGCTGGACGGGGACGATGTCGCTCAGGCCCACGCCCGAGAGCAGGCTGAAACTCAGGAACAGCAATTCCATCCAGGTGCGCGGTTGCTCCGGATGCACGGCGGCGATGAAACTGCCCGGATACCACTGCTGGCACACCGAAAACGCGAACGCGAAACCCCAGGCCAGCAGGGTGAAGGTAGCGCCGGCGGCATAAAGCTCATCGGAAGTCACCCGATGGTCCTGCAGCATGTAGGCGGTCAGGCTGCCGGCGGTGTAGAAGTACAGCGCGCTTTCCAGCAGGTGCGCGACGATCTGCAGATGCACGTTGCCCAGCGCCGCTGCCAGCAGCGACAGGATGACCGAGGGCACCGCCAGCAACAGCGCCACCCACAAACTGGTGGGACCGCGATTGACCACCCAGAGAGCCAAGGCCAGCACCAGGATGCCGAATGCACCAAAGATGGCGCGCCCGCCGGGCGCCGTCTCCATCAGCGGATATAGCAGGATGCCGGCCAGCTGCACGGTCAGCAGCAGGGCCGAGGGATGTCGGCGCGCAATCACCGCCCAGCGCAGCCAGGGAAGTGCCATGGGGGCTCAGACCGCTTTGAAGTGGTACACCAGCGCGTAATACACCACGTAGATCCATGACAGCAAGCCATGGATCACCGCCCACAGCAGCGAATGGTTGGCCGACCAGGAAATGGTGATGGCCAGGGCGGTGCCAAAGCCGATGCCGGCCTTGGCTGCGCTGGAGGCGCCCTTCATGGCTGCACCGCCACGGCCGGCGTGCCACTGCCGGCGCGGTACGGATAACGGGCGAAGATGTCGACCACCGCCTTGTCGATGCGGGCGGCGCGATCGGCCGGTTTGGCGTTGGCCACGCGACCCACGGCGATGCCCTCCCAGACCAGCATGTTGCGCTTGGCATCGACCAGGTCGAAGTTCAGTGTGCCCTCGGTGTACTGATAGACACGGGTCTCGTCATACCAGTACGGCACCGACACGTAACGGCGCGCGCGATAGCTGTAGTAGTAGTCGTAATCCACGTTCGGCATGCTGACCACGTCGGTCTTTTCCTGCATGTAGGCGTTGATGTTCAACCACAGGTCGGGCGATTTCTCGTCGTAGACGTAGCCGCGCGCTTCCAGTTGCGCGCGTGCGCCGGCTTTCAGTCGCGATCCGGTCAGGGTGGCGTAGCCATTGCTGTCGATCGCCAGCGGCGAGTAGAACGAGAAGGTCTTGTACTGTGCGAAGTCGGCATTGGGGTCGGCCTCGCTGGTGATACGCGGGGAACTGACGCAGGCCGTCAGCAGCAACAGCGCTGCCAACGGCGCGAGTCGGGCGAAGCGGGCGATGAAACGGGTCATGGGGATCCCTCCTGTCCTGGTATCGCCAGCGTCGCCCCGACGCCGGCAGGAAAGCAAGGCCTGCCGGCGTGAACGCGATGTGCAGGCTTCAGCCTTGCATCGCGCTTCCCTCACGTTCAATCACGGTGATACACCTGCGCGCCCTGCGCCAGGAACTGCGCCGACTTCTCGGCCATGCCCTCTTCCAGCGCCTGCGCTTCGTCCATGCCATGCTCGGCGGCGTAGTCGCGCACGTCCTGGGTGATCTTCATCGAACAGAAGTGCGGCCCGCACATCGAGCAGAAGTGGGCCACCTTGTGCGCGTCCCTGGGCAGGGTTTCATCGTGGAATTCCTGCGCCTTCTCCGGGTCCAGGCCGAGATGGAACTGATCCTCCCAGCGGAATTCGAAGCGCGCCTTGCTCAAGGCGTTGTCGCGCACCTGCGCACCCGGATGGCCCTTGGCCAGGTCGGCGGCGTGTGCCGCAATCTTGTAGGCCATGATGCCGTCGCGCACGTCCTGGCGGTTGGGCAGGCCCAGGTGTTCCTTCGGCGTCACGTAGCAGAGCATGGCGGTGCCGAACCAGCCAATCATCGCCGCGCCCACCGCCGAGGTGATGTGGTCATAGCCGGGCGCGATGTCGGTGGTCAGCGGCCCCAAGGTGTAGAACGGCGCTTCGCCGCACTCGCGCAGCTGCTTGTCCATGTTCTCCTTGATCAGCTGCATCGGCACGTGGCCGGGGCCTTCAATCATGGTCTGCACGTCATGCTTCCAGGCGATCTTGGTCAGCTCACCGAGCGCTTCCAGTTCACCGAACTGGGCGGCGTCGTTGGCATCGGCAATGCAACCCGGACGCAGGCCGTCGCCCAGCGAGAAGGCCACGTCGTAGGCCTTCATGATCTCGCAGATGTCTTCGAAGTGGGTGTAGAGGAAGTTCTCCTTGTGATGCGCCAGGCACCACTTGGCCATGATCGAGCCACCGCGCGAGACGATGCCGGTGACCCGGTTGGCGGTCAGCGGCACATGCCGCAGCAGCACGCCGGCATGGATGGTGAAGTAGTCCACGCCCTGCTCGGCCTGCTCAATCAGGGTGTCGCGGAACATTTCCCAGGTCAGTTCCTCGGCGCGGCCGTCGACCTTTTCCAGCGCCTGGTAGATCGGCACGGTGCCAATCGGCACCGGCGAGTTGCGGATGATCCATTCGCGGGTTTCGTGGATGTGCTTGCCGGTGGACAGATCCATGACGGTGTCGCCGCCCCAGCGGATCGCCCACACCAGCTTCTCCACTTCCTCGGCAATGCCGGAGGACACCGCGCTGTTGCCGATGTTGGCGTTGATCTTGGTCAGGAAGTTGCGGCCGATGATCATCGGCTCGCTTTCCGGGTGGTTGATGTTGTTGGGCAGGATGGCGCGGCCGCGGGCGATTTCATCGCGGACGAATTCCGGCGTGATCAGCGACTGGATGTTGGCGCCGAAGCTCTGGCCCGGATGCTGGAACAGCAGGTCGCGCGCACCCTTGCCGTTGAGCTTGGGATTGGCCAGCAGCTGCTCGCGCAGCGCTTCCAGGCGCTGGTTTTCGCGGATGGCCACGAACTCCATTTCCGGGGTGACGATGCCGCGGCGGGCGTAGTGCATCTGGCTGACATTGGCGCCGGCCTTGGCGCGGCGCGGCAGCACGCGTGCGGGGAAACGCACGGCGTCCAGGCGCGCATTGGATTCGCGCGAACGGCCGAATTCCGAACTCAGCGCGGACAGTTGTTCGGTGTCGCCGCGCTCCTCGATCCAGCGCGCGCGCAATGCCGACAGGCCCGCAGCGAGATCGATGGTGGCGTCCGGATCGGTATAGGGGCCGGAGGTGTCGTAGACGGTGACCGGCGCGTTTTCCTCGCCGCCGAACAGGGTCGGCGTGCGGCTCAACACAATCTCGCGCATCGGCACCTGCAGATCCGCGCGCGAACCTTCGACGAAGATCTTGCGCGAGCCGGGAATCGGCCGGGTGACCGTTTCGGACAGCTGCTGGGTGTCCTGCAAGAGGCGGGAGGGTACGGCGTTCATCGGCATCGTCCTGGGTCGGCTACGGGACGAAGCGGCGGCGCGGGGAACGGCTGCGATCCTGAAAAGGAATCGCGGGCGGGGATCACGATGTGATCCTGCCCTGCGGGGTCCACCCCCGGCCGCATCCTGCGAAGCTTCCCTACGCCGGTCTCAACCGGATCAGGTTCGAAGGGTCTGTCTCAATCACCGGCCTGGCCGCTGATACCCCCGCTTCGGCCGCTATTAGACAACCAAACGGCGAAGCTGTCATGTGAACAGGAGGGAGGAACTGGCGCCGCAGGGTCCAACTGGCTAGGCTAGCCCAGGGGAACAATGAGCCAGGGATGTCATGCGTTCAAGGATGCAACAGGCGCTTTGCGCCGCCGTCTGGGTCGTGCTGTCTGTTTCGCACGCGCACGCCGCCAACAACGATTCCAGCGCGTCCACCGGGTCTGAGCGTGTGCCGGTTGAAGCGTTCGCCAAGGGCAACGCGCTGTCCAATCCACGGTTGTCACCTGATGGCAAGCATGTGGCCGTGTCCGCCGACCTGGGCGAAGGCAACCATGCGCTGCTGATCTATCGCGTGGAAGGCATGAAGCAGACGGCCGTGCTGCGCCTGCCGCGCTATCAGTTGCCAACCGAGACCATGTGGGTCAGCAACAAACGGCTGGTGCTTGGCAAAGGCCGCAAGTTTGGGGGCCGCGAAGAGCCCTACGCACTCGGCGAGATCATCGCTACCGACGTGGATGGCAAAAACCAGGACTACATCTTTGGCCAGGAGCGTTCGCTGCGTACCTCCAGTCTGGAGCCAGGCTTTGGGTTTGTCGCCGGGGGTCCGCACCAGCCCAACGGCCATTTCTATATGCGCCGCGCCGGCAGCACATCGCGCTCGCAACTCTACGACGTCGACGCCGAGATGAAGACGGCGCGCTTGATCGCCGACATACCGGTCAAGGATCTTTCGTTTGTGATCGACGACAAAGGCGTGCCGCGTTACGCCTACGGCACGGACGACAACGACGTGTACCTGCTGTACCAGGCCAATGCGCAGGGCAAGGAGTGGCTGCCGCTGGATGCCGGAAAAATCGGCGGCAAGTTCGTGCCGTTCGCCTTCAACGCCGATGGCACGCGCGTGTTTGCCTACTACAGCGAAAGCGGCGGCCCCAGCCAGGTGGTGACCGCCACGCCGGAAGGTCAACAACGCACGGTGCTGTTGCAGGATGGGTTCTCGTCCGTGGCTGCTGTGGAGTGGCGTTCCCTGCCCTACCAACCCATTGCCGCATCACTGGGCGCCGGCAAGCCGCGTTGGACCTATTTCGAGCCAAACGCCCGCGATGCCACCTTGCATGAGGCGATCGGCAATGCGATCCCCGGCAAGTTCATCAGGTACACCGGCCACAGCCAGGACGGCAATATGTCATTGCTGCATGCCTACAGCGACCGCGATCCCGGCACCTGGTATCTGCTCGACCGGCAGCGCAGCACCTTGGAAGCGATCCTGGCCAGCCGTGAAGGCATCGACGAAGCGCGAATGGGCGAACGCCGCCCGTTCCGATTCAAGGCCAGCGATGGCCTGGAACTGGAGGCCATCCTGACCGTGCCGGCCGGGGTGGAAACGCCGCGCAACCTGCCGATGGTGCTGCTGCCGCATGGTGGCCCGCATGTCTGGGGTGACGCCTGGGCTTACGACAACGACGCCCAGTTTCTGGCCAGCCGTGGCTACCTGGTGCTGCAGGTCAATTACCGCGGATCGCTGGGTCGCGGTGAGCGATTTGAAACCTTGGGTTACCGCCAATGGGGCAAGCGCGTGCAACAGGATCTGATCGATGGCGTGCGCTGGACCATCGCGCAAGGCCAGGCCGATCCCGCACGCATCTGTTCCTATGGAGCCAGTTTTGGTGCGTACTCGGCCATGATGGTGGTGGCGCGTGAGCCCGGCTTGTTCAAGTGCGCCGCGGGCTTGGCCGGTCTGTACGACTTGAACATGATGTACGCAAAGGGCGACACCCGTACTTACAACTACGGCCTGAATTACTTGAATCGCACCATCGGTACCGATGCCGGCGATCTGAAGGCCAATTCCCCCACGGGCGTAGCTTCGCGCATCAAGGTGCCGGTGTTGATCGCTCATGGCGAGGCCGACCAGCGCACGCCTTTTGCGCAAGCCAAGGCAATGAAGACCGCGCTGGAAAGCAGCGGCAACGCGCCGGAATGGATGGCGGTGCCCAAGGAAGGCCACGGCTTTTACGAAGACAAGAACAACATTGCCTTCTACCGCCGCCTGGAAGCTTTTCTGGATCGGCACATCGGGGCGCACGCCGGCCAGGCCGGCGCGGCGGATTAGCGAACCGGCACCACGTCAGCCTGCAGCGCCTGCAACGCCTGCACGGGCGCTGCCACCAGGCGCTGCGCATCGCCGAACTCCGGCCAGCCAGCGCGCAGCCCGGCCATGACGCGTGGATCGCGCTGGCCGGCGACGAGCAGTGCGGCGGCAACCTCGTCGCAGGAAGTCGACTGCGATCCGCGGCACAGCAAGGGTCCCGGCGGAATCACCGGTGATCGCCAGATTTCGTACAGGCCGCCGCGCGCGGTGTTGTCGAATTCGTCGGCTGCCAAACCCACCACATCCACTTGCCTGTCGCCGAGGATGTGCAACGCCGCCGAGTGCGAACCCGCATACGCCACACTGGCGAAGTCGCCGCTGTCGACGCCGACCCCACGCAGGCCCGCCAAGGGCACGAAGCCGCCGGATGCCGAATCTCGTCCGACCAGACCCAACCGCAACTGGCGCGCGCGCGCCGCCAGTTGCTGCATCGTCATCGGCTGGCGGGCCACGATGACCGAACGGTATCGCTGCGCATGATCCGGCGGTACCTCCGGCACCGGCAGTGCCTGCAACGGACTGCCCTCGCGCGTGCCAAGCAAATAGCCATACAGGTTGGGCACGGCCACATCGACCTGGCCGTCCTGCATCGCCTGCACCAGCGCCGTGGGTGATGCCAGGACGCGGACTTCGATGGTCCGCTGCAAGGTCTCGCCCAGGTATTCGGCCAGCGGCCGGATCGACGCGGCGCGATCGCGATGCGGATAGGCATAGGTGGCCACAACGAGCGCGGGCGCGTCGACGGCCATGGCCGGTGCGGCCACCAACGACAGTGCAAGCACCGCGACTCCGCCCGCAGTTACCGCCAAACGCGGCCACCAGCGACGGTTCGCCGCCACCGTCGCGGCGTTCGCTCTGCGCACCGGCCAGCGCGCCAGACTCAAACGCCGTCCAACAACGCGCGATCCCGCACCGCGCCCTTGTCGGCACTGGTGGCCAGCAAGGCGTAGGCCTTGAGCGCCGTGCTGACCTTGCGTGGACGCACTTCGGCGGGCTTCCAGCCTTTGCCATCCTGTTCGGTGCGGCGCTGCTGCAACTCGGCATCGTCGATCAGCAGGTTGATGGAACGCGCGGGAATATCGATGCGGATGCGATCGCCATCCCGGACCAGCCCAATCGCACCACCACCCGCCGCTTCCGGCGAAGCATGGCCAATCGACAGTCCCGAGGTGCCACCGGAGAAGCGACCATCGGTGAGCAAGGCGCATTGCTTGCCCAGGCCCTTGGATTTCAGATAGCTGGTGGGGTACAGCATTTCCTGCATGCCCGGGCCACCTTTCGGTCCTTCGTAGCGGATCACCACCACGTCGCCGGCCCGCACCTGATTGCCAAGGATGCCCAGCACCGCCGCGTCCTGGCTTTCATAGACACGCGCCGGGCCTTCGAAGACATGGATGGACTCATCCACGCCCGCGGTCTTCACCACGCAGCCATCCACGGCGAGGTTGCCGTACAGCACGGCCAAGCCACCTTCCTTTGAGTACGCATGCTCGACGCTGCGGATGCAGCCCTCGGCGCGATCAACATCCAGCGACGGCCAGCGCGTGGCCTGGCTGAAAGCTACCTGCGTCGGGATGCCGGCCGGTCCGGCCTTGAAGAAGGTGTGCACGTGCTCGTCGCGGGTCAGGGTCACGTCCCAGCGCTCGATGGCATCGCCCAGGGTCTTGGCATGCACGGTGGCCACGTCGGTATGCAACAGCCCGCCGCGCGCCAGCTCGCCCAGGATCGACATGATGCCGCCGGCGCGATGCACGTCTTCGATGTGGTACTTCTGCGTGTTCGGCGCGACCTTGCACAGCTGCGGCACGCGCCGCGACAGGCGATCGATGTCGCGCATGCCGAAATCCACTTCGCCCTCCTGCGCTGCGGCGAGCAGATGCAGGATGGTGTTGGTCGAGCCACCCATGGCGATGTCCAGGGTCATCGCATTCTCGAAGGCTTCGAAGGTGGCGATGCCACGCGGCAGCGCGCGCGGATCTTCACCGCCGTACCAGCGATGGCACAGCTCCACTGCCAGGCGGCCCGCGCGCAGGAACAGCTGCTCGCGATCCGCATGCGTGGCCAGGGTGGTGCCGTTGCCGGGCAGAGACAGACCGAGAGCCTCGGTGAGGCAGTTCATCGAGTTGGCGGTGAACATGCCGGAGCACGAGCCGCAGGTCGGGCAGGCGCTGCGCTCCACCGCCGCCACCTGCTCATCGGTGGCATTGGGATCGGCGGCCATCACCATGGCGTCGATCAGATCCAGCTTGTGATCGGCCAGCCGGGTCTTGCCGGCTTCCATCGGTCCGCCGGAGACGAACACGGTGGGGATATTCAGGCGCAGGGCCGCCATCAGCATGCCCGGAGTGATCTTGTCGCAGTTGGAAATGCACACCAGGGCATCGGCGCAGTGGGCATTGACCATGTATTCGACCGAGTCGGCGATGATTTCGCGGCTGGGCAGCGAATAGAGCATGCCGTCATGGCCCATGGCGATGCCGTCATCGACCGCGATGGTGTCGAATTCCTTGGCCACGCCGCCGACACGTTCAATCTCGCGGGCGACCAGCTGGCCGAGATCCTTCAGGTGCACATGGCCCGGGACGAACTGGGTGAAGGAGTTGGCGATGGCGATGATCGGCTTCTGGAAGTCGTCATCTTTCATGCCGGTGGCGCGCCACAGCGCGCGGGCGCCGGCCATGTTGCGCCCGTGGGTGGAGGTCTTGGATCGGTATTGAGGCATGGTTCTGCGTGGGGATGATGCGGACGGCGCCGGCGGGTTCCGCGGGGTGCGTGCATGGTTGCAGCTGCAACCATCAACGCATTGATTCGGCCGGTCATCGGGACATTACAGAAAATTTCGCAGCCCTGCTTGACAAGCTTTCTGCCCACGTGTTTCTCTTGCCTCATGTTGCAACTGCACACGCCCCTGACCAAGACCTCGCCCACCGCCCGCCCGGCGGTTGAGAACCTTGTCGTCGTCGTCCTTATTACCTCGCCAACAGGTGCGGGACGAACCGGCGTGTAAGCAACAAGCAACGCCAGATTCGCAAAACCCCGCACTGAGAAGTGCGGGGTTTTTTGTTGCACGAGTTTTTTCCTGCAGTTCTTTTCCCAGTAATTCCATCCAACCCAAGACTTCAAGGAAACCGGCACCATGACCACCGCATCGCAGAATCTCCCGCAACCGAAGATCGCCGTCGTCGGCTACGGCAGCCAGGGCCGCGCGCACGCGCTGAACCTGCGCGAGTCCGGCTTCGACGTCACCGTCGGCCTGCGCCCGGGCGGTCCCACCGAAGCCAAGGCCCAGGCCGATGGTTTCGTGGTCAAGGCGCCGGCCGATGCGGTCAAGGACGCCGACCTGGTCGCCGTGCTGACCCCGGACATGGTGCAGAAGCAGCTCTACAACGAGGTGCTGGCGCCCAACATGAAGCAAGGCGCCTGCCTGCTGTTTGCGCACGGCTTGAACGTCCACTACGGCCTGGTCACCCCGCGCGAAGACCTGGACGTGGTGCTGGTCGCGCCCAAGGGCCCGGGCGCGCTGGTCCGCCGCGAATACGAAATCGGCCGCGGCGTGCCCTGCATCTACGCGGTCTACCAGGACCAGAGCGGCCAGGCCGAAGCGCTGGCGCTGGCCTATGCCGGCGGCCTGGGTGGCGCGCGCGCCAACATCATCAAGACCACCTTCAAGGAAGAGACCGAGACCGATCTGTTCGGTGAGCAGGCCGTGCTGTGCGGCGGTGCGTCCTCGCTGGTGCAGGCCGGCTTCGAGACCCTGGTGGAAGCCGGCTACCAGCCGGAAATCGCCTACTACGAAGTGCTGCACGAGCTGAAGCTGATCGTCGACCTGTTCTACGAAGGCGGCATCACCCGCATGCTGGAATTCGTCTCCGAGACCGCGCAGTACGGCGACTACGTCAGCGGCCCGCGCGTGATCGACGCCAGCACCAAGCAGCGCATGAAGGACGTGCTGACCGACATCCAAGACGGCACCTTCACCAAGAACTGGATCGCCGAGTACGAAGCCGGCCTGCCCAACTACAAGAAGTTCAAGCAGGCCGATCTGGATCACCCGATTGAAGTCGTCGGCAAGCGCCTGCGCGCCAAGATGGTGTGGCTGCAGGCCAATGCTTCCCAGCCCGATACAGAACAACAGGCCGCCGCTGCATGAACGCCACCGTTGCCACTGCTCAACGCAATGGCGCCCGCTGGTTGACCCACGCCCTGGAAGCCGAGGGCGTGGACACGCTGTTCGGTTACCCGGGCGGCACCATCATGCCGTTCTATGACGCGCTGGTGGATTCAGGCTTGAAGCACATCCTGGTGCGGCACGAACAGGGCGCGGCACTGGCCGCCAATGGTTATGCCCGCGCCAGCGGTCGGGTCGGCGTGTGCGTGGCCACGTCCGGCCCGGGCGCATCCAACCTGGTCACCGGCATCGCCGATGCGATGCTGGACTCGGTGCCGATGGTCTGCCTGACCGGACAGGTGGCAACGCCGCTGATGGGCACCGACGCGTTCCAGGAACTGGACGTGTTCGGCCTGACCCTGCCGATCGTCAAGCACAGCTTTGTCGCGCGTAGGGTCGACGATCTGCCGGAGATGGTCCGCGAAGCCTTCCGCATTGCGCGCGAAGGCCGGCCCGGCCCGGTGCTGATCGATCTGCCCAAGGACGTGCAGATGGCCGATGCCTCGCATCTGCCCGATCACGTGCCGGCGGCGGTGGACCCGCAACCGGCGCCGGCCGATGCCAAGCTGGCCGAAGCCCTGGCGGCGATTGCCGGCGCGGAGAAGCCGGTGATCTACGGCGGCGGCGGCATCTCGCTGTCCGAGGGCGTGGAAGCCTTCCGCCAGTTCGTCGACGCCACCCGCATCCCGACCGTGCTGACCCTGCGTGGCCTGGGCGCGCTGCCCGGCAACCACCCGCAGTTTCTGGGCATGCTGGGCATGCACGGCACGCGCGCGGCCAACATGGCGGTGCAGGAAGCGGATCTGCTGATCGTGGTCGGTGCGCGCTTCGATGATCGCGCCACCGGCAAGCTGGCCGAGTTCGCGCCGTTCGCCCGCGTGATCCATCTGGATGCCGACGCGTACGAGATCTCCAAGCTGCGCAGCGCCGACATCGCCATCCCCGGCGACGTCGCCGCAGGTCTGCGCACGCTGAGCGCGGCGCGCAGCACCTGCGAGGAATGGCGCAAGCGTTGCGCCGGCAATCGCGAACGGCATGGCTTCCGCTACGACGCTCCGGGCAGCGACATCTATGCGCCGGCCCTGTTGAAGCGCCTGTGCGAAGTGGCGCCGGCCGACACCATCATCGCCTGCGACGTGGGCCAGCATCAGATGTGGGTGGCCCAGCACTGCAAGTTCAGTGATCCGCGCAATCACCTGACCAGCGGTGCACTGGGCACCATGGGCTTTGGCCTGCCGGCGGCGATGGGCGCGCAGTTCGCCTGTCCGGATCGCACGGTGGTGCTGGTCAGCGGTGACGGCAGCTTCATGATGAACGTGCAGGAGCTGACCACCATCGCCCGTTGCAAGCTGCCGGTGAAGATCGTGCTGCTGGACAACAGCGCGCTGGGCATGGTGCGGCAGTGGCAGGAGCTGTTCTTCGCCGAGCGTTACAGCGAAATCGATCTGTCGGACAACCCCGACTTCGCCGCGCTGGCGCGGGTGTTCGGCATCCCGGCCCAACGCATTGATCTGCGCAACCAGGTCGACGGTGCGCTGGCTGATCTTCTGGCCCAGCCCGGTCCGGCGCTGCTGCACGTCGCCATCGACATCAAGGCCAACGTCTGGCCGCTGGTGCCACCCAATCACGCCAACAGCACCATGTTGGACGCCAATCCCGCCAAGCAGAGTCCGGAGCCTTCCTCTCATGCGATACCGGCTTGACCTGGTGTTGAAACCCGCCGAGGGCGCGCTGACGCGCGTGATCGGCATGGCCGAACGGCGCGGCTTCACCCCGCGTGCGATCAACGGCGAGCCGGCGATGGCCGATGGCCGCTGGCGCCTGCAGCTGGTGGTGGACGGCCAGCGTCCGCCGGAAACCCTGCGCCTGCAGATGCAGAAGATCTACGACTGCGAGTCGGTCGAGATCACGGAAGTGGAGGCGGCGTCGTGAGCGTCGCCCACCCTTTCCGCGCGCTGCGCACAACGCGAGCGGCACGGAGGTCGGTTCTCGGAAGGTCGCGCCGACTTCCGCTCAATCCGTGCGTTCTCTGTCCCGGCCTCGCAAATGCCTGACGCCGGCCGCGCCCCCGCCAACGAAGAGCCGGACGTCGGTGACGTTCGCGTAGGCGTGGCTGATGTTCTGGCGGCGCAGGCTCGTCTGCGCCGCTACCTGCCCGTAACTCCCATCCACAATGCCGAACGCTTTGGCGTCCTGCTGAAACTGGAGAACCTGCAGCGCACCGGTTCGTACAAGGTGCGCGGCGCGTTGAACGCGCTGCTGGCCGGGCACGAACGCGGTGACCGCCGTCCGGTCATCTGTGCCTCGGCCGGCAATCATGCGCAAGGCGTGGCGTGGTCGGCCTACCGGCTGGGCGTGCAGGCGATCACGGTGATGCCGCACGGCGCACCGGCGACCAAGATCGCCGGCGTCGCCCATTGGGGCGCGACCGTGCGCCAACACGGCAACAGCTATGACGAGGCCTTCGCGTTTGCGCGCGAGCTGGCCGAACAGAACGGCTACCGCTTCCTGTCGGCGTTCGATGACCCCGATGTCATCGCGGGCCAGGGCACGGTCGGCATCGAAATCGCGCCGTTCGCGCCGGACGTGGTGATCGTGCCGATCGGTGGCGGTGGCCTGGCCTCCGGCGTGGCACTGGCGCTGAAGTCGCAGGGCGTGCGCGTGATTGGCGCGCAGGTGGAAGGCGTGGACTCGATGGCCCGCGCGATCCGCGGCGACATCGCGGCGCGCGATCCGGTCGCCTCGCTGGCCGACGGCGTGCGCGTCAAGGTGCCCGGCTTCCTGACCCGCCGCCTGTGCAGCCAGTTGCTGGATGACGTGGTGATCGTGCGCGAAGCCGAGCTGCGCGAGACCGTGGTGCGGCTGGCGCTGGAAGAACATGTGATCGCCGAGGGCGCCGGCGCGCTGGCGCTGGCCGCCGGCCGGCGCGTAGCCGGCAAGCGCAAATGCGCGGTGGTGTCCGGCGGCAACATCGACGCCAGCGTGCTGGCGCAGTTGCTGTCCGACGTGCGTCCGCGCCCACCGCGCAAGCCGCGCCGACGCAACCGCGAAGGCGAGCCTGCACTTAGCCCGCCCGCCAAGGCCGCTCCCGCTTCTACTCTTTCCCTGGCCCCGCCGCCGCCCCGCTCCCGCCGCGTTGCCACTGTCGTATAAGGAATCCCGCTGGTGAACATTCCCACCACTACTGAAAACGTTCGAATCTTCGACACCACCCTGCGTGACGGCGAGCAATCGCCCGGTTGCAGCATGACCCCCCAGCAGAAGTTGGTGATGGCGCGCGGCCTGGCCGATCTGGGTGTGGACGTAATTGAAACCGGCTTCCCGGCCAGTTCGCAGTCCGACCGCGAAGCCCACGCGCTGATCGCCCGCGATCTGAAGGACACCACCCTGGCCGTGCTGTCGCGCTGCCTGGCCGCCGACATCGAGACCTCGCTGCGCACCGTGCAGGCGGCGGCGCGTCCGCGCCTTCACCTGTTCCTGTCCACCAGCCCGCTGCACCGCGAGCACAAGCTGCGGATGAGTCGTGAGCAGGTGCTGGAGTCGGTACACAAGCACGTGACGATGGCGCGCGCCCATATCGACGATGTCGAATTCTCGGCCGAAGACTCCACCCGCACCGAGGAAGACTTCCTGCATCAGGTCGTCGCCACGGCCATTGCCGCCGGCGCCAACACCATCAACCTGCCCGACACCGTGGGCTTCACCACGCCGGAAGAAATCCGCGGCATGTTCGAGCGCGTCATCGCGCAGGTGCCGGGCGCCGACCGGGTGATCTTCAGCACGCATTGCCACAACGATTTGGGCCTGGCCGTGGCCAACTCGCTGGCCGCCATCGAAGGCGGCGCGCGCCAGGTGGAAGGTTCCATCAACGGCATCGGCGAACGCGCGGGCAACTGCGCCATCGAGGAAATCGTGATGGCGTTGAAGGTGCGCAACGCGTTCTACAACCTGGGTACGCGCGTGGATACGCGCCGGATCGTGCCGACCTCGCAGCTGCTGTCGCGGCTGGTCGGTATGCCGGTGCAGCGCAACAAGGCCATTGTCGGCGCCAACGCCTTCGCGCACGAATCCGGCATCCACCAGCACGGCATGCTGCGTCATCGCGGCACCTACGAAATCATGGAACCGCAGGACGTGGGTTGGCCGGCCTCGCAGATGGTGCTGGGCCGCCACAGTGGCCGCGCCGCGGTGGAGCAGCGCCTGCGTGCGCTGGGCTACTGGCTGGAAGAAGACGAACTGAAGCTGGTGTTCGAGCAGTTCAAGGCGCTGTGCGAGAAGCAGCGGGTGGTCGGCGACGCCGATCTGCAGGCGCTGATGCAGGATGCCTCGGTCAGTGACGGCTATCGCCTGTCCTCGATGACCATCAGCGACGTCGGCAGCCGCGCCAACGCACTGGTGGAACTGTCGGATCCCGAGGGCAACCGGATTGCCGAGACCGCGCAGGGCAATGGCCCGGTCGACGCCTTGTTTGGCGCGCTGTCGGCGGCCACCGGCGTGCAGCTGCAGCTGGAAAGCTACCAGGTGCACAGCGTCGGCATCGGCGCCGATGCGCGTGGCGAAGCCAGCCTGTCGGTGCGCAGCGAGGGTGTCGAATACCAGGGCACCGGCACCAGCAAGGACATCATCGAAGCCAGCGCGCTGGCCTGGCTGGACGTGGCCAACCGCCTGCTGCGCCAGCGCCGCGTCGAGACCACTGAAGCCGCCGTCGCATGACCACCAGGAATCCCAGCATGACCTCCGCGCCACGCACCTTGTTCGACAAACTGTGGGACGCCCACGTCGTCACGCCTGAAACCAGCACCGCACCCGCGGTGCTGTATATCGATCTGCACCTGATCCACGAAGTCACCTCGCCGCAAGCCTTCACCGAACTGGCGTCGCGCGGCCTGAAGCCACGCCGCCCGGATCGCACCAAGGCGACGATGGATCATTCCACCCCGACCCTGCCGGCCGGCGCCGACGGCAAGCTGCCCTACTACACCGCGGCCGCCGAAACCCAGGTCAACACGCTGGCGCGCAACTGCGCCGCGCATGGCATCGAACTGTTCGACATGAACTCCGATCACCGCGGCATCGTCCACGTGATTGCACCGGAGCTGGGCTTCACCCAACCGGGCATGACGATCGTCTGCGGCGACAGCCACACCTCCACCCACGGCGCATTCGGTGCGCTGGCGTTCGGCATCGGCACCAGCGAAGTCGGCCACGTATTGGCCACCCAGTGCCTGCTGCAGCGCAAGCCCAAATCGATGGCGATCAGCGTGGAAGGCGAACTGGCGCCGGGCGTGGGCGCCAAGGACGTAATCCTGCACATCATCGGCGTGATTGGCGTCAACGGCGGCACCGGCCATGTGATCGAATACCGCGGCTCGACCATCCGCGCGATGGACATGGAGCAGCGGATGACCCTGTGCAACATGTCGATTGAAGCCGGCGCACGTGCCGGCATGGTGGCGCCGGACCAGACCACCTTCGACTGGCTGGCCAAGGCCCCGCGTGCGCCCAAGGGTGCGGCGTTCGAGGCGGCCGTGCAGGCCTGGAACCAGTTGCACAGCGAAGACGGCGCGAGTTTCGACAGCGAGGTGCGCATCGATGCCGCCGACATCCGCCCGACCCTGACCTGGGGCACGCATCCTGGCACGGCCATCGCGGTGGACCTGCCCATTCCCGCCGCCAATGACGCGGCTGCGCGCAAGGCGCTGGATTACATGCACCTGGATGCCGGCCACGCGCTGGCGGGTACGCCGGTGGACGTGGTGTTTGTCGGCTCGTGCACCAATGGTCGACTGAGCGACATGCGTGAAGTGGCGTCAGTGTTGCGCGATCGCCACGTCGCCGCACGCGTACGCATGCTGGTCGTGCCCGGATCCGAACAGGTCAAGCGCGAAGCCGAGACCGAAGGCATCGATGCCATCGTGCGTGCCGCCGGCGCCGAATGGCGCGAGCCGGGCTGCTCGATGTGCATCGCCATGAACGGCGATCTGGTCGCACCCGGCCAGCTGGCGGTAAGCACCAGCAACCGCAATTTCGAAGGCCGCCAGGGACCGGGTTCGCGCACCTTGCTGGCCTCGCCGCTGAGCGCGGCCTGGGCGGCGGTGAATGGAAAAGTCAGTGACCCGCGCGATTTGTTTGCCGCGCACAAGGAGGTGGCGTGATGAGTGGCTTCCAGCAATTGCGCTCGCGCAGCGTGGTCCTGCGCCAGACCAACATCGATACCGACCAGATCATTCCGGCGCGCTTCCTGTCCACCACCGAGCGTTCGGGGCTGGGCAGGCACGCGTTCAATGACTGGCGCTGGCAGGCCGATGGCGCGCCGAATCCGGAGTTCCCGTTCAACCAGCCCGCCAATGCGGATCGCCAGATCCTGCTGGCTGGGCGCAACTTCGGCTGCGGCTCCTCGCGTGAGCATGCACCGTGGGCGCTGGTGGATCTGGGCTTGCGCGCCATCGTCAGCAGCGAGATTGCCGACATCTTCCGCAACAACAGCTTGAAGAACGGCCTGGTGCCGGTTGTGCTGGCCGAAGAGGACGTGCAGAAGCTGATGGAACGTCCCGACGATGAGCTGCTGATCGACGTGGCCGCCTGCGAACTGCGCACGCCCGATGGCCGCACGTATCCCTTCCCGCTGGACGCCTTCGCCCAGACCTGCCTGCTGGAAGGCGTCGACGAACTGGGCTACCTGCTGGCCCGCCAGGCCGATATCGAACATTACGAGGACACCCGCTATGCACAGTGAAATCGCCGTCCTGCCAGGCGACGGCATTGGTCCGGAAGTCACCGCCGCCGCCATCAAGGTGCTGCGCAAAGTGGCAGACCGCCACGGCCATGATCTGGTCTTCAACGAATACGACATCGGCGGTATCGCCATCGATCGTCATGGCGAGCCGCTGCCGGCCGCCACCCTGGCCGGTTGCCAGCGCGCCGATGCGGTTCTGCTGGGCGCAGTCGGTGGACCCAAGTGGTCCGATCCGAATGCCAAGGTGCGCCCGGAACAGGGCCTGCTGGCCCTGCGCAAAGGCCTGGGTCTGTTCGCCAACCTGCGCCCGGTGCGTCCGCACCCGGCCGCCTTGAATGCCTCGCCGATCAAGCCGCACCTGCTGACCGGCGTGGACATCCTGGTGGTGCGCGAGCTGACCGGCGGCATCTACTTCGGTGACAAGACCCGCGATGCCGACAGCGCCAGTGATCTATGCCGCTACACGGTGGAGGAAATCGAGCGCGTGGTGCGCAGCAGTTTCCGCCTGGCCCGGCAGCGCCGCGGCTTCGTCGCCTCGGTCGACAAGGCCAACGTGCTGGAAACCTCGCGGCTGTGGCGCGACGTCACCAGCCGCATCGCCCGCGAGGAATTTCCGGACGTGCGGCTGGAACATGTGCTGGTCGATTCGATGGCCATGCACCTGCTGTCCAAGCCGCGCGAGTTCGATGTGATCGTCACCGAGAACATGTTCGGCGACATCCTGACCGACGAAGCCTCGATGCTGGCCGGCTCGCTGGGCCTGTTGCCGTCGGCCTCACTGGGCGACGGCAAGCGTGGCCTGTACGAGCCGATCCATGGCTCGGCGCCGGATATCGCCGGCAAGGGCATCGCCAATCCCTACGCCACCATCCTCAGCTGCGCGATGCTGTTGCGGCATTCGCTGGGATGGGAAGATGAGGCGGCCTGCATCGAACGCGCGGTGGATGCGGCCTTGAATGCGCAGGCCTTCACCAATGATCTGGCCCCGGGCGGGCGCGGCATCTCGACCACGGCCGCTGCCGAGGCGGTGATCGCGCAGTTGGAAGAGCATTGCTACGTGGCGGATCTGCGCGACTGAGGCCATACCAGGCCGGGCGGCGCCAGCGCTGCCCGGCCGATGCGCGCTCGCACACGCCACGACCTTCTGTGGCTAGACTGCACGCATGAAGACCATCGGCCTGATCGGCGGCATGAGCTGGGAATCGACGATTCCCTTCTACCGCATCCTCAACCAGACCATCGCCCAGCGCCTGGGCGGTTTCCACTCGGCGCGCGTACTGCTGCACAGCGTGGACTTCGACGATTACGAACGGTTGCAGCGCAGCGGCGACTGGGACCAGGCCGGCGCATTGCTGGCCGAAGTCGCGCGCGGACTGGAAGCGTCAGGCGCCGATTTCCTGGTGATCTGCAGCAACACCATGCACAAGGTGGTCAACGAGGTGGAGGCGGCCATCGCCATCCCGGTCCTGCATGTGGTCGACCCCACCGCGACAGCGATCACCCAGGCCGGACATTCGGTGGTCGGCCTGCTGGGCACGCGCTTCACCATGGAAGAGGCGTTCTACCGGGATCGGCTCGCGGCCAGGGGTTTGCAGGTGGTGATCCCCGAGGCCGATGATCGCGACACCGTGCATCGCGTGATCTATCAGGAGCTGTGCCAGGGCGTGGTGTCCGATGTCTCGCGCCAGGCATATCGCGGCATCATGGCGCGGCTGGTGGCGCAAGGCGCGACCGCCATCATCCTGGGCTGCACGGAAATCTCGTTGTTGGTGGGCGCGGACGACGCCAGCGTGCCGCTGTTCGACACGACCCGGCTGCACGCCACGGCCACCGCCGACATGGCGTTGTCGGCGTGAGCCTGCGGGTGCTGTTCCTGTGCAGCCAGAACCGGCTGCGCAGTCCTACTGCCGAACAGGTGTTCGCGGACTGGCCGGGGATCGAAACGTCGTCGGCAGGCCTGAACCAGGATGCGGAGAATCCGCTCACACCGGAACTGCTGGCCTGGTCGCAGCTGGTGTTCGTGATGGAGCGTGCGCATCGGAACAAGCTGTCCAGCCGGTTCAAGCAGCACTTGAACGGCCAGCGTGTGATCTGCCTCGACATCCCCGACGACTACAGCTATATGGACCCGGACCTGGTCAAGCTGCTGCGGGCCAAGGTGCCGCGCTTTCTGCCAGCCGATCGCGGGTGAATCGCGCGGGAAGGCGGCACGCCGTCCCGCGCCAGAGGCTTCATTGACCGGCCGCCTCGCCCGACTCTTCCGGCTTGACCTTGAACCACGCCGCATACAGCGCCGGCAAAAACAACAGCGTCAGCAAGGTCGCCACGGTCAGGCCACCCATGATCGCCACCGCCATCGGCCCGAAGAATGCACTGCGCGACAGCGGAATCATCGCCAGCACGGCCGCCAGCGCGGTCAGCACGATGGGACGGAAGCGGCGCACGGTGGCGTCGATGATCGCGTGCCAGCGATCGTGGCCGGCATCGATGTCCTGCTGGATCTGATCTACCAGGATCACAGAGTTGCGCATGATCATGCCGGCCAGGGCGATCGTGCCCAGCATGGCGACAAAGCCAAACGGCACCCGGAAGATCAGCAGCGCGAGGGTCACGCCAATCAGTCCCAGCGGGGCGGTCATCGCCACCAGCGCCATACGCGGGAAGCTGCGCAGCTGGAGCATAAGCAAGGTCGCCACCACCAGCAGGAACAGCGGCATGCCGGCGTTGATGGAGTTCTGCCCGCGCGCCGAGTCTTCGACCGTACCGCCGGTCTGCAGCAGGTAGCCTTCCGGCAGGCTGGCACGCACCTTCTCCAACGTCGGCATGATCTGGGCGATCACGGTCGGCGCAGTGAGCGAATCGGTGTTGATGTCGGCACGCACGGTCACCGTGGGCAGGCGATCGCGATGCCAGATGATGCCGTCCTCGAACTCGTAATGCAGGGTGGCAATCTGCGACAGCGGCACGCTGGCGCCGCTGGTGGTCGGCACCGCCAGGCTGCCGAGCAGATCCATGCGCGCACGTTCCTGCTCCGGGCCGCGCAGCAGGATCTCGACCAGTTCGTTGCCTTCGCGATACGTGCTGACGTGCAGACCCGACAAGGAACTGGTCAGGAAGTTGGACACCTGCGCCGTGCTCACGCCCAGCGCGCGTGCCCGGTCCTGATCGATTTCCAGGCGGACGATCTTGCTCGGTTCATCCCAGTCCAGGTTGACGTTGGCCACGTTGGGATTGGCGCGCACCTTGTCCGCCACCTGCTGGGCCAGCGCCTGCACGCGGTCGATGTGCTCGCCGGAGACGCGGAACTGCACCGGATAACCCACCGGCGGTCCGTTCTCCAGCCGGGTCACGCGGAACTGGATGTCGGGGAACTGCGGCGCGACCTCGTTGATCAGCCACTTGCGAGTGGCTTCGCGCGCTTCGATGTCATTGGTCAGCACCACGAACTGCGAAAAGTTGGCCTGCGGCAGCTGTTGATCCAACGGCAGGTAGAAACGCGGAGAACCGGTGCCGACATAGGCGACGTAGTTCTGCACGCCCTCGCGCTTGGCCAGCAGCTTCTCCAGCTTGTGCGCCTGCGCGTCGGTGGCCTTGAGCGAGCTGCCTTCGGCCAGTTCCAGATCCACCATCAGTTCCGGCCGCACCGAATCCGGGAAGAACTGCTGCGGCACGAAACGGAACAGCACGATGGACAGCACGAACGCCAGCACGGTGATGCCGATCACCAGCCAGCGATGGCGCAGGCAAGCATCGAGCAGCTTGCGGAAGCGCTGGTAGAACGGCCGCTGATAGGGATCGTGATCGTGGTGATCGCCGCTCGGCGGCTGCAACCAGCCGGCGAAGGCCGGATGGCGATCGGCCCAGCGCGCGCGTTGGGCGTGCCAGCGCGCGGCCAGTGAGCCGGGCTTGGGCGCACGCGGCTGGCCGAGGTCCGGCAGCATCTTGTCGCCCAGGTAGGGAATGAACAGTACGGCGGCAATCCAAGACACCACCAATGCGATGGTGACCACCTGGAACAGCGAGCGCGTGTATTCACCGGTGCTCGATGCGGCGGTGGCGATCGGCAGGAAGCCCGCCGCCGTGACCAGCGTGCCGGTCAGCATCGGAAAGGCGGTGGACTCGTAGGCAAAGCTGGCCGCCTTCAGGCGGTCATAGCCCTGCTCCATCTTGATGGCCATCATCTCCACCGCGATGATCGCGTCATCCACCAGCAGCCCCAGCGCCAGCACCAGCGCGCCCAGCGAAATCTTGTGCAGGCCGATGCCAAAGTAATGCATCACCGCGAACGTCATCGCCAGCACCAGCGGAATCGAGACCGCCACCACCAGGCCGGTACGCAGCCCCAGCGAGAAGAAGCTCACCACCAGCACGATGATCACCGCCTCGGTGAGCACGCGCACGAATTCACCGACGGATTCTTCCACCGCGTGCGGCTGGTCCGAGACCTTGCGCAGCTGCATGCCCACCGGCAGGGTTTTCTGCAGGCGCTGGAATTCCTTCTCCAGCGTGTCGCCCAGCTTGAGGATGTCGCCGCCGTCCTTCATCGCCACCGCGATGCCCAGCGCGTCCTCGCCCATGAAGCGCATGCGCGGCGCCGACGGATCGGCAAAACCGCGATGCACGTCGGCGATGTCGCCCAGTTTGACCGTGCGGCCATTGGCATGGATGGGGAACTGGCGGATCTGTTCGACTGATTCGAACTCGCCACTGACCCGCAACTGCACCCGATCACTGGGCGTCTCGAAGAAGCCGGTGGGCGTCATCGCGTTCTGCTCGTCCAGCGCCTGCTGCACGGCGGTCAGCGGAATGCCCAGCGTGGCCAGCTTGGTGTTGGACAGCTCAACCCAGATTTTCTCGTCCTGCAGGCCAACCAGCTCGACCTTGCCCACGTCGGGCACGCGCTGCAGCTCCAACTGCACGCGATCGGCATAGTCCTTGAGCACGGCGTAGTCAAAACCCTGGCCGGTCAGTGCGTAGATGTTGCCGAAAGTGTCGCCGAATTCGTCGTTGAAGAACGGCCCGACCACGCCCTCGGGCAAGGTGTAGCGGATGTCGCCGACCTTCTTGCGCACCTGGTACCAGAGCTCGGGAATGTCCTTGGAGTGCAGCGAGTCGCGCGCCATGAAGATGACCTGCGATTCGCCGGCGCGCGAGTAGGAGCGGATGAACTCGTACTTGCCGGTGGTCATCAGCGCTTTTTCGATGCGCTCGGTGACCTGCTTGGAGACTTCATCGGCGGTCGCGCCCGGCCATACCGTGCGCACCACCATCGCCTTGAAGGTGAAGGGCGGATCTTCGGACTGGCCCAGGTGGCGATACGACCAGCCGCCAATCAGCGCCAGCACGATCATCGCGAACAGCACCAGGCTGCGGTTGGTCAGCGCCCACTCGGAGAGGTTGAAGCGGCGCATGGGTTCAGCCTTTCTTGGCCGGCGCGACCGGCGCGGACGTGGACAGGGGGCGGTTGTCGCGATCCACCGGGGTCACCGCAGCGCCCTCGCGCAGCAGGTGGCCGCCGCCGGCCACCACCCAATCGCTGGCACTTACGCCGGAGATCACCGGCACTTCGCTTTCGCCGTACGGACCCAGCGTGACCGGACGCAGCGCCACCTTGCCGTCGGCTGGATTGACCACCCACACCGAGGTGCGGCCGTTGCTGCCACGCTGCACTGCCGACAGCGGCAGTTTGAGCGCCGCCTGGGTGCCGGTTTCCTGCACGTAGACGCGCGCACTCTGGCCCAGTTCGACCGCGTTGATGGCATCGCTGGCCAGGCCCACGCGCGCCGCATAGGTGCGGGTCTGCGGGTCTGCGGCGGCGGCGATTTCGCGGATGGTGCCGGGCAGGCGCTGCTCCGGCGCATTCCACAACTCAATCAGCACCGGCTGGCCGATGCGGAATTCGCGGATGCGGTTTTCCGGCAGCGCGATGGCGATTTCGCGGCCGCCGTCGGCGGCCAGTGTGTAGATGGTCTGGCCTGCGGCCACCACCTGCCCGGCTTCCGCCTGGCGGGTGGCGATCAAGCCATCGCGCGGTGCGCGCAACTGCGAATAGCCTTCCTGGTTGCGCATCACCTCCATCTGCGCGCGCGCCGCGCGCGCCTGCCCTTCGGCAGCCTTGTAGGCGGCGTCCTGTGCATCGAAGGTAGACTGGCTGACCAGCTTGTCGCGCACCAGCAGCGCATAGCGGTCACGATCACCTCGGGTGCGCGCCAGTTCGGCATTGGCGGCGGCCAGTTCGGCCTGCGCGGCCTGCGCCTGCAACTGCAGATCACCGGGGTCCAGCACTGCCAGCACTTCGCCGCGCTGCACGCGCGCGCCGGCATCGACATTGCGGCGCACCAGGTTGCCGCCGACCCGGAAAGACAGCGCACTTTCCTCGCGTGCGCGCACTTCACCCGCATAGGCCGTCAGTGCGGCATCGGCGCCGCCACCCGGATGGACGACCATGGCCGGGCGCGGCGTTTCCGCCGGCTTGTCGCCTGCCCCGCAGGCCGACAGGCCCAGGACCAGGACGCAATTGACTCCAACAAGGCGCAGGCCGTACATGGCGACTCCGATTCTTCTGTAATTAATGGACTTGGCGGTATAGTATAAATATCGAACCGAGTAGTCTAGTATTACGTCATGGCCAGCCCCGTACCTCCTGCCAGCCGCCGCGGCGGCGCCGCCAAGTCCTCCTCCGGTCCCGGCCGGCCCAAGGATCTGGGCAAGCGCGCGGCGATCCTCGAAGCCGCCAAGCGCCTGTTCGCCCGCGACGGGTTTGGTGGCGCCTCGATGGATCAGATCGCCGCCGAAGCCGGTGTTTCCAAGCTCACCGTGTACAGCCATTTTGGTGACAAGGAAGCCTTGTTTACCGAGGCCGTGCGCGCAAAGTGCGAGGAAATGCTGCCGGACGACCTGTTCGAGCTGGAGCTCAAGGGCTCGCTGCGCCAGCAGCTGCGGGTGATTGCGCAGGCGTTTTTCGCGCTGATCAGCAGCGATGAGGCCATCAGCACCCACCGCATGATGCTGGTGCCGGGCAATATCGACGACAACCTCAAGCGGGTGTTCTGGCAGGCCGGACCGCAGCGCACGCATGCCGCCTTTGCCAGCTTCCTGCAGGCGCGCGTGGAAGCGGGAGAGCTGCAGATTGCCGACGTGAACCGCGCCGCCGAGCAGTTCTTCGCGCTGGTGAAGGGTGAACTGCACGGACAGATGATGTGCGGCCTGTGTGATCGCCCAGGCCGGGGCGACGTGGACAGCCATCTGGACGCCACCGTGGACTTCTTCCTGCGCGGTTATGGCCCTCGCTGAGGCCGCGCAGCCGCATGGGCCCGTAGGTGCCGGTGACTTCCGGCACTGCGCCAGCTTGGCCGCAGCCGCGATCCTTGCCCGGCGCGAACGCTGCCGTGACGCTAAAATGTGCGGCCCTGTCTCCCGCGCCGGATAGAAACCCCATGACCATCGATTACTCACTCGCCCGCGAAAACATGGTGGAACAGCAGGTGCGTCCCTGGGACGTGCTGGATGCGCGCGTGCTTGACGTGCTGGCCACCTTGCCGCGCGAGGCCTTCGTGCCGGAGATTCACCGCGCGCTGGCCTACGCCGATCTGGAAATTCCGCTGGGCCACGGCCAGAAGATGATGAAGCCGGTGGTCGAGGGCCGCACCCTGCAGGGTCTGCTGGTGCAGGCTGATGAAGACGTGCTGGAAATCGGTGCCGGCAGCGGCTACCTGAGCGCCTGCCTCGGCGCGCTGGCACGCGACGTGGTGAGCCTGGAAATCCAGCCCGAGTTGGCGACCCAGGCGCGCGCGCGGCTGGACGCCACGGGCCTGGGCAACAACGTGCGCATCGAGAACGTCGACGCGCTCAGCTACAGCACCGATCGGCGCTTCGATGCGATCTGCGTGACCGGCGCGGTCGCCAGCATTCCGCCGCGCTTCCTCGAATGGCTGCGCCCCGGTGGCCGCCTGTTCGTGGTCCGCGGCCAGTCGCCGGTGATGGAAGCGGTGCTGCACACCGCCGATGTCAACGGCGCGCGCACTGATTCGTTGTTTGAAACCGACCTGTCTTATCTTGCCGGCGCGGCCCCCGCGCCGAAGTTCGTCTTTTAAGCTTGAAAACCCAAGGAAACCGCATGAGCCGTCGCCCCCTCGTACTCGCGCTCGCCCTCGTCCTGCCGTTCGGCGCCAGTGCCACCGATCTGCTGCAGACCTACGATCTGGCACGCACCGGTGATACCCAGCTGTCCGCATCGGAATCGCAGACCCTCATCGACAAGGAAGGCAAGGTGCAGGCGCGTGCCGCATTGTTGCCGCAACTTGACGGCAGTGCCGGCTACAGCCGCGCCCACTCCAGCCGTCCCGGCAGCCCGGTCGGCGACACCAAGGGCCGCAGCTACAGCGTGGACATCAGCCAGTCGATCTTCGACTGGAGCCGCATCTCCAACCTGCGTGCGCAGCAGCAGTTGAGCCAGGCCGCCGATTACGATCTGGCCGCCGCCAACCAGGATTTGATTACCCGCACCTCGGCCACCTACTTCGACGTGCTGGTGGGTATCGAGTCGCTGGCCGCCGCGCAGACCAACGAAGCGGCTTCGAAGAAGCAGTTCGACTACGCGCAGAAGCGCCTGGACGTGGGCTTGGCGCCGATCACCGACGTGCACGAAGCGCGCGCCCAGTACGACAGCGCCCGCGCCAATACCATCCTGGTGCGCAACGCGCTGGACGATGCCTATCGCGCGCTCACCGAGCTGACCGGCCAGCCGATCAGCAACCTGCAGGGTCTGCCGGATGATTTCCGTCCCGACCTGCCGGCCGACCAGTCCTCGCAGGGCTGGGTGGATCGCGCGCTGGAACAGAACCCGAACCTGAAGTCGGTCGAGTTCCAGAAGCGTTCGGCGGACTTTGGCGTCGCCAGCGCACGTGCCGGCCATTACCCCACGCTGAGTTTTGGCGGCGGTTACAGCAACGGCGCTGGCTGGGATTCGGTACACGGCCCGCTGGCTCCGGGCATCTCCGCGGAAGAAGAAGGCTACAACTGGGGCATCACCCTGAATGTGCCGATCTTCGCCGGCGGCGCCACCCAGTCGCGTGTGCGCCAGGCGCTGTCGCAGCGGGATATCGCCGATGACAACCTGGAGCAGACCCGCCGCGCGCTGGTGCGCAACACCAGCAATGCCTACCAGGCGCTGGTGGCCGGCGTGAGCGAAGTGGAAGCCCGTCGTCTGGCGGTGGTGTCGGCGCAGAGTGCGTATGACGCCTCCAACGTCGGCCTGGAAGTGGGTACGCGCACCGTGCTGGACGTGTTGCAGAACCAGCGCACCCTGTTCGCCGCGCAGGTGGAATATGCGCGCTCGAAGTACAACTTCCTGCAGAACCGCCTGTTGCTGGAACAGGCCGCCGGCACGCTGGATATCGCCGACGTGCAGGACATCAACCGTCTGCTGACCGTGTCGGCCGAAGCGCGCCTGGCGCCGGAAGCCACCCAGAGCAATTGATTCAACGCTTCACGGCAATGCCAGAAAAGGCGGGCGCAAGCCCGCCTTTTTTGTTGCCTGCAATGTGAGTGGTACCGATGCAGAGGCCGTGCCATAACAGACTGTCGATCCAGCGGACGGTCCTTGCATGACACGATGTTTCCGGGCGATACGCCTGTTCCTTGCATTGGCCCTGCTCGTGGCCGCGGCAGCTGGCGCCAGCGAGCCGATGATCGTGGCCCACCGTGCCGGCACGGCCGATTACCCCGAGAACACGCTGTGGGCGATCCGCCAATCTCTGGTCAACGGCGCCGATTCGCTCTGGCTGAGTGTGCAGTTGAGCGCCGACGGCGTGCCGGTGTTGTATCGGCCACAGGATCTGTCGGCACTCACGCAGGCGCGCGGCCCGGTGGCGGCCCACACCGCGGCGACGCTGGCACGACTCAATGCCGGCTGGAATTTCCAGCGCGGCAACGCCGGCTACGTCTATCGCCGTCACCGCCACGGCCTGGGCATTCCCAGCCTGGAAAGCGCGCTGGCAATGATTCCCGCGCATGTGCCGGTGTTCCTGGATTTGAAAGCCACGCCGGCCGTGCCGCTGGTCGATGCGGTCGCCGCCGTGCTCGAACGCCGCCGCGCATGGCATCAGGTCTGGCTGTATTCCACCGAGGTCGAGTTCAATCAGGCCTGGCAGCGCCACCCGTATGCACGGGTGATGGAAGCTCGGGACGCCACCCGCACTCGCCTGCTGACGATGGCGCTGGCATCACGTTGCGAACATGCACCGACGCAACCGACGTGGACGGCATTCGAGGTGCGGCGTCCCCTGCACGTCAGCGAGCACTTCACCCTGGGTGATGGCGTCAGCGCCATTGCGGACGCACAGCTGTGGACGCCGCAGGCCGTGCAGTGTTTCCGCTCGGCCCGACCGCAGGTGGGCATCCTCTGGATTGGCGTGTCGTCAAAGGCGGACTACCAGCTCGCCGCCGCGCTGGGTGTGGATGCGGTGATGGTCGACTCGCCTGCCCGCGCGCGCCAGTGGAAGCAGATGCGCGCGGTTGCGGCGACCGCGCTTACGACAAATCAGACGTGGCGGGAGAAATGACCTGCTGTTGGCGCAGCGCCTGGATTTCTTCTGCTTTCAGACCGAACTCCTGCAGCAGTTCGTCCGCATGCTCGCCCAGTCCCGGTGGCGCGCGCCGGTACTGCACCGGCGTGGCGGACAGGTTCAATGGGCTGGCCACCAGCGGCAAGGCGCCGGCCTGCGGATGATCCATGCTGACCGCCAGGCCGCGCGCGCGCACCTGCGGATCCGCAAACACTTCATCGATGCTGTTGACCGGACTGCACGGAATACCGGCCTGCTCCAGCGCCGCCAGCCACTGCTGGCGTTCGCGGGTAGCCATGACCTCGGCGATCTGCGGCAACAACAGCGCGCGATGGCGCACCCGATCGGCGTTGCGCTGGAAGCGCGCGTCCTGCGCCCACTCCGGGTGATCGGCCAGCTGGCAGAAACGCGCGAACTGGCTGTCATTGCCAATGGCCAACACCAGATGCCCGTCGCGCACCGCAAAGACCTGGTACGGCACGATGCTGGGATGGCCATTGCCCATGCGCTGCGGCAATTGACCGCCGACAAGATACTGGCTGCCCAGGTTGGCGAGCATGGCCACCTGGCAATCCAGCAAGGCCATGTCGATCTGCTGGCCCTGACCCGTCGCATCGCGATGACGCAGCGCCGCCAGGATGGCGATGGTGGCGTACAGACCGGTGAATAGATCCGCCACCGCCACGCCGACTTTCTGCGGGCCGGCGGCCGGCACACCATCGCGCTCGCCGGTGACGCTCATCAGCCCACCCATCGCCTGCACCGCGAAGTCGTAGCCCGGTCGTTGCGCATAGGGACCGCTCTGGCCGAAGCCGGTAATCGAGCAATACACCAGACGTGGATCAGCCGCGCGCAAGGTCGCGGCATCCAGACCATGGCGCGCCATGTCGCCGACCTTGAAGTTCTCCACCACCACATCACATTGCAGGGCCAAGCGGCGTATCAGTGCCTGTCCCGCCGGCGTAGACAAATCGATGCCGATCGATCGCTTGTTGCGATTGGCGCACAGGTAGTACGCCGATTCTTCGGTTTCCTGGCCATCGCGATCGCGCAGGAAAGGAGGGCCCCAACCGCGCGTGTCGTCGCCGCGCACGGGATGCTCCACCTTGATCACATCGGCGCCGAGGTCGGCCAGCGTCTGCGTGCACCACGGCCCGGCCAGCACGCGCGAGAGATCCAGCACGCGGATGCCGTCCAGCGACTGCGCCGGGAGTGCGGTCTCGCTCACGGCGTCGATGGCGGCAGATCGTCGTCGATCATCGCCAGCGTGCGCGCCAGGGCGCCGCGACCATGTTCGACCAGGCTGCAACCACTCTGCGCCATCTGCGCGCGCGCCTGCGGATCCGCCAGCAGTCGGCGCAGGATGGCCGCGACCGCGCGTGCATCGTGGCCCACTTCCAGCGCACCGGCCTCCTTGAGGCGCTTGGCGATTTCAACGAAGTTGTGCAGATGCGGCCCGGTCACCACCGGCGTACCGACCGCCGCGGGCTCCAGCAGATTGTGTCCGCCGATGGCCTGCAGGCTGCCGCCGACGAAGGCGATGTCGGCACAGGCATAGAAGGCGGACAGCTCGCCCAGCGTGTCGATCACCAGCACATCGGTTGCAGCCTGCGGCCAGCGCTGCCCGGTGCGCGTGGCCACCTGCAGACCGGCGGCGGTGGCCAACTCCTGTACGCGCGGAAAGCGTTCCGGGTGGCGCGGCGCCCACAACAGCAACAGGTCTGGCCATTGCGCACGCAGCTCGCGATGGATGGCCAGCACCGCCGACTCTTCGTCTTCGTGCGTGCTGGCGGCGATCCAGACCGGCCGCGAGCCGATGGCCGAACGGAACTGCTGGCGGAATTCATCCAGCCCGGCGGGCATACGCACATCGAACTTGAGGTTGCCGATATCCAGCACCTGCTCCGGCTCCGCGCCGAGCACGGTGAAGCGCCTGGCGTCGGCCGCCGATTGCGCGGCGATGCGCTTGAGCGTGCGCAGGGTGCGGGCGATCAGCGGCCGCAGCACGCTGTAGCCGCGCAATGACCGCGCCGACAGCCGTGCATTGAGGATGTAGGTGGGGATGCGGCGATCGTGGCAGCCAAACAGCAGGTTGGGCCACAGCTCGGTCTCCATCACCAGCGCTACGCCGGGCCGATAATGATCGAGGAAGCGCGCCACCGCACCCGGCAGGTCGTACGGCGCGTAGACGTGGTTGACGCTGTCACCCCACAGCGCGCTCACCCGCGCCGAGCCGGTCGGGGTGATGGTGGTGATGACCCAGCGCAGCTCCGGCCGCTCGCGGCGCAGCGCGTCCACCACCGGCGCGGCGGCATTGACCTCGCCCACCGACACCGCGTGCAGCCACACATCGACCGCCTCGGGCCGCCGCTCGAAGCTGCCGTAGCGCTCGTTCCAGCGCTGGAAGTAATCGCTGAAGCGGAATCCACGCCAAATCAGGTGATAGACGGTGATGGGCGTCAACAGATAGAGCACGGCCGAGTACAGGCCACGCAATAGACGCTCGGTCAGATCCTTCCGCATCCGGGAAGGATAGGTGATGACGCTAGAATTAGGCCATGGCCGCGCCCGAGAAATCCCCCCTGCCTGCCCGTCCCCCATTTACGCCCCGCCATTGGCTGCAGTGGCTGGGCCTGGGCATGATGTTGGCCGGCGCTCGTTTGCCATGGTCGTTGCAGCGCGGGCTGGGCCATGTCATCGGCAAGCTGGCGCCCTGGTTGGCGCGAGATCGTCGGCGCGCGGCCGAAGTCAATCTGGCGATGTGCTTTCCGCACATGCCGGCCGGCGAGCGTGCCGCCTTGCTGGATGCCAGCTTCGATGCGCTGGGCGTGGGTCTGTTCGAGTTTGCCCGTGCCTGGTGGGGTTCGGCCGAGCCGATGCGCCGGACCCTGCACATCGAAGGCCTGGAACATCTGCGCGCCTTGCAGGCGCAGGGCCGCGGCGTGCTGATGGTGTCCGGCCATTTCATGACGCTGGAGATGTGCGGCCGGCTGATGTGCGACCACGTTCCACTGGCCGGCATGTACCGTCGCCACAAGAACCCGGTGTTCGAATGGGCGGTCAAGCGCGGTCGCCTGCGCTACGCCATCCACATGTACACCAACGACGAAATCCGCGGCGCGGTGCGCCACCTCAAGCAGGGCGGATTCCTCTGGTATGCACCGGACCAGGACATGCGCGGCAAGGATACGGTGTTTGCCCCGTTCTTCGGCGTGCCTGCGGCCACCATCACCGCCACTCACCAGTTGGCGCGGCTGACCGGCTGCGCGGTGGTGCCGTTCTTCCACCGCCGCGAAGGTGACCGCTACGTGCTGCGGGTGGCGCCGCCGCTGGCGGATTTCCCATCCACCGATGCCGTGGCCGACAGCGCGCGGGTCAATGCCCAGATCGAGGCGATGGTGCGCGAGGCGCCCGATCAGTATCTGTGGATCCATCGGCGCTTCAAGCGCCAGCCGGAAGGGCGCAGCCGCTTCTACGAATGATCGCGGGTGTGCGTGTTTGCGGTCCGGCGTGTCAGGGCTGCGTCGGGCGGCTGCCGTTGTGCGCCAGCAGGCTGCCGGTATAAAGCGCGGCCAGCATCAGGGTCAGCCCACCCCAGAAGGTGGAATAAAACGCCAAGTGGGTGTTGAGCGGAAACACCGTCACCGCCAACGCCAGCATCGCCGGACGCGCGCGATCCTTGGCTTCAGGGGGGGCGAAGCGCCACGCACGCCAAGCCAATGCAGCGCCGGCCAGCCACAACAGCAAGCCGATTACGCCGGTCTCGCTGAGAATCTCCAAGACGATCTGGTGCGCGTGATGGGCCGGGCCCTTGCCCCAGGCCGGCTTGGCGCCGTGCAGCGGATCGCAGGCTGGGAAGGCCTCGCGGAAGCCGCGCGCACCCACGCCGTTGAGCGGTTCCTGCTTGATCATGCACCAGGCCGCACTCCAGATTTGCGCGCGGCCGGACAAGGCCATGTCCACCCCGCTCTGATCCGCCGCCAGCGCCTTGGCCGTGCGCTCCAGGCGTTCGTGCAACTGCGGGGTGGTCAGCGCCAGTGCGGCCAGCGTCGCCGCTCCCAGCGCGAAGACCAGCAACAGTCGCTTCCAGCCGAGCAGCGGCCAGCCGGAAAACACCAGCACCAGGCCGTAGGTGATCCAGGCCGCGCGCGCGCCGGCCAGCATCACCACCACGCCCACCGCAGCGGCCGCCACTACCCAGCCCAGCATGCCGAAACGCTTGCCGGCCGCGAACAGCACGAAGGGTGACAGGCTGGCGATGACCACGCCCAGCTTGAGATTGCACGGCCCCAGGAAACCGCTGAGGCGGTCCACCAGCAAGGTCTTCTCGGCCGAACACATGGGATGGCCACTGACTAGTTGCTTGAGTTCATCCAGCGCCCAGAACAGCGGGCTGGTGCCGAAGGCGGCTTGCAGCAGTGCGTCCAGCGTCCACAGACCGGCAATGATCGCCAGGCCAGCAAAGGTGGTGCGGCGACCTTTCTCGTTGGCCACGGCCGCCGCCACCAGCCACAGGAATGGCAGGTAGCGCAGATCCACTGCGGATTCGCGCAGGGCGCGGCCGGCATCGACCGAGTCGATCGACGAAATCAATTCGGGCGACCAGTAGGCAAAGAACATCACGCTGGTCAGCGCCCACGCCGGACCACTGAGCAATTGCGAACTGCCGCGGAAACGCGCCAACAGCAGGCGGATGATCGCCGCCAGCGCACCCAGCACCATCACCCCTTCCGCGTAGCCCGGCGCCGGCCACAGCGCCACGAAGGTCAACACCCACGCGGGCGCCCAGCGCCAGCCATAGGGCGTGTGTTCGCGCGGCGAGGAAGCGGGTGTGGCGGCGTCAGTCATCGGCAAGCTCTTGATAGGTGGCGAGTGTGGCGTCCTGCATCGCCGACAGAGTGTAGCGGTCCGGCATGCGCGTCACAGCCGCTGGCGGCTGCGCAAGCAGGCCCAATGCGGTGGAGCGCAGTTGCTCGCGATCGAAGGGCGCCACCGCCCCTTGCGGTTGCAGTTCGTGCAGCAGCTCGCCCACGCCGCCATGCGCCCAACCCAGCACGCTGCGGCCGACCGAGAGCGCTTCTATCACGGTGCGCCCGAATGCTTCGGGTTTGCGCGAGAGCTGCAAGACCAGATCGGCGGCGGCGTAGGCGTCGGCGATGCGCGCGGTGGGTGGCGTCATCAGCAGTGCATCGCCCACACCTGCCGTGTTGGCTTCGGCCTGCAACTCGGCCAGGTAGGCCTCGCGTCCGGCTTCGCGTGCGCCGGGCATCCACAGGCGTGCGGGGATGCCGTCGCCATGCAGATCAGCCAGCAAGGCGATGGCGTCGGCATGTCCCTTCAGGCGCGTGCCGCGCCCCGGCAGCAGGAGCAAGGGTCCCTCGCCGCCCAGGGCCGGATGCTGTTCTGCCATGCGTGCGCGCATGGGTGCATCAGGCCACGGCCGACGTGGGAATTGCGTCGGATCGATGCCACGCGGAATCACCCGCAGCTTGTCGGCCGGCGTGCGCGGGTAATGCTGGAGGACGTAGCGACGCACCGTGTCGGACACGCAGATGACGCGCTCGCCATAGGTCATCACCGCGCTGTAGCGGCCCGGTGAATTGAGTCCATGCACGGTGGTGACAAAACGCGGCCGCTGCGTGGCGGCCATCGCGTTGAGCGCCTTCCAGCCCAGCCAGGCCGGCAGGCGCGAACGGGCGTGGACGATATCGGCGCGTTCGCGCACGAAGATCTCGCGCAGGGCGCGCACATGCCGCAACGTCAGCAGCGACTTGCGACCGATATCCAGGGTGATGTGTTCGGCGCCGCTGGCCAGCAGCGGTGCCACCAGCCGGCCTCCGGCCGACACCACGATGGCGCGGTGTCCGGCGCGTACCAGCGCAGTTGCAATCTCAAGCGTGGATCGTTCGACGCCGCCGGACTCGAGCGCCGGCAGCAACTGGACGACGGTCAGTCGGCGCATCGGCGCCCGGCCGGAGTTCAGTCAGCCAGCACGAAATGCGAGCCGCAGTACGGGCACTGCACTTCGCCGCCGGGAGCGTCTTCGATGGCCAGGTAGACGCGGGGATGCGAATTCCACAGCGCCATCGAAGGCAGCGGGCAGCTCAAGGGCAGGTCGGCGCGGTGGACGGTGTAGCGCTTCTCGGCATTGGCGGGCGCGGTGGCGGTGTGGCTCATGGCGGCGTGGGGCTTGTGGAATCGAGCCGCGAGTTTAGCATCCAGCCCAGGCAGAGCCTCGCCGCGCCGGCGCGGAAGCCGGTCAAAAAAAAACGCCGCCCTGCCAGGCGGGACGGCGTGGAGTACGGGTACCGGCGATCGACCGAAGTCGAGGGGGAGGGGGAGCCGGAACCCGCTGGGGACTTTGCAACCCGGGCACGCGCGCCTGCGGGCATGCGTGCCGATGGCCGTTACTCGGCCTTGGGCACCAGCGCTTCGGTGGTGATGCGCAGCTTCACTTCATCGCTGACGGCCGGCGCGTACTTGCCCACGCCAAACTCGGTGCGGCTGACGGTGGCGGTGGCGTCAAAGCCAATCGCGGCGCGCTTGGCCATCGGCTGATCGGCGGCCTTGTTCAAGGTCACGTCCAGCACCACCGGCTTGGTGATGTCCTTGATGGTCAGATTGCCGGTGACCTTGAGCTTGCCTTCGCCGGCGGCTTCGACCTTGGTGCTCTTGAAGGTGGCGGCCGGGTACTTGGCGGCGTCGAAGAAGTCGGCACTGCGCAGGTGCTCGTCGAAATCGGCCACGAAGCTGTTCAAGCCTTCCAGCGGCAGGGTCACTTCGACCTTGGAGGCGGACACGTTCTGCGCGTCGTATACGATCACGCCGTCGGCCTTGCCGAAGTTCGCGCTGGGGTTGGAGAAACCGAAGTGGCTCCACTGCGCGATGACGCTGGTGTGGTTGGGGTCAATCTTGTAGGTCACCGGGGCGGCAAAGGCCGAGCCAGCGAAGGCGAACAGGGCGGCAATCAACAGGGTCTTGCGCATGGGTGGGCTCCAGGGTGGGGTGACGTGCAATCGGTGGAAAGAAGGGATACGGGATGCTCCGTCAATGCCGGGTCGAGGGCCGTCACGTGATGGCGGCAGCTCGGACAGAAAGGCCGGGGCGGGATACGGGGTCGCAGGCGGTGGGTGTGGGCCTGCGCTTGACGACCGGGCCAGTGTAGAGTGTCCCGACTTTGGCAACATCCAGTCGTTCCGGAACGGATTGTTTTGATTTATGGAACAGAAGCCCGCCCAACCCGCCTCCCGCGATGCCGTCTGGACGGTGACCGATGGCCATGCCGGCAATCTTCGCCAGGCCCGCGCGCTGGCACTGGCCTTGGCGCCGGATGCGATCCGGGACGTGCGCCTGCAGCCGGCCGCACCCTGGCGCTGGTGGGCGCCGCGGCGTCTGCCGGCCAGCGGACAGGCATTCGGACCCGGCTTTGCCCGCCTGCTGGGCTCGCCGCCCGGACTGGTCATTGGCTGCGGTCGCCAGGCCGCCTTGGCTACCCGCCTGTTGCGCGAACGCGGCGCTCGCGCGGTGCAGATTCTGGATCCGCGCTTGCCCCCGCGGCATTGGGACTGGGTGATTGCCCCGGCCCATGACCGGCTGCGCGGCCAGAACGTCATCAACGTGCACGGCAGCCTCAACGAAATCGATGATCGCTGGCTGGAAGCAGCACGCGCTGCCTTTCCTGCTCTCGCTGCCCTGCCCGGGCCGCGCACGGCCGTGTTGATAGGCGGGCCCAGTGCACACATGGCCTTCGATGTGGCGGCGTTCGACGCGCTCGCCGCGCAGCTGGATACGCTGCCCGATGCCAGCTCGCTGCTGATCACCGCATCCCGGCGCACACCCGACGAGGTGCGCGCACGCTTGCGCCAACGTTTCGCCGGTCGTGCGAATGCACGCGTGTGGTTGGATGGCACGGACGGCGAAAATACTTATGCCGGCTTCCTGGCATGGGCCGATCGCATCATCTGCACGCCGGACTCGGTCAACCTGTTGTCCGAAGCCTGCGCCACGCGCGTCCCGGTGCAGGTATTCGAACCCGAACGCTTGCGTGGCCGTCCGCGCGGCTTCCTCGAATTCCTGCTGGGCAACGGACGCGTCTGCGCCCTGTCGGCGAACCCGGTGAGCGCGCAGCCAACGCCGCTGCGCGAAACCGGGCGCGTGGCAGCACTACTGCGCCAGCGGATGCCCCTGGAAAGCCCCGTGTAGGAGGGGCTTCAGCCCCGAAGCTTACGCCGCACGAGCACCACCATCGTCACACCGTGCGATGCAAGCACACGCGTCCCCGCCGCACTCCGCAACATCCAAACACCCCGCCACCGCGTTCACCCGTTGAATGCCAGCTCATGCGCGGCCAACACATTGCGCACGGCCGCGCGCGCCGTGGCGATGGCCGCATTTTCGGTCACCAGCCGCGGCCGACGATCCAGCGTGCAGGCCAGCCCCTCGCTCAGGAACACCGAATGCGCCTGGGTCAGCGCATGCGCGGTGGCTTCATCGATACGCCCCGCCGACTGCAACGCGGCAATCAAGGACGCAGTGTTGCGCGGTGTCAGCAGTGCCGGTACCGCTGACGATTCCCGCAGTACCCGGTACTGGAGCAGGAATTCCAGATCGACCAGCCCCCCCTCGCCCTGCTTGAGGTCGAAGCGGGCCACGTCGCTGCGATCAAGTTCGCCGCGCATACGCTTGCGCATGCTCACCACGTCCTCGCGCAGTTTCTGCGGGTCACGCATGCGCGAGAGCGTGGCGTCGCGGATATCCTCGAAGGCCATGATCAGGCCGTCGTCACCCGCCACGGCGCGTGCGCGGACCAAGGCCTGATGTTCCCAGGTCCAGGCACGCTCGCGCTGATACTCGCGGAAGCTGGCCATGCTCGACACCAGCAGGCCCTTGGCGCCGTCGGGACGCAGGCGCACGTCCACTTCATACAACCGGCCCGCGCCGCTCTCGGCGCCAAGCAGCGCCACGATCTTCTGGGCCAGGCGCGCATACCAGCGACCGGCTTCCAGTGGACGCGCGCCGTCGGACACGGCATCTGCGGGCGCATCGAACAGGAACACCAGATCCAGATCCGAACCGAAGCCCAGTTCTTCACCGCCCAGACTGCCGTAACCGATGATCGCGAAGCGTCCGCCAGCCAGCGGTCCATGCGCGGCCACGACTTCGGCTTCGGCCATGCGCAGCACGGCTGCCACCACTTCATCGGCCAGCCAGGCCAACTGGCGCGTGCTGTCGCGCGCGGCCTGCCGACGATCCAGCGCCGCCATCGCGATGCGAAAACTCAAGGCCAAGCGGCGTTCGTTGAGCGCGCGCAATGCGCTTTCGGCATCGCCGTCTTCACCCAGCTCGGCGTAGTTCACACGCAGGCTGTCGCGATCCGGCAACGGTCCGGAGACGCGTGCGTCCAGCAACTCATCCAGCAACAGCGGAAACGCGGCGAGGCGATCCGCCAGCCACGCACTGCGCGCCAGCACATCGACCAGGCGGGCAAGCGCACTGGGTTGCTCATCGAGCAAAGCCAGATAGCTGGCGCGGCGCAGTATGGACTGCAGCAAGGGCAGGATGCGGCGCAATGCGGCGTCCGGCTGGCTGGATCGCGCGGCAGCGTCCAGCAGCGAAGGCAGCACGCGATCCAGGCGCGCGCGCGATGCGTCGGACAGCCCGCGCACACCGGGATAACGCGCAAAGTCGCGAAGCACATGGTCGGCGCTGGCGGCGTCGGTGAAACCGGCATCGGCCAGCGCGCTGGCTTCACCGCCATCGGGCAGGGCGCGCCAGTAATGCGCCAGCGCACCGGGCGCCGCCTGCCCACGGCGCGGCGCCAGCAGTTCGGCAAACTCGCGCGAAACCCGATCGCGTTGCAGATCCAGCGCGCGCAGCAAGTCTTCCCACGATGCGTAATCCAGCGTGGCGGCGATGCGCGCGCGGTCGGTCGGTGATTCGGGCAACGCGTGGGTCTGCGCATCGCGCAGCATCTGCAGGCGATTTTCCAGCCGCCGCAGATAACGATAGGCCTGCCCCAGCGCCGCGCCCTCTTCCGCGCCCACCTGGCGATCGGCCACCAGCGCGCGCAGGGCCGGCATCAGCCGACGCTCGCGCAGCGAAGGCTCCCTGCCCCCCCGGATCAACTGCAGAGCCTGCACCAGGAACTCGATTTCGCGGATACCGCCGGGACCGCGCTTGATGTCATCGGCCAGCTCGCGACGGGCCACTTCCGCGGCGATGGCGGCCTTCATTTCACGCAGGCCATCCAGCGCGGTGTAGTCCAGGTAACGCCGATAGACGAAGGGGCGCAGCGATTCCAGCCAGCGTTCGCCGGCTTCGACATCGCCCGCCACCGCGCGCGCCTTGAGCCAGGCGTACCGCTCCCAATCGCGACCTTCGCGCTGGAAATAATGATCCATGCCGGCGAAGGACAGCGCCACGCGACCGGCGTTTCCGAACGGGCGCAGGCGCAGGTCCACGCGATGGCAGAAACCATCCACCGTCGGCTCGTCCAGCAACTTGGCCAAGCGCTGGCCCAGACGCGCGAAGTAATCCTCGGCCGCAAGCGAACGCGCGCCATCGGATTCGCCGTTCTGCGGGAAGGCATAGACCAGATCGACGTCGGAGGAAAAATTCAGTTCACCGCCGCCCAGCTTACCGAGGCCAAACACCACCAGACGCTGCACGCTGCCGTCTTCGGCACGCACCACCCCATGGCGGCGGGCGAATTCCTTCTCCAGCGCTTCCAACCCCAGGGTCAGGCAGTACTCGGCCAGACGGGTGCTGCCAGCGAGCGTGGCATCCACGTCATCCAGCCCATGCACATCGCGCCAGACCAGGCGGGTGGATTCGGCGGTGCGATAGAGGCGGAGCTGCTCCTGCCAACGCTCGGGGGTGTCTTCGAAGAGCACTGGCTGCGGCACCGGCGTCGTGCCGTCGTGCGCCAGCAGATCGGCCAGCAAGTCCGGTTGGCGGCGCAGCGTTTCCAGAGCGAAGTCGCTGGCCAGGATGACCTGGCCTACTCGAGCGGCGGCGCGTGGAGCTGCCAGTAGCGCCGCGCTGTCAGGATGGGATTCGCGCAGCCGCGACAATCCACGTTCGATGACGGCGAGCAGGTCGGGCGTGAGATCCTGGGAAAAATCGGGCATGCCCGGATTGTGGCATGACAGCCCGCGCCGCCGGCAGACCCGGGCACGGATGTCATGCGGTGTTCCCCGCTGAAACTTGCTGCGTGCCGGGCCGGGAATCGCTGCACCCGCAATGCTGGCCTCATGCGGCCAGGGACAGCTCCGGCAGCCCGGCTTCGTGCTGCAGATGCAGGCCGAATTGGCCGGCGAGCTTTTCCAGCAATACCGGTTTGACCACGTCCATGCCCGAAGGACCGCCCAGATCAGCCAGCGTGGTCACCTGCAGGCCTTCGTAACCGCAGGGATTGATGCGATGCCAAGGCGAAAGATCCATCGCGATATTGAAGGCCAGGCCATGGAAGGTGCGACCGTGGCGCACGCGGATACCCAAGGCGCCGATCTTGGCGCCGGCCACGTAGACACCGGGAGCCCCGGCCTTGCGTTCGGCATGGATGTTCCATTCGCCGACCGTGTCGATCATCGCCTGCTCGATCTTGCAGACGTAATCGCGCACTCCGACTTTCATGCGGGGCAAATCGAACAGCGGATAGGCAACGATCTGGCCGGGTCCGTGATAGGTCACCTGACCACCGCGGTCCACCTGCACCACCGGAATGTCGCCCGGGGCGAGCACATGCTCGGGCTTACCCGCCTGGCCCAGGGTGAAGACCGGATCGTGTTCCACCACCCACAGCTCATCGGGCGTCTGCTCGTCGCGACTGTCTGTAAACCGCTGCATGGCACGCCAGACCGGTTCGTAAGGCTGCCGTCCCAACTCGCGGACCCGGCAGAGCCGACTTACAGCGTCCATTTCACTTCCGGGTGATCACGCAATGCGGCGTGCGCGGCGTCGTACTGCTCACGGCTCTCGGCCCGGAACGCAATGCGTACGGACACATATTTGCCGTTGGACGAGTGCTGCCAGCTGATGTCTTCATGGATTACATCCAGGCCAGCGGCGACCAGCAGCCGGGGCAATTCCACCTCCAGCCCCGCCCCCGCCGTGCCCATGGCACTGAGCTGGAAGGTACCGGGAAACTGGAAGCCGTGTTCAGGGTTGTCGGATTTGATTTCCATGGGGCGGATTATTGGGGCCCACCGGCCAAATTCCAAGCCGCATTCTTTCATCGGTAGCGAATGGCCTGTCTACGGGAGGGCCATCGCAGCATAAGGTTGCGTGCGTCGGCCGCTGCACTGGATGTACAGCGGAGGGCCATCTCTCAACTGCGCGTCGAACTCGAGCTCACCGGTAGTCGAAGGTGACGATCAACGACCCGTCGATTTTGCCAGCCTGCATAGCTGAACTGAGCCGGTAGTACTGCAATGCAAAGGTCGCCTCTGCCCTGATGTTCTCCTGCAAATCTCCGAGCTGGCGTCGGGTGTTCAAAGGAATCGCTTTTGCCGCTGCGTCTACGATTTGCACGCCGATGCCTTTCGCTGAGTCCGGCGCATCTGGATTGGCGGGACCAATGACGCCGCTGCTTGCTATCGCAATGCTGCTGTCAGGACCCGGTGCGAACGAGATACCCACTGTTGCCGACTTGTCGCACGTCAAACCGATGGTGAAGGGGGTTAGCCCCGCAATTCGGCCCGCTTCTCCGAGGCCCCTGAGTCCAACACTCGGAAGCGTCACCACAGCAGGATATTCCGCAGCACAGGTGATGTTCTTGGGAGTGACCGCGCCGCTGAATCCCATATAGTTTCCGCCGCCAGAACCAACCAAGGCGCCGACCTCGGCGCCGGCCACGTCGACGCCGGGAGCCCGGCCTTGCGTTCGACATGGATGTTCCATTCGCCGACCGTATAGATCATCGCCCGCTCGATCTTGCAGACGTATTTGTCGTTGGAGGAGTGCTGCCAGCTGATGTCTTCATGGATCACATCCAGGCCAGCGGCGACCAGCAGCCGGGGCAATTCCGCCTCCAGTCCCGCCCCCGCCATGCCCATGGCACTGGGCTGGAAAGTCCCGGGGAACTGGAAGCCGTGTTCAGGGTTGTCGGATTTGATTTCCATGGGGCGGATTATTGGGGCACATAGCCCGAGAAGCCACGTGCTCCGCCGCAGCACCTTCTACTGGTAATTCATGGCGATGGTGAGCTCCGCATCCGCGCTACCCGCAGTCACATCGCCAGTTCTTTCGTAGGCGGCTGACAACGGAACCACGTAGCTTCCACCGGTGGCGCGATTGTAATCAGACAAGGTGTACCACTTGTCCAATTGCACTGTATCTCCTTTATCTGTCATCAGCTTGACCTTGATGCCCTTGGCTGTCGCATCGGCCTTCAACCCAAACAGCCCGTCCGTGGGTGTGTAACCCGTTCCACTGGGAAAATTGAACCCATAGCGGATGTTGCTCATTCCTGCGGGGCAGTCATTGATTTTCAGATCAAACTTCACGGGACTGGTGCGGCTTCCGACTTCAGGGAAGGCATTTGACCTGTGCTCTCCGAGGTTCACCGACACACTGGGAGTTGCACACGAAGACGCTGAAATCGTCACCTCAGTGGAATTGAACCACCTGCGCGTGTTATCCGCGCCCCAATCAACATTTCCATCGATAACCGAGTACGCAACAATCGAGTTGCCCAGCTTAACTTTTCCTGGCGAAACCGTTCCCGTCTTTATCAAGCGAATACCGATTTGGCCTGCAACTGCGAGAGTATGTGCATTGGTGCTACTCCAAATGCACCCGTACAATCCAGACCCAGAGGGGAACAATAGATAGGAGCCTTGGTAGGTCTTTGCTCCCTCCCAGCCGCTCCATGATGAGCAAGTCCATCCGCGCGACTCGATCGCTACGCCGACACCTGCCAAGCCGGTGTCGTAGACGGGAATGCTCACTCCAGAATCAGACTGGAATGTGATGCCCGCAGTTGCAACTAGACCCGATGTACCGAAGGCAACTCCAATGACCTGAGTGGCGCCGGCCGTACTAGTACATGTGCGATACGTTTGCTGCACGGAGTAGTTCCAGTCCGAAATAGCAGATCCAACGGGCACATCACGAGCCGCGGCGGCATTCGCGGCCAGGCTCACGGTTTCACTCTGCACTCCGATCTTGTCGCATGTCCACGCCAAACTGGATCCGGAAATCAGAGTCAGCAGAACGAATAGCGCAATGCGCTGCATTCCAACATGCCGCCTTCTGCCGCCATACCCGCGACGAATCGCCTTGACACTTTTAGCTACTCGATTGACCAAATTCATGCGTTTCCTTCCACCTCTCAGAACTCAGAAGATCTTGGTTGGCAGACACAATTCGCGAACCTGGAGAAGCCGGCCCACTCCATACGCGTTCTGCGATTCACACATGTGTCGGCTGGCCACACCTGCAGTGGAGCGTGTCGATACGGGTTATCGGTACTACTCAAGCCTCAATCCGCGTAGTTTCCGGCCCTTGCTCCAGACCCATGCTATTGCTGGGCTGCTACTGGTAGCTCCGACATGTAGCTTTGACAATCTCAAGATTCTCCGCCGGATCCGCATTGGCAGAAATCGCAGCATCCAGTGCACAAGAGCCGTGCTCGCCCCACTCGACCCTAAGGACTGCATCTGCACGCGTTTCGCTGCGAATGAAGACTTGTCCGCCTTGCCCGACAATGCCGACCACATTTCCAGTGGGGTCCATCACTCGTGCACCAAACGGGACAGGCCGTCCATCCTCCAGAAGAGTGCGAACCAGCATCGCCTCACCCGTCTTGGTGCCAAATTCTATTGCCACCACCGCCCCAGCACGCGGTGCGACCTGTTGACGGGTGTTCTCCAATTCCACATCCAACGAACTGCCCTTGGGATCCAGGTTCACTTCATTCATGCGATACGGCATGAGATTGTTGGTGACGACGTAGCCGCGACCGTCCACCTTGGTGGTGTTATCGCTGTTCAAGCGAGCACCCTTGGCGCCCTTTGCTTTGACAATACCGATGGTGTCGCCCAGCTGCGAGGCAAGCGTCACGCCGCCTCTATGAACCACCAGACCGCCAGTGGCAGTTACGGAGGTGTTCTGGCTGCTTTCGCCGTGACTGTAGCTCGCACCGAGGTTGACATACGGCGCTCTCCAACTGACGTTGCCGCCCACATTCGTTGGGGTCGATTCGCCGTAGCTTCCGTTGACGCCGTAACTGATCTGACTGCGTTCCCCGGCCGAGCCCGTGACGCTGGCTTGCATGCCATAACCCGAGGAGCTGGTCTGGCTGCCCGACAAGCTCAACTGCGGCGCGCGCGAAGCACGACGCGCCAGCCGCCCCAGTGGCACCGAGACATTCATGTACACACTATTGTCGAACTCACCGGTGGACAGTCGGGTGCGACTCGCATTGACGCTATAGCTTACGGTGCGGAAGGCCCGGCTCCAGCCCGCTTGGAAGCTGTAGTCGGTCGGCACGGCCTCGTGCTTGGCGGTGTCCCAGTAGTTGTTGCGCAGCCCGAGAAGTAGAGCGAACCACCTCGATCACCCAGGCGCTGGCTGACGGTCAAGCTTAGCTGTCCGCGGCGGCTATGTTCGTTATGCTCTGCCTGCGCGATCCGGTCCTTGTCGTTGCTTGCATAGAGGTCATTCCAGCGCGTCGCGTCGGCCAGGCTCAGATAGTTTTCGGTGGAATAGCGATAAGCGGCGAGCGCGAAGTCCGTGCGTGTGGCCGGGATGTTCTTGTTGTACGTGATGCGGGCACTGTAGCCATTTCGGCTTTCGCCCGTGGCATCGAAGGTGGAGCGCGATCCGGTGATGTCCATCGACACAGCGCCGAAGCGGGAATTGAAGGCACCGCCCAGCATCGCGCTGCGGTACATACCGCCATCGGTTGCCTGCGCACCAACGTACGACGTCAGCCAGTTGTTGATGCCTTTCTGGAATGTTCCCTCGATGAAGGTGGGCGCCTCGCCGGTCAAACTGTCGTCGCGCACCTGGCCAAGCGTGACCGAGTAGTTCCAGATGCCAGGACGCAGCAACTGCGGCACCGAGGCATACGGAACGGTGTAGCTGCGTGTCCTGCCATCCGCTTCTGTAATGACCACTTCCAAGTCACCACCAATGCTGTTGGGGTAGAGGTCGTTGATCTCGAACGCACCGGGCGCCACAGTCGTCTCGTAGATGACATAGCCTTGCTGGCGAATCTCGACCTTGGCGTTGGATTCCGCAGTGCCGCGCACACTCGGAGCATACCCGTTGGTGGAATCCGGTCGCATCCTCTGGTCGGTCGCCAGGTTGACGCCACGAAAGGCGGTACTGTCAAAGAACTGGGATCCGGTGAAACTGTCACCAATCGTCAGCTGCGACTTCCAACGCGTGATGTCGTGCTGCGCGTACGTGGAAATGCTCTGAAAGTCACTACCCGTCGCATCATCCCAACGATAGCTGGCCTGGTTGCGGATGCGCCAACCGCCGATATTGAGACCGGAGTTGAGGCCGATGTAAGCACTATCCGATTTCTGGCCATTGCCGTAGCTGCCATGATTGAAGTTTGCGCTGTAGCTCAGCGTGAATGCATTGATGCCGCGATCCCACAGACTGGGGTCGACGTAGTCGCGGGGGCGCCGATTCAACGCGATTTGGGGAATCGACAACTCCAGACGTAGCAAACTGGGGTCGTACAGCGCAGTGGCGCCCTGGCCCAACGCGCCAATATCGATGCAACCTTCCAGGATGGCGCCACTGGCTTCCAGCTTGGCCGTGTCCACACCGGCCAAGGTCATCAGCTCGCGGGTAAGACACGCCTGCGCCTGGCCGCCCGCATCGGGGACACGAAAGGAGACAGTCTCGCGCCCGACGGCGTAACCGTTGACAAAGAGATCAACCAGGTAATCTCCCGGCAGCACCGGATTACCCTTCTCATAACTCCCCAAGTCGTACAGGTCGCTATTTGTGCCCAGAAACGATGCGCTGAACTGGACTTCCTGCGGACCTGCCACGAGGGGATTCGGCAAGGGGGCGACGGCCGGGGCAGGTACCGCGGGGGCGGGCACGGGACTCGGGGTAGGTGACGGTCCGGCTATTGCGCTGGACACATGTCCCAGGGCGGCAACGACCGACACCATCAGGAGGCTCGGGCGAAGGATGCCCGCATTGCGCGAGCGCATGGAGAGCTTGTGGCGATCGTTCTGCATAGTGAAACGTTCCAGATGGAATAGACATGCCGCTATTCAGAGCCGCGTCCGTGCCGCACGCCGTTGTTTTGGACAAAGGCATGCCCGCTCCCCTTGGTCAGGGGCCTGAGATTCGAAGGGAATTACCGCTGCGGCCCGATGGCCGTTGCGGGGCAAAGCGGAGGTTTAGCGTGTGTAGGGAGCTTCTCGCTCCACGAAACCACCATAGTCATTGATGGCGTTGTAGATCAGAGTCCCACTGCCGGACTCATGACCAGGCAATACGATTCGATGGCTCGACTTGGCCGTGCACATGCCGCTGGGCTGTTCGATGGAGTCTTTCGGTAGTTCGGTTCCCTTGAAACGGACGTTCGCGACCGAAACGTTGTAGGGCGAAGGATTCGTGCACTCAAGTGCCAGGGAAGTGCCGTCATGCACCAGGCGCCAGGTCAGTGTGTCCAATGCGCTGAGGGGATCGTCCTTCAAACCTTTGGGCCGATAGAAAATCTTCAGGCGCGTGCGGACTGCAAACTGCAGGTAGTTGGCCGGTGCGTCCTTGGCTTCTGGCTTGGGCGGAATCTCGAGAACATTGAACCAGAACACTGACTCCCGATCCTGGGGAACATCGCCGCCCGTGAACATCAAGCGGAAGGACTGACCCTTGCCTGGCTCGACGCGACTCATCGGCGGCGTCAGTAGAAACGGCGCAGTAGCGGTTTCTGCTGTGGTATTCTCTTTTCCATCATCCACCCATACCTGCAGGAGGCGCGGCGTCTTGCCGACGTTGTCGACGCTGACGGTCACTTCCCGCTCTTCGGCGGGATAGATCACACGCGTACCGTGCACTTGGGTCTGCGCATTGGCCATCGGGGCCATGCTAAGGCAGAACACGGACGTCAGGGCGATGCGGATGTAACTGTTCATGGTTGCGGTTCTTTCGTTAGCAGGACGGCTTCCAGACACACACCAGGGGACCAGATGCCTGTCCCCTGGTGCGGCACTGTCGTTTACTTGTAAACGATCGTGTAGTTCACATAGGTACTGACAGCACCGGCCGTGCTGGCGCCGCCGGTGGCGTGGTAACGGGCGCCATACTTGAGGGTGGCCGTGTTTCCGGTGATGGTTTCCTCGGAACCCGTAGCGTTCTCGCCCGTTGCGATGTTGATCGGCTTGTTATCCTTGCTCAGGAGCTCGACTTCCACCTTGGTGGCACCACTCGCCGCCTGGTTGATCAGACGACCCGTGGATGCGCTGACCGGCGAAGACAGCGCTTCAAAGTGCAGGCGCGCGACTTTGGCTGGCGTACCTGCGCCGCAGCCGGTCTGACCCGATCCACCGATCACTACGGTGAAAGGCGTTTCGCCAGCCACCTTGTCAGCTGCCGACAAAGCAGTCGTAGCCACGGTCGGCAGGGTGACGGTGAAGTCGCCCGCGGCGCCGTTGGTGCCGGTGCCACCGGTGACCGAGCAGGTCTGATCGCTGATGGTGCCGGTGAAAGTGATCTTGCCGTCAACAGCCGAGGCGGCGCCGATGGTAGAGAACCCGAGAACCGCAAGCAGAGCGGCGGAGAGCAGATGCTTTTTCATGTTTGGAAATTCCTGATGTAACGAGTTGGGCGTTGAACCCCTGAGTTGGGATGACACCCAAGCGCTCCGAGGCGGGAGCATCGTGAATTTCTCTCACTCTTCTCGGAATCGGATTCTTCTGATGGCCCGTTTCAAGTTAATGATTCAGACATTTCCGACGCATTACGGGCAGGAACTGCCACCATGCCGAGTCTGAATTCATGCCTTTCCCGGCAATCAAATGACTATGCAATCCTTGCGGGACCTGCTCTACAAGGGGTAATTCGCCCCTTCGGATTATCGGCGCGCCGGATGCGTGGTTCTGGCACAAACAAGAAAGGCGAGGCCCTTGCGAGCCTCGCCTTGATGGAAGAACTGTGATCCGCTTTGGCGCTATCTATTCCACCGTCACCGACTTTGCCAGATTGCGTGGCTTGTCCACGTCAGTTCCTCGTGCCAATGCCGTGTGATACGCAAGTAACTGTACGGGGATGGTATGCACCACCGGACTCAGCACACCGGTATGGCGTGGCGTGCGGATGACATGCACGCCTTCGGATTCGGTGAAGTTGCTGTCCTGGTCGGCGAACACGAACAGCTCGCCGCCGCGCGCGCGGACTTCCTGCATGTTCGACTTTACTTTCTCAAGCAATTTGTCGTTGGGCGCAATCACCACCACCGGCATGTCCGCATCCACCAACGCCAGCGGGCCATGCTTCAATTCGCCCGCTGGATAAGCCTCGGCATGGATATAGGAGATTTCCTTGAGCTTGAGCGCGCCTTCCAGTGCGATCGGGTAATGCAGGCCGCGGCCGAGGAACAACGCGTCGGACTTGGGCGCGAACTTTTCCGCCCACAGCGCAATCTGCGGTTCCAGATTGAGGGCGTGCTGGATGCTGCCGGGCAGGAAGCGCAGTTCTTCCAGATAACCTGCTTCATCCTCGGCTGAGACATTCCCGTGCAGCTTGCCCAATACCACGGTGAGCTGGAACAGCGCCGCCAGCTGGGTGGTGAAGGCCTTGGTGGAGGCCACGCCAATCTCGGCGCCGGCACGGGTGTAACAAACCAATTCGCTGGCGCGCGGGATGGCGCTTTCAGGCACGTTGCAGATGGAGAGCGTGTGCTCATGGCCCAGCGACTTGGCGTACTTCAACGCTTCCATCGTGTCCAGGGTTTCGCCGGACTGGGAAATCGTCACCACCAAGTGCTTGGGATTGGCGTAGGCGGCGCGATAGCGGTATTCGCTGGCGATTTCAACGCTGCAGGGCAATCCGGAAATCGCTTCAATCCAATAACGCGCGGTCAGGCCGGCGTAGTAACTGGTGCCGCAAGCCAGGATTTGCACGCCCTGGATATCCTTCAGCACTGCCTCGGCGTTGGCGCCGAACAATTCGGGCGAGAAGCCGCCATCAATCACCGCCTCGATGGTGTCGGCAATGGCGCGCGGCTGCTCGTGGATTTCCTTCTGCATGAAGTGGCGGTACGGGCCCAGTTCCAGCGAGGCCAGCGAGACATCCGAGACATGCACTTCGCGCTCGATGGGCTGGTCGTGCCCGTCGAACACGTGGACGGCCTGGCGGGTCACTTCGGCGGTGTCGCCCTCTTCCAGGAAGATCACCCGGCGCGTGGCCTGGATGATGGCCGAGACGTCGGAGGCGATGAAATTCTCGCCCTCGCCCAGCCCAATCAGCAGCGGGCAACCCATGCGCGCGCACACCATGCGCTCGGGTTCCTTGCGGCTGACCACCGCCAGCGCGTAGGCGCCGGTGAGTTCCTTGACCGTGCGCTGCAGCGCCGCGAGCAGGTCATCGCCGCCCTTCAGGTGGTGGTGCATCAGGTGGGCAATGACCTCGGTGTCGGTCTGCGACTCGAACTCGTAGCCCAGCGCCTTGAGCTTCTCGCGCTGCTCCTCGTGGTTTTCGATGATGCCGTTGTGCACCAGCGCCACCCCGTGGCTGATATGCGGGTGGGCATTGGCTTCGGTGACGCCGCCGTGGGTGGCCCAGCGGGTGTGGCCAATGCCCAGGGTGGCATTGAACCCTTCGGACGCAGCGGCGGACTCCATTTCGGCGACTCGGCCAGTGCGGCGCACGCGGCGCACGTCCTGCTGCTCCACCACGGCGATGCCGGCGGAGTCATAGCCGCGGTATTCCAGCCGCTTCAGCCCTTCAATCAGTACCGGAACCACGTCGCGATCAGCGATCGCTCCCACAATGCCGCACATAGGCCGTCATCCATCCTGTAAGTATTCGTGTGAGCCGATTCTACCGTCCGTGTCCGGACGGCCGAGTGTCCGACCCCTGTCCGGGCGGACACCCGGACACCCCTTTTTCTCCCCGGCCACCTTGCAAATCAACAACTTGGTGTTGGCACGCGTTGTGCTTTGAAGTAGCCCGACTCTTCACAGAACGCATGCCGCAGATGATTCGGGACACCTCCGCGCAAGACCGCCCCCTCAGCCACACGCAGGCTGCCGCCCGCCCCTGGAAGCGCTGGGCCCTGCCTGTCGCCGGCGGCGTGGTGCTGCTGCTGTGCATCGTGTTTGCCGCCCGCGGCTGGTTGTCCGGCTCGCAGTCCTTTGACGAGGCGCGGGTGCGGATTGCCGAGGTCAAGCGTGGCGACCTGGTCCGCGACATCGCCGCCGATGGCCGGGTGATTGCCTCCAACAGCCCCACCCTCTACGCCATCGCCGGCGGCGTGGTCACGCTGAAAGTGGTTGCGGGCGACCAGGTGAAGAAGGGCCAGGTGCTGGCCGAGATCGACAGCCCCGAGCTGCGCAGCAAGCTGGCCCAGGAACAGGCGACCCTGGCCGGCCTGGAGGCCGAAGCCAGCCGCGCCGCGCTGGATGCCACCGTGACCCGCGCCAATGCCCGCAAGATGCTGGATCAGGCCGGCGTTGACCGCACCGCCGCCGAACGCGACCTGGAACGCTATCAGCGCGGCTTCGACGGCGGCGCGGTGCCGCAGATCGACGTGGCCAAGGCCAAGGATGAACTGCGCAAGACCGAGATCGCGCTGGACCACGCCAAGCGCGACGAAGGCCTGCAGGGCCAGAGCGCCACGCTCGATGCGCGCAACAAACACCTGCTGGCGGATCGCCAGCGCGCCATCGTGGCCGAAGTCCAGCGCCAGGTGGATGCGTTGACCCTGCGCTCACCCTTCGATGGCCAGGTCGGCCAGGTCCAGGCCGTGCAGCGCTCCAACGTGGCGCTCAATGCACCGGTCATGAGTGTGGTGGATCTGTCGCAGTTCGAAGTGGAGATCAAGGTGCCGGAAAGCTTCGCCCGGGATCTGGCCATTGGCATGCCGGCGCAGCTGACCAGCAATGGCCAGCCTTATGCGGGCGAGATCTCCGCGGTGTCGCCGGAAGTGGTCAACGGCGAAGTCAACGCACGCATCCGCTTCAGCGACAAGCAGCCGCCGGGCCTGCGCCAGAGCCAGCGCCTGAGCGCACGCGTGCTGATGGATACCCGCAAGAACGTCTTGATGGTCGAGCGCGGCCCGTTCCTGGAGCAGTCCGGTGGCCGTTACGCGTACGTCATGGACGGCAGCTCGGCGGTGCGCAAGCCGGTGCAGCTGGGCGTGAGCAGCCTGAGCGCGATCGAAGTACTGGGCGGATTGCAGCCTGGCGACCGCGTGGTGGTCTCGGGCAGCGATCAGTTCGGCGATGCCGAACGCGTCTCCATCCACTGATTCCTTTCCTCCCTCTCCCTTTTCCTGCTTCCTTACCAGCAACCCGCTTACCAAGAGGATTACGACATGCTCGACATGCGCTCGGTTTCCAAGGTGTACCGCACTTCCCAAGTCGAGACGCATGCCTTGCGCTCACTCGATCTGCATGTCCGCGAGGGCGAGTTTGTCGCGGTCACCGGTCCCTCCGGCTCGGGCAAGACCACCTTCCTCAACATTGCCGGCCTGCTGGAGACCTTCAATACCGGCACGTTCCAGCTGGATGGCCAGGATGTGAGCGGGCTGTCCGATGACGCGCGTTCGCAGCTGCGCAACCAGAAGATCGGCTTCATCTTCCAGAGCTTCAACCTGATTCCGGATTTGAACCTGTTCGACAACGTCGACGTGCCCTTGCGCTATCGCGGCATGAATGCGGCCGAGCGCAAGAAGCGCATCGAGGACGCACTGGGCCGGGTCGGCCTGGGTTCGCGCATGCGCCACTACCCCTCCGAGCTGTCCGGCGGCCAGCAACAGCGCGCGGCCATTGCGCGCGCACTGGCCGGTACGCCGCGCCTGCTGCTGGCCGACGAACCCACCGGCAACCTCGACTCGCAGATGGCGCGCGGCGTGATGGAACTGCTGGAGGAGATCAACAGCCAGGGCACCACGATCATCATGGTGACCCACGATCCGGAACTGGCCGCGCGCGCGCAGCGCAACGTGCATATCGTCGACGGCGCCGCCACCGACCTGACCACCGAGCCGCGCCTGGTCGCTGCCAGTGACAGCGACAGCGCCCTGAACCTCGCCCCCGCCCAAGCCTGAGGTCACGCCCATGTTCGGCTACTACTTCCAGTTGGCCCTGCGCAGCTTCAAGCGCAACAAGGTGCTCACCGCGCTGATGGTGCTGGCGATCGCGCTCGGCATCGGCGCCAGCATGACCACCTTGACGGTGTTCTACATCCTGTCCGGCGACCCGATGCCCGGCAAGAGCGACACGTTGTTTTATGTGCAGATGGATCCGCAGTCGATGGACGGCTATACCGCCGGCGAGGAACCCGAGGAACAGGTGACCCGTTTCGACGCCGAAGCGCTGCTGCGCGAGAAGAAGGGCGACCGCCAGGCGCTGATGACCGGCGGTGGCGTCAGCATCGAGCCGGAGAAGCAGGGTCTGTCGCCGTTCGTGGTGGACGCCCGCTACGCTTCGGCGGACTTCTTCCCGATGTTCGATGCACCCTTCGCCTTTGGCCAGGGCTGGACCGGCAACGAGGATGAAGGCCAGGGCCGGGTTGCGGTCATCTCCAAGAAGCTCAACGAGAAGTTGTTCGACGGCGGCAACAGCGTCGGCAAGTCGATCCGCATGGATCAAACCGAGTTCCGCGTGATCGGCGTGCTCGACGAGTGGCGCCCGACGCCGCGCTTCTACGATTTGAACAGTGATCGCTACGGCGAAGTTGAGCAGGTGTTCCTGCCCTTCTCCACCGCAGTGGGCCTGAAGATGGGCCGCAACGGTTCGATGAACTGCTGGGGCGACAGCCAGGGCGACGAGACCGGCGTCAACGCGCCGTGCACCTGGATGCAGTACTGGGTGCAGCTGAATGACTCGGCCAAGTTCGACGCGTACAAGCAGTACCTGACCAACTACTCGGACCAGCAGCGTCGCGCCGGCCGTTTCGAACGCCCCACCAACATCCGCCTGCGCAACATCATGGAATGGCTGGAGTTCAAGCGCGTGGTGCCCAACGACGTGCGTCTGCAGACCTGGCTGGCCTTTGGCTTCCTGCTGGTGTGCCTGATCAATACGGTGGGCCTGCTGCTGGCCAAGTTCATGCGCCGCAGCAGCGAGATCGGCGTGCGTCGCGCACTGGGTGCGTCCAAAGCCGCGATTTTCAGCCAGGCGCTGGTGGAAGCCGGCACGGTCGGCCTGGCCGGTGGTGTGCTGGGCCTGGGTCTGGCCTTGCTGGGTCTGTGGGCCGTGCGCCAGCAGCCGGCGAGTTACGCCGAACTGGCGCATCTGGATCCGGTGATGTTGGCGACGACCTTCCTGCTGGCGATTCTGGCCAGCGTGCTGGCGGGCCTGTTGCCCGCTTGGCGCGCCTGCCAGGTCACCCCGGCCATCCAGCTGAAATCCCAATAACCCGACGGAGCCCGATCATGGAAATCCGCCCCATCTTTTCAGCACTGCGTCGGCACAAGACGGCCGCCGCGCTGATCGTCATCGAGATCGCGCTCAGCTGCGCGATCATCTGCAACGCCTTGTTCCTCATCAACGGTCGCCTGGACCGCATGGATCGCGTCAGCGGCCTGGATGAAAAAGGCATCGTGCGCGTGCAGCTGACCGGCATTGGCCGCGATGACAATGCCGATGCGCTGACCCAGTCCGATCTGGCGGCGCTGCGTTCGATTCCCGGCGTCAAGTTCGCCACCTCGACCAACCAGGTCACCTTCGGCAACGGCTCCTGGAACAGCAGCGTGCAGTTGAGCAAGGATCAGACCCACGCCACCTTGAACGCCACCACCTATCTGGGCGACGAACAGCTGGTCAACACGCTGGGTCTGCGTTTGATTGCCGGACGCCAGTTCACCCCGGACGAGTTCCTGTCCTGGACGGCGCTCAATACGCCCGGTGCGGTCGGCAACATTCCGGCGGCCATCATCACCCGCAGCATGGCCGAGAAGATGTTCCCGGGCGAGAACGCACTGGGCAAGGTCTTCTACAGCTGGGGCGAGGAGCCGATCAAAATCGTCGGCATCGTCGATCACCTGGTCCGTCCCAATGAGCAAGGAGGCCCCAGTGCGTACGAGTACTCGATGATCTTCCCGATCCGCGTGCCCTTCAGCATGGGTGGCAACTACCTGCTGCGCACGGATCCGGAGCGGCGCGCCGAGGTGCTGAAGACCGCGGTGGACACGCTGCAGAAGAACAACGCCAACCGCATCATCCTGGAACAGCAGACCATGGAAGAGCTGCGCGACAACTTCTACCGCCAGGATCGTTCGATGGCCTGGTTGCTGGTGGCGGTGTGCGTGGCGCTGTTGATTGTTACGGCGCTGGGCATCATCGGCCTGGCCAGCTTCTGGGTGCAGCAGCGTTCCAAGCAGATTGGCGTGCGTCGTGCACTGGGCGCCACGCGCAGGCAGATCCTGCGCTACTTCCAGACCGAGAACTTCCTGCTCGCATCGCTGGGCATCGTGCTGGGCATGGCGCTGGCCTACGGCATCAACCAGATGCTGATGGGCAAGTACGAGTTGCCGCGCCTGCCGTTGTACTACCTGCCGGTCGGCGCCGTGCTGCTGTGGCTGTTGGGCCAGGTGTCGGTACTGGGTCCGGCCATTCGTGCGGCAGCGGTGCCGCCCGCCGTGGCGACGCGCAGCGCCTGATGGACATCGCGCGCGCCCCAGCCAAAAGTGCGGGGCGCGCGGGTACTTCCTGGCTGCATCGGCGCCCGCCCTATCATCTGATCGCGCCACATGCCGGCCTGTCCTGGGTGCTGGTGCTGCAGATTGCCGTGGCCTGCCTGCTGTGGCAGATGGCCTGGCAAGCCATCTCGCAATGGCAGCAACAGCTGACGGCCGACAGTGGCATCGATGAGCAGCGCGTGCTCGTGGTGGCGCCGCTGGGCAGAAGCCGCAGCGATCCGGAGGCGCTGGCCACGGGCATGCAGCTGATCGCCGGCGTCAAAGGTGTCGAGCGCGTGGCGCGGATCAATCAGGTGCCCTACGGAAACAATTCGTGGAATACGGTAGTTCGTCGCGGGCTGACGGGGACGGAGCGAATTGAAGTGGCAACCAGTTTTGGTGATGCCTCCCTGTTCGCGACGCTGGGCCTGCGCGTGCAGGAGGGACGCGCCTTGCTTGCGCGGGAGTACGAGCATCCCGACACGATATGGCAGCAGCCCGGCGAGTTGCCCGTGGTGATTACCCGGGCGCTGGCGGATCGGGTGTTCGCCGGACAATCCGCCGTGGGCCGGATCCTGAGTGGGCCCACGCGCCCACTGCGCGTGGTGGGCGTGGTCGCGGCCCTGCCCATTCCCAAGGGCAGTCGCCAGTTGGGCGTCGAAGCGCAAAGCCACATCATCATGCCGGCCATTGCCGATGACGCGGGCTATACCAGCCTGTTGGTGCGTGTCGCGCCGGGACACGAGGCGGAAGTAGCCACGACCATCCAGCAACAACTGGTGCAGCGCTTTGCCGACCGCCCCATTTCGCTGCCGCAGCGCCTGTCTGACCTGCGCCCCGCGACCCTGCTGGGCGAACGTCGATGCGCCTGGACGTGGTCCCTCTGCGCCGTGGCGTGGTCCGCGCTGACCCTGCTGAGTCTGGCCGCTGCCGAAATGCTCTGGGTACAGCGCAGTGCCCCGCGCATCAGTCTGCACCGTGCCTTGGGTGCGAGCCGTGCGCAGGTGCGCGGGTCGGTGCATTGGGATCTGTGCCGTCTGGTCGCCGCAGGCTGCCTGGTCGGCGTGGTCAGCGGAATGCTGTTGGCGCCGCGGCTGGATCTGCCGTGGAAGGTGGAATCGCCTTCGCCGGTCTTCGTCGTGGGCCTGGTGCTGGTCGCGTTGGTCGCCGGCCAAATCCTCGCCACCTGGCCAGCGCGGCGCGCCGCCGCCGTCGCGCCGCACCATGTCACCCGCAAGCCCTGGGTTAGGCTATAGGCATGCCCACCATTCTTGTCATTGACGACAACCTGGCCGTCAGCACGGCGCTGGAAGTCCTGTTCTCGCTGCACGACATCAACACCCTGCACACGGAATCCCCCGAAGTAGGGTTGACCCTGTTGCGCCAGGAGCAGGTGGACCTGGTCATCCAGGACATGAACTTCAGTGCCGACACGACGTCCGGCGCCGAAGGCGAAGCCTTGTTCGCGGCCATCCGCGCGCAGCATCCGGATCTGCCGGTCATCCTGCTGACCGCATGGACGCATCTGGAAGCGGCGGTCAACCTGGTCAAGGCCGGGGCCATTGATTACATCGCCAAGCCCTGGGATGACCGCAAGCTGCTGACCACGGTCAACAACTTGATCGAACTGTCCGAAGCGCGGCGCGAACTGGATCGTCGGCGCCAGCGTGAGCGACGCAGCCGCGAGCAGCTCACCTCCCGCTACGATCTGCGTGGCCTGGTCTTCGAGGATCCGGCCAGCGAGCGCATGATCGCGCTGGCCTGCCAGGTGGCACGCTCGGATCTGCCCGTGCTCATCACCGGCCCCAATGGCAGCGGCAAGGAAAAGATCGCCGAGATCATCCAGGCCAACTCCAGCGTGCAGCGCGGACCGTTTGTCACCTTGAATTGCGGCGCCTTGCCGGCCGAACTGATCGAAGCCGAATTGTTCGGCGCCGATGCCGGCGCCTACACCGGCGCCAACAAGGCGCGCGAAGGCAAGTTCGAAGCCGCCGACGGCGGCACGCTGTTCCTGGACGAGATTGGCAACCTGCCGCTGGCCGGGCAGATGAAATTGCTGCGGGTATTGGAGACCGGACGCTTCGAGCGCCTGGGCTCCAACCGCGAACGGCAGGTCAAGGTACGCGTAATCAGTGCCACCAATGCGGACTTGCCGGGCATGATCCGCGATGGCGGTTTCCGCGAGGATCTGTATTACCGGCTCAATGCGATTGAGCTGACGCTGCCGCCGCTGGCCGATCGCCCGGGCGACATCCTGCCGCTGGCCGAGCACTTCCGCCCCGACGACAAGCCGCTCGCCGATTCGGCGCGCAGTGCGCTGGTGCGGCATGCGTGGCCAGGCAACGTGCGCGAGTTGCGCAACGTCATGCAACGTGCCGGCCTGCTCGCCCAGGGCGCACGCATCGAAGCAGGCGACCTGAACCTGCCGCGCGCGGCACCGCCGCGCAGCAATGGCCACGATGAACCGGATCGCGCCGCCGTGGAGTCTGCACTTGCCCGCGCCGGCGGCGTGATTGCGCAGGCGGCGGCGGAGCTGGGCCTGAGCCGCCAGGCCCTGTACCGGCGCATGGATCGCTACGGTATTCCGCGCGAATGATCCGTCGTTCGCTCGCTGGCCGCATGTTGCTGTGGTTGCTGCCGTCGCTGGCGGCCGCCATCGGCCTGCCGTTGCTGCTGGATCAGTGGCTGTCGGATCGGCGGCTGGCCTTCCTGATCTCCGCGGCGGTGGCGCTGCCGTTGGTGATGCTGGCGGTGCGCCGCGCGCTCGTACCGATGAACTCGTTGTTCCGCGCCTTGTCCGGCAGCGTCAACAGCTACCGCGACGGTGAGTACAACTTCGGCATCCACTGGGACAGCGCCGACGAACTGGGCGACCTGGTGCGTTCGCACAGCGAACTGGGTGATGTACTGCGCGAGCAACGGCAAGGCCTGGTGCAACGCGAACTGCTGCTGGACACCATGGTGCAGAACACGCCGGTCGCCATGTTGTTGCTGTCCAGCGCCAATGACGGCACCCGGCGGGTGGTGTTCGCCAATGTCGCCGCGCGCAAGCTGCTGCATGGCGGCTGGAAGCTGGAAGGCCAGAACTTCGATACCTTGCTGCAAGCCGCTCCGCTGGAAATGCGCGAGGCGATGGCGCGCGGCGGCGACAGCTTGTTTGCGGTCGGCCATGAGGACAATGACGAGGAAGAACAGGTCTATCACCTGGCACGCCGCAACTTCCGTCTCAACGGCCGTCGCCATGAGTTGTTGCTGCTGCGTTTGCTGACCAGCGAACTGCGCCGGCAGGAAGTGAACACCTGGAAGAAGGTGATCCGCGTGATCAGCCACGAATTGAACAACTCGTTGGCGCCGGTGGCATCACTGGCGCACTCCGGTGGCGAACTCGTGCGGCGCGGCCGTCATGAGCGGCTCGAAGAAATCTTCTCGACCATTGAAGAACGCGCACGCCACCTGGAAGGTTTCATCCGCGGCTACGCACGATTCGCCAAACTGCCGCAGCCCCAGCTGCAGACCGTGCACTGGGCCAACTTCCTCGCCGGCCTGCAGCGGCAGATCGGCTTCGAACTGGATCTGCCTGCCGGCGAGGTGAGCAGCAGGATTGATCCGGCGCAGATCGAGCAGGCCCTGCTCAATCTGCTGAAGAACGCCCACGAATCCGGCTCCAGCAGCGATGGGGTCACGCTGAAGATCACCCGCCTGCCCGATTGGTTGCGGGTGGAAGTGATGGACCGTGGCAGCGGCATGAATGACGCGGTGCTGCAGAATGCGCTGGTGCCGTTCTATTCGACCAAGCGCAATGGCACCGGCCTGGGCTTGGCGCTGACCCGCGAGATTGTCGAGGCGCATGGCGGCCGCCTGTCGCTGCACAATCGCGAAGGCGGTGGGCTGTGCGTGTCGATCCAGTTGCCGGAAACGGGCGCTGCCGGTTGAAGGTCGGATGCAGTGGGCTGACGCGGGACAGCGCCTGAGTTGTACCCGCGCGATACCTTCGCTTACTTCTTCTTCGGCCGCTGCCAGCCTTCGATGCTCATCTGCCGCGCACGCGCCACCGTCAGCTGATCGGCCGGGGCGTTCTTGGTGATGATCGAGCCGGCGCCGATGGTGGCGTTGTCACCCAGGGTGACCGGCGCGACCAGCGAAGAGTTGGAGCCCACGAACACGCCATCGCCTATCGTGGTGACGAACTTGTTGATGCCGTCGTAGTTGCAGGTGATGGTGCCGGCGCCGATGTTCACGCCGCTGCCGATGACCGCATCACCCAGGTACGTGAGGTGGTTGGCCTTGCTGCCCACGCCCAGGCTGACCTTCTTGGTTTCGACGAAATTGCCCACGTGCACGCCATCGGCCAGCACGGTGCCCGGACGCAGTCGCGCATAGGGACCAATCAAGGCGGCGCCCTCGGCCACCACGCCTTCCAGATCGCAATGCGCGCGCACCAGCGTGCCGGCGCCCAGGTTGACGTCCTTCAGGCGGCTGAAGGGGCCGATGCGCACGCCATCTCCCAAGACGACGGTGCCTTCCAGCACCACGTCCACATCGATTTCCACATCGCGGCCGACCGTCACCGTGCCGCGCTGATCGAAGCGGGCCGGGTCCAGCAGGCGCGCGCCCTGCACGCACAGCGCGCGCGCGGCGCGCAGCTGATGGGCGCGTTCGAGCTGGCCCAGTTGCCACGGGTCATTGGCGCCTTCGGCTTCCATCGGATCGGCCACCAGCACCATCTCGGCCGGACTGAATTCGCCCGCGGCGGAAGCGAAGACATCGGTGAGGTAGTACTCGCCCTGCGAGTTGCTGTTGGACAGCGTCGACAACCAGCGACGCAGCGCGGTGGATTCGGCGGCGATGATGCCGGTGTTGATGGTGCGGATGCGGCGGGTCTCGTCGTCGGCATCCTTGTGTTCGACGATGGCGGCAACGCGCCCTTCGGCGTTGCGCACGATGCGGCCGTAGCCGCTGGGATCTTCCGGCTCGGCGACCAGCACGGCCAGGCGACCCGGCGCCTCCAGCAGGCGCTGCAGCGTTTCCGGACGGGTCAGAGGCACGTCGCCGTAGAGCACCAGTACCGTGGCGGCGTCGGGAACTTGCGGCATCGCTTGGGCGACGGCATGGCCGGTGCCCAACTGCTGCGATTGCTCCGCCCATTCCAGCCCCGCCTGATCCGCGAAGGCCGCGCGCACCTGCTCGCCACCGTGGCCGTAGACCACGTGGATGCCTTGCGGCTGCAGCGCGCGGGCCGCAGCGATCACATGCGCCAGCATCGGCTGCCCGGCGATGGGCTGCAGCACCTTCGGCAGCGCCGACTTCATGCGCTTGCCTTCGCCAGCGGCCAGAATGATCACGTGCAGGGGTTGGGTCATGGAGATGTCGCCGTGCCAGATGCGGGAGTCGATTCTATGACACGAGTGCCGGTAGCATGTCCGGCCATGATGTCCGCCAGATGCCAGCCGTTCCTTTTGACCGACGATCGCCCCACATGAGTGTGCTTCGGCAGGGACCGCGCTATCTGCTCGTGGGCCTGGCCCAGCTGCTGCTGGACTGGCTGGTGTTTGTCGCCACCACGGCGTGTGGATTGCCGGTGGCGCCCGGCAATCTCGCCGGACGCGTCTGCGGCGCCTTGCTGGGTTTCTGGCTGCATGGGCGCTGGACCTTCGCCGAGCAGGGGCAGGCGCGCCTGGGCTGGCAGCGCCTGCTGCGCTTTGCGGTGGTGTGGCTGGCCCTGACCGCGGCCAGCACGCTGCTGGTCAGCCTGATTGCCGATGGCCTGGGGCTGTCGCAGGCCTGGCTGGCCAAGCCGCTGGTCGAGGCGGCACTGGCGGTGCTGGCGTTCTTCCTGTGGCGCCACGTGGTGTATCGCTGAAAAACAAAAACGCCGGCTGGGCCGGCGTTTTCGTGGGTGAACCTGGCACGTTGGATCAGTGCTTGAGGTTCTTGCGCAGACGCTCCAGGGCGCTGAGCTGGGCGATCGACATCGCCAGCTGCGCCTGGGCTTCCTCGGCGCTCATCTTCGGATCCTTGTTGGCCAGCACGCGTTCGGCTTCTTCCTTGACCTTGCAGACCGAGGCTTCGTCGATGTCCTGCGCGCGGATGGCGGTGTCGGCCAGGACCGTCACCACCTGCGGCTGCACTTCCAGGATGCCGCCGGAGATGGCGAAGTCCAAGTGTTCGCCGCTCGGCAGCGTCACCACCACCTTGCCTGGCTTCAGGCGGGTGATCAGCGGCGCGTGCTTGGGCGCGATACCCAGTTCGCCCAGTTCGCCAGTAGCCACGACCAGGGTGGCTTCACCGTGGAAGATTTCCTGCTCGGCACTGACGATGTCGCAACGGATGGTGCTGGTCATGGGGAACCCTTATGCCTTCTCGGCGATCTTCTTGGCCTTCTCGACGGCTTCTTCGATGCTGCCGACCATGTAGAACGCCTGCTCCGGCAGGTGGTCGTATTCGCCATCGACGATCGCCTTGAAGCCGCGGATCGTGTCCTTGAGCGAGACGTACTTGCCCGGCGAGCCGGTGAACACTTCGGCCACGTGGAAGGGCTGGCTGAAGAAGCGCTCGATCTTGCGGGCGCGCGACACGGCCTGCTTGTCTTCTTCCGACAGCTCGTCCATGCCCAGGATCGCGATGATGTCCTTCAGTTCCTTGTACTTCTGCAAGGTGGACTGCACGCGGCGGGCGGTGTCGTAATGCTCGTGACCGATGACGTTCGGGTCCAGCTGGCGGCTGGTCGAGTCCAGCGGATCCACGGCCGGGTAGATGCCCAGCGAGGCGATGTTTCGCGACAGCACGACGGTGGCGTCCAAGTGCGCGAACGTGGTGGCCGGCGACGGGTCGGTCAAGTCATCGGCGGGCACGTACACGGCCTGGATCGAGGTGATCGAACCGGACTTGGTCGAGGTGATGCGTTCCTGCAGGACGCCCATTTCCTCGGCCAGGGTCGGCTGGTAACCCACGGCCGACGGCATGCGGCCCAGCAGCGCCGAGACTTCGGTACCGGCCAGGGTGTAGCGGTAGATGTTGTCGACGAACAGCAGCACGTCCTTGCCCTTGCCCGATGCGTCCTTCTCGTCGCGGAAGTACTCGGCCATGGTCAGGCCGGTCAGCGCGACGCGCAGGCGGTTGCCCGGCGGCTCGTTCATCTGGCCGTACACCATCGCGACCTTGTCCAGGACGTTGGAGTCCTTCATCTCGTGGTAGAAGTCGTTGCCCTCGCGGGTACGCTCGCCCACGCCGGCGAACACGGACAGACCCGAGTGCGCCTTGGCGATGTTGTTGATCAGTTCCATCATGTTGACGGTCTTGCCGACGCCGGCGCCGCCGAACAGACCGACCTTGCCGCCCTTGGCGAACGGACACATCAGGTCGATGACCTTGATGCCGGTTTCCAGCAGCTCGTTGGTCGAGGACTGATCCTCGTACGACGGAGCGGCGCGATGGATTTCCCAATGGTCGCTGGCCTGCACGTCGCCGGCTTCGTCGATCGGGTTGCCCAGCACGTCCATGATGCGGCCCAGGGTGCCAGCGCCGACCGGCACCGAGATGGCGCGGTGGGTGTTGGTGGCGACCAGGTTGCGCTTCAGGCCGTCGGTGGAACCGAGGGCGATGGTGCGCACCACGCCGTCGCCGAGCTGCTGCTGCACTTCCAGCGTGATGGCGGTGTTGTCCACCTTCAGCGCGTCGTACACCTTCGGCACTTCACCGCGCGGGAATTCGACGTCAACCACTGCGCCGATGATCTGAACGATCTTGCCCTGACTCATGTTGGTTTCCTCTGAACTTTTAATCTGCTTGTGTGGGAGCGGCAATGCCGCGACCGGGTGTAGTCGGGGCCACGGCCCCTCCCACATTCAATTCATCAAACTGCGGCGGCGCCGCCGACGATTTCCGAGATTTCCTGGGTAATCGCGGCCTGGCGGGCCTTGTTGTAGACCAGGTTCAAGGTACCGATCAGCTTGGTGGCGTTGTCGCTGGCCGCCTTCATCGCGACCATGCGCGCGGCATGCTCGGAGGCCATGTTCTCCAGCACCGACTGGTACACCAGCGACTCGATGTAGCGCGTGATCACGTGATCGAGCACGGTCGCGGCATCGGGTTCGTAGATGTAGTCCCAATCGTGATGGGCCACCTGCGTTTCCGCGGCCGGCAGCGGCAGCAGCTGATCGAAGCTGGCGCGCTGGGTCATGGTGTTGACGAAGCCGTTGTAGACCACGTACACGCGATCCAGCTTGCCTTCGGTGTAGGCGTCCAGCATCACCTTGATGACGCCGATCAGCTGGTCCAGCTTGGGGTTGTCGCCGATGTGCGAGACGCTGCCCAGCAGGTTGACCTTGATTCGACGGAAGAACACCGAGGCCTTCTGGCCAATGGTGACCACGTCGATTTCGGCGCCCTTGTCCTGCCAGCCGCGCACCTCGCCCAGCATGCGCCGGAACAGGTTGTTGTTGAGGCCGCCGGCGAGACCGCGATCCGAGGAGATCACGATGTATCCCACGCGCTTCACTTCCGGGCGCTCGACCATGAAGGGATGCTGGTAATCGGTATTGGCCTGGGCCAGGTGACCGATCACCTGCTTCATCGCACGCGCATAAGGACGCGAGGTCTTCATGCGCTCCTGCGCCTTACGGATCTTGGAGGCCGAGACCATCTCGAGCGCGCGCGTCACCTTGCGGGTGTTCTGCACGCTCTTGATCTTGGTTTTGATTTCGCGTCCGCCTGCCATTTCTCGCTCGCTCTGATCGCTGTAAAGGAGTCTTTACTGCTGGTTACCAGCTACCGGTCTGCTTGAACTCGGCGATGCCCTTCTTGAAGGCGCCTTCGATCTCGTCATTCCAGTTGCCGGACTTGTTGACCGAATCGATCAGCTCGCCCTGGGTATTGTTGAAGTGGGCGTGCAGGGCTTCTTCGAACGCACCGATCTTGTTGACCGGCACGTCGTCGAGGTAGCCCTCGTTGACGGCGTAGATCGACAGGGCCTGCAGGGCAATCGACATCGGCAGGTACTGCTTCTGCTTCATCAGCTCGGTGACGCGCTGGCCGCGCTCAAGCTGCTTGCGGGTGGCTTCGTCCAGATCCGAGGCGAACTGCGCGAACGCAGCCAGCTCGCGGTACTGCGCCAGCGAGATACGGATGCCGCCGGACAGCTTCTTGATGATCTTGGTCTGGGCGGCGCCACCGACGCGCGACACCGAGATACCGGCGTTCACGGCCGGGCGGATGCCGGCGTTGAACAGGTCGGTTTCCAGGAAGATCTGGCCGTCGGTGATCGAGATGACGTTGGTCGGCACGAACGCGGACACGTCGCCGGCCTGGGTTTCGATGATCGGCAGCGCGGTCAGCGAACCGGTCTTGCCCTTCACTTCACCGTTGGTGAACTTCTCCACGTACTCTTCCGAGACGCGGGCCGCACGTTCCAGCAGGCGGCTGTGCAGGTAGAACACGTCGCCCGGGTAGGCTTCGCGACCCGGCGGACGCTTCAGCAGCAGCGAGATCTGGCGGTAGGCCACGGCCTGCTTGGACAGATCGTCGTACACGATCAGCGCGTCTTCGCCGCGGTCCATGAAGTATTCGCCCATGGTGCAGCCCGAGTAGGCGCTGATGTACTGCATCGCCGCCGATTCGGACGCGGTGGCGGCCACCACGACGGTGTGTGCCAGGGCGCCGTTTTCTTCCAGCTTGCGCACGATGTTGGCGACGGTCGAGGCCTTCTGGCCGATCGCCACGTACACGCACTTGATGCCGGTGCCCTTCTGGTTGATCACGGCGTCGATGGCCATCGCGGTCTTGCCGGTCTGGCGGTCACCGATGATCAGCTCGCGCTGGCCGCGGCCGATCGGGATCATGGCGTCGACCGACTTGTAACCGGTCTGCACCGGCTGGTCGACCGACTTGCGCCAGATCACGCCGGGAGCCACGCGCTCCACCGGCGCGGTCTGCTTGGCGTCGATCGGGCCCTTGCCGTCAATCGGCTCGCCGAGCGCATTGACCACGCGACCCAGCAGTTCGCGACCGACCGGCACTTCCAGGATGCGGCCGGTGGTCTTGGCCACGTCGCCTTCGCGCAGGTGCTCGAAGTCACCCAGCACCACGGCGCCGACCGAGTCGCGCTCCAGGTTCAGCGCCAGGGCGAAAGTGTTGTTCGGCAGTTCGATCATTTCGCCCTGCATCACGTCGGCCAGGCCGAAGATGCGCACGATGCCGTCGGACACGCTGGTCACGGTGCCTTCGTTGCGCGACTCCGCGGCCAGCTTGACCTTCTCGATGCGGTTCTTGATCAGGTCGCTGATTTCAGAGGGGTTGAGCGTGGTAGCCATGTTGGTTTCCTGTAGGGCGGGCCGTGGCCCGCCATCATGTTCGGTGGGCCGAAGCCCACCCTACGTTTCTTGTCAGTGCGTCAGCGCGGATTGCAGGCGCGAGAGCTTGCCCTTGAGCGAACCGTCGATGACCACATCGCCGGCGTCGATCACGGCACCGCCGATCAGCGACTCGTCAATGGCGGTCTCCACGACGATCTCGCGGCCCAGACGCTTCTTCAGCGCGGCCTTGATCACGTCCAGCTCACCGGCCGGCAACGCCACCGCGGAAGTGACCTTCGCGCGCACGACATGCTCGGCCTCGGCACGCAGCTCTTCGAACAGGCCCGCGATCTCGGTCAGCTGCGGCAGACGGCGACCGTCAGCCAGCAGCGACAGGAAACGGGTGAACGATTCGCCGGCGCCTTCCGGGGCCAACAGTGCAATGGCGTCGTCCTGGCCCAGCTGCGGGTTGGGCAGCAGCGCCGCAACGCGCGGGTCAGCGGCAACGCGTGCCGCGAAGGCCAGCGCCTCCGACCATGCGGCGAGCTTGCCTTCGTCGCGCGCCGTCGCAAAGGCGGCGCGGGCGTAGGGACGTGCGACAGTAAGTGCCTGGCTCATCGTTCAGCGGTCCTGTCAGATCTGCGCGGCGAGTTCGTCGAGCAGCGCCTTGTGGGCGTTGGCGTCGATTTCGCGCTTGAGCAGCTTTTCGGCGCCGGACACGGCCAGCGTGGAGACCTGCTTGCGCAGTTCCTCGCGGGCACGGGTGGCGGCAGCGTCAATTTCCGCTTCGGCCAGCGCCTTTTGGCGGTTGGCTTCGGCGATCGCTTCGTTCTTGGCCGCATCAACGATCTGGTTGGCGCGTGCATGCGCCTGATCGATGATTTCGTTGGCTTTGACGCGCGCGTCCTTCAGGGCCTCGTTGACCCGTTCCTGGGCCACGGCGAGATCCTTCTGGCTGCGATCGGCAGCTGCCAGGCCTTCGGCAATTTTCTTTTGGCGTTCTTCAAGCGCCGCGTTCAGCGGCGGCCAAATGAACTTCATCGTAAAGATCACGAGGATCGCGAAGGAGATCATCTGGCCGAAGAAAGTCATGTTGAGATTCATGACGGGTCCTCGACGGAATTCTTCAAGGCGCCGCCGCCTTCAACAGGCAGCGGCGTCCGGTGTGACCGCGGTCGTTGCCGACCGCGGTCGCGGCTCGTCTGATTAGGCGCCAGCCGCCTGACCAGCCGCCTGCACGGCGCCGATCAGCGGGTTGCCGGTGGCCAGGTACAGAGCGATGGCGACGCCGATGATGAACGCTGCGTCGATCAGGCCGGCCAGCAGGAACATACGGCCCTGCAGCACCGGGATCAGTTCCGGCTGACGGGCAGCGGACTCAAGGAACTTCGAACCCATGATGGCGATGCCGAGGCAGGCGCCGAGCGCACCCAGACCGATGATGATGCCGATGGCGATGGCGGTCAGGCCTTGGACTTGGGCGATGAATTCCATGGTGTTTCTCCTGGGATAAACGTGGTGATTGATGAAAGGTGAAGGGTAAAGCGGAAACTCAATGGCCTTCGCGGGCGCCGGCAATGTAGACGACCGTGAGGATCATGAAAATGAAGGCTTGCAGCAGGATGATCAGGATGTGGAAGATCGCCCACGCGGCGTTGGCGATGATGCCCGGCGCGAAGGTGACCCAGCTGGCCATCAGGCCGGCGATGAGCATGAAGACCAGCTCGCCGCCGTACATGTTGCCGAACAGTCGCATGGCCAGCGAAACCGGTTTGACCAGCCATTCGATGATGTTCATGCCCAGGTTGACCGGCGCCATCACCACGGCCATGAAGCCGTGTGCATGGAACGGGGCGGTCAGCAGTTCCTTGCCGAAACCCAGGCCACCCTTGGCGGCCAGCGCATGGCCAATCAGGATGAAGAACACCGAGACCGAGAGTGCGGCGGTGGTGTTGAGGTCGGCGGTGGGCACCATGCGTGCATAGGTGTGGTGCGCGACTTCATGACCGGCGAAGGTCTGGATCAGCCAGCCCGGCAGATCCAGCGGCAGCAGGTCCATCGTGTTCATGAAGACCACCCACATGAAGATGGTCAGTGCCAGCGGCGTGATCGAACGACGATCGCCGTGGTAGGTGTCCTTGACTTGGCCGTCGATGAACTCGACGACGATTTCGACGAAGGCCTGGCCCTTGGTGGGAACGCCCGACGTCGCTTTGCGCGCATACAGGCCGAACCAGGTGATGAAGACCAGGCCTAGCACCAGCGCGACGATCCAGGAGTCGAAATGGAAAGCGCCACCCAACACCTCGCCGGTGTTGTGGGTCAGATGGTGGCTGATGTACTCGTTCAGGCCGCCAGAACTGGTAGGTTCACTCACGAAAGACACCTATCGTTGAATCGAATTGGTCACGACAAACACCAGCGTGACGGTCACCAGCCCCGCCAACAGAGGCAGCGCCGGAAGTTTGAACCAGGCCAGCGCAAGCGCCACGACCAGGATCACCACGCACCACTTGAGCAACATCCCCGCCACCACGCGCCCCAGCGCGCCGGTGGCCGGGCTGACGCCCTTGCCGAAAGCTATCCAGCCAGCGACCAGGCCGCCGAGCGCCACCGCCAAGCCCCCCAGACCCGCGGCCGCTGCCGAGGTCACGCCCTGGAACAGGAAGGCCAGAGCGACCAGCGCCGCAGCCCCCAGCTGGAAAGCCGTGGCGCGCAATGCCAGCCGCCGGCCCGCGGCGACGGAGTTCAACACGGTTAGACCTGCGGGATTGGGCGGGGAACAAGGCCTGGAAGCGCCTCGCCGAGCCGCAAAAGTATAGCAGGGGGGCGTTTTCCGGGACAACCGCCGAAGGTCGCAAAGTGACTCTCCTGGGGGTTTTTTTTGGACCGCGGCGCCGCTGACCGGGCGGAACCGGTTACAGCCTGCGACTGCACTTCGCAGCGTCTCTTCCCCTATTCAGAATTTTATCGGGAAATTTGCGGAACTTTGACGAACGCACCCCGGTCAGTCCCTGTGCCAGGTCTGCCACAAACTTCCTCGTCCGATGCTCCGACGCAGGCCTGCTGAAGCCCCGCGGCCCTTGGCCCGGGGCTTCGCCTTTTCTGGCCGACCCAAGCCAAGGGGGTCACGGAATCCTGATCGAAGCAATGGGAGAACCGAGATTTCACTATTTTTGCACTGCTAAACCGGGAGGGTGAAGGCCTGTTCATTACAGGAATCTCCCACATGAAAGTGACAAACGCGGCCCCTTCCCTGCTTTTCATCGGCCTGGTGGCTGCCAGTGCCAGCGCATGGTCGCAGGAACAAACACCCGATGATCGCTTCACCCTTCGACTGGGTGCCATGGACGTCGATGCGGATGGCGAACTGAGTGGCCGCACTCAATTCCTGGGCCAGGACTTCGGCTTCTCCGAGGATTTCGATTTCGGCAGCAAGGAAGTCGTGCCGCGTCTGGACGGCGTGTTCCGCATCAGCCAGCGCCAGCGGCTGATCTTCGACTACTTCCAGTACGACAAGGATCGCCGTGCGACCTTGGGCAGCGACCTGTCGTATGACGACGTCACGATACCGGCCGGCAGCTTCGCCACCGGCAAGGCCAAGTTCCAGCTGGCCAGCCTGATGTACGACTATGCGGTGGTGGATACCGACACGTTCAATCTCGGCCTGCAGATTGGCGCCGAGTGGGCCAAGCTCGAGGGTCACCTGCATGCCGAAGCCGGCGCCGATGTCTATGACGCCCGCACGAGTGACGATGGCTATGCCCCGATGGTGGGTCTACGCATGACCGCCACGCCGTCCGAGCATTGGCTGTTCAATGTGCAGGGCCAGTACCTGGACGCGGAATGGGGAGACTTCGGCAACTACGACGGCAGCATCACGCGGGCAAATGCGCTCATCGAGTACCGATTCACGCGCAACTTCGGCATTTTTGCCGGCTACGACTGGTTCAAGCTGGACGTTGAGCGGGATGGCAGCGATGGCATTCTCGGCCTCGACCAACGCTTCAAGGGCCCGATTGCTGGCGTGACCCTCGCCTTCTGACAATAGCCAAACGCTATCAAATTGTCCCGGAAAGATTCATTGGACGGCTCCCGGCGGCGCGGCCACGATGAGAGCCATTCTTATCGGGGGCCTTCCCATGACCAAGACCTTCACCTTTGCCGCACTGCATTTTACCGTCGCCTTTCTGGTCGGCTGGGCGTTTACCGGCAGCTGGCTGGTCGGTGGCGCCCTGGCGCTGGTGGAGCCGGCCTGCAATACGGTGGTCTTCCATTTCCACGAGAAGGTGTGGAAGCGGATTGAGCAGCGGCGCGCGGCCAGGCAGGCCATGGCGCTGTCCGTCTAATCGCACAGGCTCGACAGCGGCGCCAGCCAGCCTGGCCTTATGCCGCCAGAACCGGGCAAGCGCAGCAGCCCGAAGGGGTTCGCAAAACGAAGAAAGGCGCCCTCAGGCGCCTTTCTCGTTTCCATATCCAGCGAAGACCTACTTCCGTTTGGGAATGTACAAGTCGGTGATGGTGCCTTCGTACGCTTCGGCCGCCATCGCCACCGTCTCGCTGAGCGTCGGGTGCGGATGGATGGTGTTGCCGATGTCGCCGGCTTCGGCGCCCATCTCGATCGCCAGCGCCACTTCGCTGATCAAATCACCGGCATGCACGCCGACGATGGCGCCACCGATGATGCGATGGGTTTCCTCGTCGAAGATCAGTTTGGTCATGCCTTCACCGCGGCCAATGCCGACAGCGCGCGCCGAAGCCACCCACGGGAACTTGCCGATGCCGACCTTCAAGCCCTTGGCCTTGGCTTCGGTTTCGGTCACGCCCACCCACGCCACTTCCGGATCGGTGTAAGCGACAGACGGAATCACCCGCGCCACCCATTCCTTCTTTTCGCCGGCCGCGACTTCTGCCGCCAGCTTGCCTTCGTGCGTGGCCTTGTGCGCCAGCATCGGCTGGCCGACCAGATCACCGATGGCGAAGATATGTGGCACGTTGGTGCGCATCTGCCGATCCACCGGAACAAAACCGCGATCGGTGACCGTCACGCCAGCCTTGTCCGCATCCAGCTTGCCGCCATTGGGCGAACGACCCACGGCCACCAGCACGCGATCCCAGGTACCCGATTCCAGCTCCGGCTTCTGGCCTTCGGTGGCGCTCTCGAACGACACCGTGATGCCCTTCTTGCCCGCTTCCACCTTGGCGGCCTTGGTCTTCAGGTGCACGGCCACGCCCTGCTTCTTCAGACGATCGGCGAGCGGCTTGACCAGATCCTTGTCAGCGCCCGGCATCAGTTGGTCCATGAACTCGACCACGGTCACTTCGCTGCCCAGCGCGCGGTACACCGTTGCCATTTCCAGGCCGATGATGCCGCCGCCGACCACCAACAACTTGCCCGGCACGTCCTGCAGCTGCAGCGCGTCGGTGGAATCCATGACCCGCGGATCGTCCCACGGGAAATTGGGAAGCTTGACCGCCTGCGAACCGGCGGCAATCACGCAGAACTGGAAGCGCAGCAGCTGCGTCTTGCCATCGGCGCTGGTGATCTCCAGCTCGTAGGGCGAGACAAACTTCGCCACGCCCGTCACCGTGCGCACCTTGCGCTGCTTGGCCATGCCGCCCAAGCCCTTGGTGAACTGTCCGACCACGCGGTTCTGCTGGAAGTCGCGCAGCTTGTCCAGGTTGAGCTTGGGCTTGGCGAACTCGATGCCGATGTCGGCCGAGTGCGAGGCCTCGTCAATCAACGCCGCTGCATGCAGCAGTGCCTTGGACGGAATACAGCCCACGTTGAGGCAGACGCCGCCCAGGCTTTCGTAACGCTCGATCAGCACGGTATCCAAGCCCAGGTCCGCGGCACGGAATGCCGAGGTGTAGCCACCCGGACCCGAACCAATCACCACGAACTGGCATTCGATGTCCGCCTGCTTGCCGGTACCCAGCGCCGGCTTGGGCGCGGCCGGTTCGGCAGGTGCACGCGGCGACGGCGTCACTGGCGGCTTGCTGGCCGGAGCCGCAGCGGTTTCGGCCTTGGCCGGCGCCGCCGGTGCAGCCGCCGGGGCGGAGGCGCTGGCGCCCTCGGCTTCCAGTATCGCCACCACACTGCCTTCGGACAGGCTGTCGCCCAGCTTGACCTTCAATTCCTTCACCACGCCGGCGGCCGAAGATGGCACTTCCAGCGTGGCCTTGTCCGATTCCAGCGTGACCAGTCCCTGGTCCTTCTTCACCGTGTCGCCCACGGCCACCAGGATTTCGATCACCGGCACATCGGTGTAATCGCCGATGTCCGGGACTTTGACTTCAATCGTGTTTGCCATCGTCTCGTCCTCGCTTACAGCACGGCGCGACGCAGGTCGCCCATCAGTTGCGCCAGGTAGGCGGTGAAGCGCGCGGCGGCGGCGCCGTCGATCACGCGATGGTCATAGCTCAACGAGAGCGGCAGCAGCAGGCGCGGCTGGAAGGCCTTGCCATCCCACACCGGCTGGATCAAGGACTTGGACACGCCCAGGATCGCCACTTCCGGCGCATTGACGATCGGCGTGAACGCCGTGCCGCCAATACCGCCGAGCGAGGAAATCGAGAAACAGCCACCGGACATCTCGGCCGGACCCAGCTTGCCTTCGCGCGCCTTCTTGGCGAGCTCGCCCGATTCCTGCGCGATTTCGTTGACGCCCTTCTTGTCGACGTCGCGCACCACCGGCACGACCAGGCCGTTCGGGGTATCGGCGGCAAAGCCGATGTGGAAGTACTTCTTCAGCGTCAAGTTCTCACCGCTCGCATCGAGCGAGGCGTTGAAGTCCGGGAATTTCTTCAGCGCCGCCACGCTGGCCTTCATCAGGAACGCGAGCATGGTCAGCTTGATGCCGGCCTTTTCGTTTTCCTTGTTGAGCGCCACGCGCAGCGCTTCCAGGTCGGTGATGTCGGCGTGATCGTGCTGGGTGACGTGCGGAATCATCGCCCAGTTGCGCGCCAGGTTGGCGCCGGAAATCTTCTTGATGCGCGACAGCGGCTGGACTTCGATCTCGCCGAACTTGCTGAAGTCCACCTTCGGCCAGGGCAGCAGGTTCAGGCCACCGCCGCTACCGCCCGCCGCCGGCGCAGCGCCGGCACTGGCCACGCCGCCCGACAGGGCGGCCTTGACGTAACGCTGCACGTCTTCCTTGCTGATGCGGCCGCCGCGCTCGCTGCCCTTGACCTGATCCAGATCCACGCCCAGCTCGCGCGCGAACACGCGCACGGTCGGGCTGGCGTAGGCGACCTTGGACGGCAGCACGCTGTCGGCGTTGAAATCCACCGGCGGCGTACGCGGCGGCACGGCTTCCGGATCCAGGCCGGGCTTGTCATCCAGCGCGCGCGGCGTACTGGCTGCAGCTGCGGTCGGTGCGGCCTGCTCCTGCGCGATCTCGCGCTGGGCCAGCTTGTCCGGCTGCGCGGCCACGGCCACCGGTTCGACCTTGGTGCCGGTCTCGGCGGCCGGCTTGACGGCCTCGGCCTTGGCCGGTGCCGCAGGCGCGGCCGGCGTCGAGGCAGCGGCGGCTTCGGCCACTTCAATCAGCGCCACCACCGAGCCTTCGCTCAACTCGTCGCCGAGCTTGATCTTCAATTCCTTGATGACGCCGGCGAACGGCGACGGCACTTCCATCGTCGCCTTGTCCGATTCCAGCGTGACCAGGCCCTGGTCCTTGCTGACGGTGTCGCCTACGGCGACCAGTACTTCAATGACGGGTACGCCATCGTAGCCACCGATGTCGGGTACACGTGCTTCCTTGAGGTCGGCCATGGGGAACTCCAGCAATCACTTGCCAATAGGGGAACCCCTATTGTGGCCATCCGAGGCCCGTCGCGCCACGCCTTGCGACCATTTATTTTGTCAGCGCCACGACAGGAACGCGCTCAATCCTCGCTGGTATGGCTTTGGTCGGGCTTCTCTTCAAGCAGATTGAGTGCGCCGCCAGCGGGCAGACGATACGCCAGCGCATCGTCCAGGCGGTCGAGTTCGCGCATCTGTGCGCAGAGTTTTTCCGCGCGTGCTTCCAGCGCTTTGGCACGTGGCTGGATGCGCGCTTCCACCTGCTGGTCCAACTTGTCCATGCGCTCCAGGCGCGCCGTGTCGCCCGTCAATGCAGCGGTCAACGCGCCGCCGACGACATCGCCGATCACGCTCGGCATCACTTCCTCCACCGCTGTCTGGATGCCACGCTCGAGATCGGCGCTGTTGAAACGGTTGGCGCTGATCGACTGGCCAATGCTGCGATCAATGGCCTTGCGTGCGCGATCGAGCGATTGGCGCGTCTTGTCCGGATGGTTGCTGATGCCGGCCGCGACTTCGCCCAGCGCGGTGAATGCGATGTCGGCCGCATCGCGACCAATCTCGTGAGCCAGCGGCATCGCCTTGCGTGCGCCCTGCTCGAACTCGCGGATGCGCTGGCTGTCGTCGCTGCTCAGGCTGACCCAGCGGTCGTCGACGAACAACCGGCCCTGGCGCATGACCACTGCCTTGGGCACGCCGCTCTCGCGGGTAAAGATGACGCTGCGATCGTTGACCGTCAGGTCGTAATCGCTGGTCATGTCGCAACGGATTTCCTTGGCCTGCGCATTCATCGCCAGCGCGCCCAGCGCCAGGCACAGCAAGGATTGGCAGAGAGGGAGTCGGCGCATGTCGTTCTCCTGGGTGGGTACGGAACCAGCATGCCGCAGCGGCGCGGTGGCTTCACCTGCCGGAGGATGCCATGACCTTCGTCAGGGGTGGCGCAGCCAGGGCACGAGTACGCGCCACTGCTCCAACAGGCGCGGCAGCGAGCAGCCGGCATTGGCCGGACTGGTCGAAGGCAATGCAAGCCAGGCCAGCGCCGCATGCGTGGCTTCAGGCACCCTGCCCTGCACATGCCGATGGAAGCTCTGTGCGGCCTTGCCGCCGTTGAACGCCACTGCACGCAGCGACGGCAAGCGCGCCAGCAGGCCCGGTAGATCGTTGACTTCTTCACTGCTGGCGACGATCGCCGTGTCCAGGCTACCCCGCCGCTGGCAGCGGCCAATGACATCCCACACGCCCACACCCGCCCGTGTCAGCGCCGCCATCCGTTGTCCATGGTCCAACGCGGGATCGAAGCCGCACATCTCGGCCATCACCGGCCAGAACCGGTTGCGCGGATGCGCGTAATAGCGCCCCGCGCTCAGTGACGCGTCGCCGGGCATCGAGCCCAGCACCAGCACCCGGCAGTCCTCGCCCACCTGCGCCGGCAAGCCCTGCAGCCAGGGCCCATCGACAGTCACGCCGCGGCTGACTGCCACGGCCGCACCACCAGCAGCACGCCGAACACCACCAGCAAGGTACCGACGATGCGGCTGGCATCCACCGGCTGGCGCGCATGCAGCACGCCGAAGTGATCCAGCACCAGCGATCCGAGCAGCTGGCCCAGCACCACCAGGCAGATCAGCGGGGCGGCACCCATGCGCGGGATCAACAAGGTGGCTGAAGCCACATACACCGCGCCGATGATGCCGCCGGTCCAGGCCCACCACGGCACCTTGGCCAGCGGCGCCAGCGCGAAGGTGGGCCGCGCCAGCGTCCACCAGGCCAGCAACACCAGCGTGCCCACGCCAAAGGACACCAGCGCGGCGAACACCGGGCCGAACGTCTGCCGGCCCAGGGCCGCGTTGATCAGCGCCTGCAGCGGCAACAGCATGCCGATCAGCACCGCCAATCCCAGCCCGAAGGCACCCGACCAAGCATTCATGCGCACGATTCCCTGGGAAAGGCCGACACGATACGCGAGCGCGGCGAATTCCAGATCAACGCCGTTGCGATTCAGCGTTGCGCGCGTCCCAGCTGCTGGTCGAAGAATTCGCCGATGCGCGCGTAGGCCTCCTGCGACTCGGGCAGGTCGGGAAACACGAAGAACGCATGCCACAGCCCGTCAAACACGATCAGCCGCGCATCCACGCCGGCGGCCAGCAAACGCCGCTGCGCGGTGGTCAGCGCGCTCAGGGCGAAGTCGCGTCCGCCCGCCAGCAGCAAAGAAGGTGGAAACCGCGCCAGCAGCTCGGGCGACTGCATCGGATAGGCCACGACATCGTCGGCCTTGGCCGTGCTCAGATACGGCAGGCTCGCTCCGCCATCACTGCCCATCGGCGCCTGGCCCACCGCCAGTTGCCCGAGCGTGCCCGAGTCACCGCGGAACAGCAGGCCGGTGCCGCAGAACATGCCGATGGCGCCGGGCGCCGGCAATTTGCGTTGCAGCAGGCGTGCGGTGGCCTGCGCGGTAAGCACGCCGCCGGCCGAACAGCCATAGATGCCGATGTTCTCGGCCCGATAGTGTTTGAGCAGCTCGCGGTAGACGGCTTCCACATCGTCCACCGCCGCCGGATAGGTGTGCTCCGGCGCCAGCCGGTAGTCGACCGTCACCACGCGCATGCCGGCCACCGTCGCAATCGGGATGGCCTCCACCAGTGCGCCGCTGCCGGCGCCCCACATGAAGGCACCGCCGTGCAGGTTGATGAGCACACGCTGGCGTTGCGCCGCTGCAATTCCACCGGCCGGCTCGACGCTGTGCACCGACACGCCCGCCAGCGTCAGTTCGCTGACCTTGGCCGGATAGCGACGCTGCACTTCCTGCAGGCGCGCATCGTTGTAACGCTGGTAGAACTGGCGCTGGTCGGCGATGTCGGTGGGATTGGGCGCCTTGCCGGCGCGGACTTCCGCAAGCAATTCGGCGAACTTCGCTTTGGCGGCGTCGCTGGCGAAGCCGCTGTAGGGCAAATCGGTGGCGGGCATCGCGGTGGTCGCCGTATCCGCCGGCGCTTGTGCTGGCTGCGCGTGCACACCGGCACTGGTCGCCGCCGTGGCCAGGCAGAGCAGCAAACGGGCGCGCAAGCTCGGGCACCTGCTCATGGTGTTGCCTCGGTCTTGATTTCCGGCGGCGGCGACAGCGCCAGAAACACCGTGCTCCACAACTGGGCGGCGTTGGACTCGTCTTCATGCGCGCCCTGTGCGCCAAATGGTTCCACCTGATAGCGCCCATCGCGGTAGGTCCATGACCACAGCTCCGACGTGCGCACCGCATCGGCCGCGTGGATCGCGCGCCACAAGGTGCTCTGCGCGGTCTGCAGTTGCTGGCGCGTCGCGGGCGAAAGGTCCGTGCGTGCCAGCTGTCGCTGCAGGCCCGCGGCCATCACCGCTTGCTGCCAGGCCCAGATGACCGTGCCGTGATACGCGTGGGCGCTGAAGCGCGGCCACACGCCTGCGTCGGCGTAGGCAGGATTGGCCACGACCATGCCGGCATCGGTCATCAGGCCCGCGGGGAACGGCTGCAACAACGCAGCGACGTCAGCGCCGACCTGCGCCGCATCGGGCTGGCCGAACAGCAGGCGAAAGCCCTCGTCCGAATGCAGGATCGGAATCGGCCTGCCTTCGCCATCCAGGGCAATCGCATGGAAGCGCAGCGATTGCGTCGCGGGTGCCGGCGCCGGCACGCCCAGCGAAGCGGCGTAGGTACCGACTTGATGCCGAGCGGTGGCGACACCACGCTCGACCGCAAACAGCCGGCTGGCTTCGCGTTCCCACAGCGCTGCGCGCGCGCCCGCCTCACGCAGCGTCTGCTGTTGCGATGCGCTCAGGTAAGGTTGGAGCAGACCACTGTCGAGCAGCCCGGCCATCGCACGCAGCGAAGCCGGCATCCACACCGCATTGACGTCATACGGATAGCGGCCGCGGCCGATGCCCTCGTTGCTGTCACGCCACTGGCCCGCGTCGCGGCCCGGCTTGAGCGCAATCAAGTGTCTGGCGACCGGTTCGCGGGCGAAGTCGGCGCTGGCGCCGGCCACGAACAGCAGGTTGCGCACCAACGCATCGCCTTGCCGCTCACCGCCCAGACCCGTGGCCAGGAATTGCGCGGCGCGCGCGCGGCCACGTGGGTCTTCGAGCAACCAGGCGGCGGTCACCGGCGGCAACATGAAGTCGTCGTCGACCATCGCGTAGTCGAACACCGGCGTAGCCGAATTACCGCCGTTCTCCTTGCGATGGCGCAGCACGGCGAATTCGCCGATGTCTTCCTCGTGCGCCACTTCACCGCCTGCCGACAGACGCGCCAGCACCGAGCCGAGTCCCGATTCCACCGCCTGCGGTTGCAGCGCCGGCATCAACAGGCGCAGCGACATCAGCGTGTCGCGGCCGAAGTAGGTGTCGAAGCGCCAGGAACCGGCGAGGAATTTTTCGTGATAGCTCAGGAACTGCAGCGCCTGCCGGCTGCGCAGGTCATTGCTTGCCTGGTCATTCAACAGATGCGTCGCCGCAAAAGGCGTCAGTGGCGTTTCGCCGGTCAGCGCATCGATACGCAGGCGAAGCGGCTGGCCCGTCTGCTCGGGTTGCAGCGTCCAGCGATCCCCCTCCTGCCGCCAGCTGCCGTTGAGCGCGGTCACCTCCAGCGCATAACCCGGCGCGCCATCCAGCCGTTGTCGCTGCCAACGCAGACTGCGCCCGTGCAGGCGCGGCGTGGCCGCGGTTTCCGGCGGGTACTTCTGCAGCAACTGGTAGTCGCGCAACACACGCACGCTACCCAGTACCGCGTCACGCACCACCAGGCGAGGGGCATTGACGCTGGCGTCGGCGCGGATACCGCGCCAAGGTTTTCCTTGCAGGGTTTCCACCCGCTCGCTGACGCTGGCCAGATCCCAGTGCAGGGTGGCCGCTGCGTCTTCGAACCACAGTCCTACCCCGCTGTTGCCGGCCGGAAACGCCACCAGCACGCGCGGCTTGTCGCCGGAAGTGAGCAGCAGGTGCGCAGCCGTAGCGCCGTGCTGGTAGAAAGCGTTTTCGGTGCGCCCTTCGCTGATGCGGAACTGCAGCGGCGCCGATTCGCGCGCGGCCAGAGGCAAGGCCAGTGGCAGCCACAAGCCCAGCAGCAACAACAGACGTGACCAGGGCAGGCGTCGATGCATCACAGGCAGTGACCTCAGGATCCGGTGGCGACCGCAGGCGCGGACGCGGATTGGGTGGAACGGTTCAACAGCACCAGCGCCACCAGCAGCAACAGCATCGGCAGCAACAACAAGTAGAAGGCGCGGGAACCATCGAAGTGGGCGAACAGCTGGCCGGTGATGAACGAACCGGTGGTGCCGCCCAACGCGGAGAACACCACGATCAAGCCGGTCATCGCCGCGTGCCGTGCCTTGGGCAGCGCGCTGAGCACCACCGAATTCAAGGTCGGATAGATTGGCGCCATGAACAAGCCAATCAGCGGGAAGACGAACGCGGCCGGCGGCGCGTTCCACCAATGCAGGTCGGCACGCGGCTGCACGTTGGCAGCCATCGGCAAGGCCAGCAGCACCAGCACGCCCATCGCCACCACGCAGGTGGACAGCACCCAGAACCACGGCGCGCGCCGCAGGATCACCCCGCCGCCCAGCCGTCCCAGCGCCAGCGAGCCGGCAAAGATGCCCGCCGCCTGCACGCTCAGGGCCGTGGGCAGGTGGAGGATTTCGCGATTGAAAGTGGGCAGCCAGGTGTTGATGGCCTGCTCCATCAGCACGTACAGGAAGGCGGACGCCAGAAACACCACCACTAGCGGCCGCGCCAGCAGGCGGAACATGTCGGCGAAGGATTCGCCCACCGCATGGCCATCGCGCGCCTGGCTCTCATCCATGCGCGTGACCGCCAGCAATGCGATGACCAGCGCGCACAGCACCGCAATCACCCAGTACACGTTGAGCCAGACCGGATTGCCGGGCTGGTCCGGATCGATGAAGGCGGCAAACAACCAGGCGCTGCCGAGGATGCCGACCATGAACCAGCCTTCGATGGTGCTGGTCAGGCCGGCATGGGCGCGCGGCGTGTCGGTCAGCAGGCCGATGCTGGAATACACCGACACCTTCACCAGCGCGAACGACACGCCCACGGTGACGAACAACAGCTTGGTGGCCCAGAACGACTGCAGCATGGGCATCGCGGTGCAGGCGATGCCCACCAGCGCCAGGCCGAGCATCATCGCGCGGCGGTAGCCCAGCCGCGGCAGGGTGGAAGCGACCAGGAAGGAAGCGATGGCGATCGGCAGATCCTTGAACGCTTCCAGCGTGCTGGCCTGCGCCTTGGTCACGCCAAAGCCCTGGATGACCTGCAGGATGACCGCCCCCACCGAATTCAACAGCATGGCGAAGATCATGTAGGTCAGGATCAGCGCCAGGATCATGCGGCTGCGGCTGGGCATGCAGTCAACGCTCCGAAGTAGGGAAGGAGGATAACGGCAAGCCTGCGCCCGCCGCCGGGCCATCGCCGGGGAGAGGTCGGCGATGGCCCGGATTCTGCATCGGCCCGCACTGCGAGCCGACGCCTTTACCAGCTGTACTTGGCCTGCAGGTTGATTTCGCGACCTTCCAGCGGCCGCGCCAGCAGTACGCCGCCGGCGGTGGTGGCCGAACCGAAGATGCGCGAGTTGCTTTCGGTCAGGCCCAGCTCGTTGGTCACGTTGGTGCCGCGCAGGTTGAACTGCCAGTTGTCGCCCACGTTGGAAGTGATGCCGAAGTCCAGCGTGTGGTACGAACCCAGCTGTTGCAGACCCGACTGATCCTGGGTGTGATCACCCACGTAGGTGTAGGTGATGTACGGCATCAGGTCGCCCCAATCCATCACAAAGCGGTAGCTCGGGGTGAACATGGCGCGGAACTTCGGCTGGCGTTGCAGCTGCTGGCCTTCAATGCTGGCGCAGTTGGGCTGGTCGTTGATGTCGATGTACGGCAGGCAAGCGTCATAGTCGGTGTATTCGCCGTCCAGGTAGTTGGCCACCAGCTGCAGGCGCAGGTTCTCCACCGGCGTCAGCGCGCCGATGAAGTTCACGCCGTACGACTCCGAGCCATAGACGCGCGGATCGCCCACCGGGGTACCGGCGCCGTCGGTCGGCTGGTACAGCAGGCCGCTGAAGACGCGGCGGTAGCCGCTGATATCGGCGTACAGCAGGTCGCTCTGGTACTTGAAGCCCATCTCGTAGTTGCGCACCTTCTGCATCGGCGGGAAGTTCTCGTTGCTGGTGCCGCGGATGCCGTTGTCGAAGTCCAGGAAGTGGCCGCCGGTGTTGACCCGTCCGTACATCGACATGTTGGGGGTGAACGAGTAGTTGGCGCCCGCCGTCCAGGTGGGATGGGTCTTGTCGTAATTGATCTTCTGGAAGGTGCCGTTGCAGACCGGCACGGCATTGTCATACAGGGTGTCCGGGTCACCGTCGAGATCACGATTTTCCAGATTGCAGACGTTGTTGGTGGCGTCCTGGTTCTCGACGCGGCCGGACAGATCGAACAGCCACTTGCCCACCCGCCAGGAGTCGGACAGGTAGAAGGCGATGTTGGTGGCGCTGCCGTACTGCGCGATGTGGAAGCCGCCAAAGTCGCTGAAGCCCTGGGCGTCGGTGCGGTAGATCGTGTTGCCGGCGTCGTCATACGAGACCGTGATGGGCCGGGCGTTGGGCTCGTTGGTCATCAGCATCTGGTTGCCCAGCGACCACTTGTCACTCATCGAGTAGTTGTTGACATACAAGCCCACGGTCAGCGTGTTGCCCTCGAACAGATCCTTGCTCAGGCGGAAGTCGTTGCTGAAGCTCTTCAGGTGCTTGTGGATGGACCACCAGCCCTGCTGGATCACGCTCTGGCTGAGCGGCACCGCGCCGCCGCCCACGTAGGTGGCGGTGGCCGAACCGGCCGGCAACTGGAAGCCGCCCGGGGTGCCTGCCGTATACAGCTGATCTTCCAGCGTGGCCGGGTTGTTGCCCGAGAACAGCGCATTGGTGTCCATGTCGCCTTCGTCGAACAGGAAGCGGTCGCTGATCGACCAGCCATTGTCGAACGAGTAGTCGAAGTTGCCGCCGAGGAAGAACATCTTGGCGCCGCGACCATCGGCGAGGTCGGCGTTCTTGCCGCCGTTGGGATACGAGGGCAGGTAAACGTGCTGGATCGCCTTGCTGTAGTAGGTGTCCTTGAGCGGATCGAAGCCCGGATAGGCGCTGAAGCTGTCGGTGCCGCGCTGGATCAGCGGAATCGGAGTGATGAACTGGTTCTTGTCGTTCAAGTAGCGGGTGTACAGGGTCAGCTTGCCGGCATCGAAGTCATGCGACAGCGTGGCGGTGAGCTGGCCGCCCTTGTCGGCCTTGAACTGCGGATCGCGCACGCCGTCGGACTCGCGCCAGAAGCCGCCGATGCTGCCGTACCAACCCTCGGCCACCTTGAAGCCGGCAAAGCCGTCCAGCCGCCACAGGCCTTCATCGCCGTAGGTCAGGCCGACACTGCCGGTCGGTTCTTCGGTGCCGGTCTTGAGGAAGAAGTTGGCGCTGGCGCCCATCTGGCCATCGGCGAACACCACTGACGGGCCACCCTGCAGGATTTCCACCGACTCCACCGTGTCATCCAGGCGGAACATCGAGGTGGTTTCGAAGAACGACAACGTGGGCATGCCGTACAACGGCGAGCCCATCAACAGGGTTGAGAAATAAGGCGCATCGCCGCCGCCGGGGAAGCCGGCGATTTCGATGTTGGCGCCGGTCTGGCCGCCGGTGGATTCGGGCCACATGCCGGGCGAGATCTTCAACAAGTCAGCCGTGCTCTTGGGATTGGCCTGCTTAATCTGTTCGGCGTTGGCGGTGACGATGTTGAAGCTGGCTTCCAGCTTCTTCACGCCGCCGGCGGTGGCCGTACCGGACACCACCACCGTGTCCAGCGTGGTCGCCTGGTTCTGCCGCGCCTGCGGCTGCGCCGCGGGGGTGGCCTGGGCAGGCGCCGTCTGTTGCGGGGTTGATGGTTCCGGGGCTTGTTGGGCCAAGGCCGCTGGCGCCAGGGCCGCGGCAATCGCTACGGACAAGGCGTAGCGAATCAGGTTGTTCTGTTGCATGTGTTCCCTCCACGTGTGTTCAACAGGTTGACAAGAATCCGCCGCGGCTTCTGACGAGCCGCATGCGGTCACGATGAAACGACGTCTCCCAGCCGCAGCGCGGCAATGTCCGGCAGTACCACGTCGGCCTGCGCCAGCGCGCGCGCATCGCCGATGCCGATCGCGGCCATGCCGGCGGCATGGATTGCGGTGATGCCGGCAGCGGCGTCCTCCACGCCGATGCAGTGCGACGGCGGCACTCCCAATGCCGCCGCCACGTCCAGGAAAATGTCCGGCGCCGGCTTGGCATGCCGGATGGCGCCGGCGTCGGCGATGTAATCGAAGCGATCGACGATGCCCAGCTTGTCCAGCAGCGTGCGCGCATTGCGGCTGGCCGAGGCCAGGCCGATTTTCAAGCCCGCTTGACGCGCATCGGCCAGCACCCGATCGACGCCGGCAAACAAGTCCTTTGGCGACGTCCGCTGGATTGCTTCGACGTAGTAGCTGTTCTTGCGGGTCGCCAGTTCCAGTTGTTCTTCGGCGCTGTAGCTGCGCTCGGCGCGCTCCAGGATGATCCGCAGCGAGGCCAGCCGGTCCACGCCCTTGAGCCGCTCGTTGATGTCGCGGTCGAAGTACACGCCGATCTCGTCGGCCAGCTGCTTCCACGCTTCATAGTGGGTGTGCGCCGTATCGGTGAGCACGCCGTCCAGATCGAAGATCAGCGCGCGCGCGGCGCGTGGGAAGATCGCCCGCACCGCCTCGCGTGGTTCGGCCAGCGGCTGCCAGGCCGAGGCGTCCGCCGACAGGATCAGTTCCTCGCCAACATGCTGGATGGCCAGCTCGGTGCCTTCTTCGAGGTGATAGCGCACGCCTTGCGCGGACACTTCCAGCCGCAGCACGCAACCGCGCCAGCGGATCGCAAAGCCGTAGCCTTGCCAGCTGTCGGGCAGGGTCGGTGCAAAGCCCAGCTGGCCCTGGCGCACGCGCAGACCGGCAAAGCCCTGGCTCAGCCCCAGCCAGCTGCCGGCCATCGCCGCCATGTGCACGCCGTGATCGGTATTGCGATGCAGATCGTCCAGGTCCACGCGCAGGCTGGCGTCGAAGTAGCGCCAGGCTTTGCCCGGGTGACCCACTTCGTTGGCGAGGATGCCGAACACCGGCGCCGACAGTGTGGAATCGTGCGTGGTCACTGCTTCGTAGTAGTCGAAGCTGCGGCGCTTGGCGCGCACATCCACGCCGTCGCCGGCCAGCACCAACGCCATCACTACGTCGGCCTGCTTGCAGATCTGGTGGCGGTACAGGGTGAGCGGATGGAAATCGAGCAGCAGCGGACGATGCTCGCCGACCGGCGCCGGATACGGCCAACGCGGCTTGTCGAGGAACTCATCGTCCTGCGCCAGCACGCCGTAGTCCTGGTCGTACGGCAGGTACATCGCACGCGCGGCGCGATGCCACAGCGCCACTTCTTCGTCGGTCAGCTGCAGGCGTTGCGCCAGCGCGGCCAGCGCCTGCGGATGGCTCTGGCGCAAGCGGTGCCATGCGCGCACGGCGCATTCCAGGTGCCGCTGCGCCATCCGGTTGGTGTAGTAGTTGTTGTTGACCAGGGTGGTGTATTCATCCGGCCCGGTCACTTCGTGGATGCAGAACGCGCCGCCCTTGCGCGCGTTGAAGTGGCCCACCTGCGGCCAGATGCGCGCGGTCTCGAACAGCATTTCCGCGCCGGCGTCCACCAGGAACTCGATATCGTCGCTGGCGTCCAGATACAGGCCGATGCCGTAAGCGACCGCGGCATTGATGTGGTACGCCGCCGAGCCGCTGGGGTAGTGCGCCGAGCATTCGCCGCCATCGATGGTGCGCCAGGGGTACAGCGCTCCCACCGGGTGATTCATTTCGCGCGCATGGGTGCGCGCCGCTTCCAGCGTGCGATAGCGGTAATGCAGCATCGCCCGCGCCACTTCCGGTGCGGTGAATGCCATCACCGGCAGCACGAAGGCCTCGGTATCCCAGAAACAATGGCCTTCATAACCTTCGCCGGTCAGGCCCTTGGCGGCCGTGCCGTCATGGCCATTGCGGCCGGCCGACTGCAGCAGATGGAACAGGTTGAAACGCAGCGCCAGTTCGGCATCGGCGCCGCCCTGCACGGCAATGGCCGCGCGTTGCCAGAACCGTTCCATCGCCGCCGACTGGGTGGCGGCAAAGCCATCAAAGCCGGTTTCGATGGCGCGCGCCAGCAAGCTGTCCAGTTGGTTCGCGCGTGCCGTCAGGTCGGCGTCCTGCACGTAGGCGACGAACTTCTCCAGCTGCACTGACTGGCCCGGACTGAGGTCGGCGCAATAGCGCTGCGAGACCTGCTCATCGCCGGTCTCCACCCCATCGGCACGCAGCCCGTCACCGACGCGATGACGCTGGCCGGCGCTGAGTTCGAAGCCGCGATGGGGCGCGCGTTGCGACAGCCACAGCAGGTCGTCATGGCCACCGCAGCCCAGCGTCTGCAGACCTTCGCCGCCGCCCGCGCCAATCCGCGGATCGTCGCCTTGCGCCACCGCGCGCGCGCCGGCTTCAAGCGATGACACCAGCGTGATCGGGCCGCTGTAGTCGATGGAGGTCAGACGAAAACGAATGGCCAGCAGCGCATGTTCGGAAAACGGCACCACGCGCTCGGCCTGGATTTCCACCGTATGGCCGGCCGGCGTGGTCAGGCGCAGGCGCCGATGCAGCAAACCGTGGCGCAGGTCCAGCGCGCGCTCGAACGCCAGCCACTGGCTGGCATCCGGATCCAGCCGCTCGCGTCCCAGCCAGACGCGGATGCGCTTGCCTTCGGCCACCGGCACGCGGGTGTCGGTGCTGCGCGCAAAACCGGCCAGGCGCTCGTGGTAGTGGATCGGGCTCTGCTCGAACGCCGCGGCCAGGAAGCTGCCATCGCTGGGACTGTCCTGCTCTTCGAAGGCGCCGCGCACGCCGAGGCCGCCATTGGCCAGGGCGAACAGGGTTTCATCGCGCGCCCGGCGATCGGCGTCATAGGCCGTCTGACTGAGCTGCCAAGAGGAATCCGTATGCGGCCGGTCGCCGCCACGGCCCGCGCCGTTGTCCTGCCAATCCGCCACGCCGGCCTGCTCCTGTCCTGTGCCCGTAGGCGTCGGCGGCAAACTAGGAAGCGGATGTTATCGATGTCAAGTTATCGATAACAGCCGGCCTCGGCCTGGCGGGAGCCAGGCCTGCGAGGGGCTTGTTCAAAGTTAAACATTCGTTTCCCGGACAAGCACTTGCAGGCGCAAAGCGGGCTGGAGGAGGCCCCCCGCCCGGGTCGGCACAGCGGCCGGATTCACGCTGCGCCGCAGCAGTGTTTTGCGCTCAGGTGGCGCGCACGACCAGATGGGTCGGCAGGGTCTCGGAGGCGGTGGCCTGGCCGTCGATCAGCTCGCGGATCTTGCGCGCCAGCAGGACCCCGGCGTCGACAAAATTCTGGTGCACCGAACTCAGCGGCGGCACATAGGTGGCCCCTAGCGGGGTGTCGTCATAGCCGATCACCGAGACATCGTCAGGCACCCGCCGGCCGCGCTCGATCAAGGCGCGGATGGCGCCGATGGCCAGCAGATCGCTGGCTGCAAACAGCGCGTCGACCTGCGGATGTTTCTGCAACAGCGCATGCACGACTTCGGCGCCGGCATTGACGGTGAAGCCTTCCACCGCCGGCACGATCGGCTCGATGCCGTACTTGCGCAGCGTGCTTGCGAAGCCTTCCAGACGCTCGGCGAACTCGCCGTGCGCGGGATCGCCGAGGAACACCGGCCGACTGCGACCCAGCGCGATGAAGCGATCCGCCGCCAGCGATCCGCCGCGGCGATTGTCGCTGCCCACCACCACCTGCGATTCGTGCCGGCTCACCGCGCCCCACACCACCATCGGCCGGCCCCAACGCTGGACCGCATGCATGGCGTCTTCGTTGGCGCCCTGGCCCAGCAGGATCACGCCGTCGGCCGCCTGCACGTTGGGCAGGGCGCCGCCCTGCAACGACGTCAGCAGCACGCTGTAGCCGGTGGTGGTCAGTTCCTGGGTGATGCCGCCCAGCAGATCCAGCGGATACGGCCCGGACATCTGCCGCTCCAGGGTGGGCTTCATCTCCACCACCACCGCCACGGTCATGCTGCGGCGCAGGCGCAGGTTGCGCGCACTGACATTGAAGGCGTAGCCGTATTCCTGTGCGACCGCGCGCACGCGCTCGCGGGTTTCGGCATTGACCAGCGGACTCTCGCGCAAGGCACGCGAGACGGTGATCGCCGAGACGCCCGCGATCTTGGCCAGATCGGCCATGGTCGGATTCTCGCCGGGCGTCAGCGGTGCGGCCGAGGCAGCACGGCCGGCGGCCGAAGTCGACCTGCCCTGCCGCGTGCTCGCGCCACGCGTGTTGCCGCTGCCGGTTCGGGGAGGTCGGGGACTCATGCCTTCAGTGTCTCACGCGACTGGCCTGGTAGTGGGCGATGTGCGCGTCGACCGGCGTGGCCGCAATCACCTGGCCCACCACCGCGTCCAGCAGATCCGCCCGTTGCTTGAAGCGCAGGCAGCTCTTGCCGAAATCCAGCTTGCGTCCGGCCTCGGCGTAGGCATTGCGCAGGAGCTGTTCGGTCTGCGAATCCGCATCCACGCAGCTCAGGTACAGGGCGTAGTAGTTCTTCTGCGCCGCGAGGGCGGCAAAGGCCAACGGCTGGCCGTTGTAGGTGTCGGGCAGACGCGCCAGCGGCACCTCCCAACTGATCATTCCCCAGCGGATGGCTTCCTGGTAACCGGCGGGCAGGTGCTGGTTGACCAGCGCGCGCACCGAGGCAATCACCTCGCGCCTGTCCGCGGGTAACTCCGCCAGGTATTGCTCCACCGTGGTCGCCTTGCTCTGGACCATGATCCGCTCCCGCGCGTTTCGCGGTGGACACCTTAGGGCATCACGGTGTCGCGCGCCACCTGCGCCGTTCCACCCGCAGGCTGTACCAGCAGTTCATCGATGCCCACGTCGTATCACGACCTTGCATGCGGGCAACACGCTGTAGACGCGCTTGCTGTCGCGAGTCGTGAACGCAATGTCGAATTGGACGACGTTGTGTTTGATTCATTTCGTGTACGTGTCCGCGTTCATTCGTTGAACGCTACCTTGCGCACGCCCCGCAGAAACGGGGCAGGAAATACTTACAACGAGGAGATCTCGAATGAACAAGATGCGCCCTTTGATGCTTGCCCTTTCGCTGACGGCCATCGCGCCGGCGGCTTTTGCCCAGGATGCCAATGACACTGCCAACACCGATGCCAAGCGTTTCGCGGTGGTGGGCGGCTATGCCGTGCAGAAGGTGGATTCCAACCCCGTCGACAACAGCAGCATGAATCTGGATGGCGGCTCGGCTGCCACGTTGAGTGCCAGCTGGTACGCCACGCCCAACATGGCGGTGGAACTGTGGGGTGCGGCTGACAAGTTCGAGCAGCGCGTGCGCACCGACGCCGGCAAGCAGGGCAACATCGACGCCCAGCCGCTGGCCTTGAGCGCGCAGTATCACTTCCTGCAGTCCAATGCCCCGATCCGTCCGTTCGTGGGCCTGGGCTACTACGAGACCAACTACAGCGGTGGCAACAACGTGCGCAATGATCTCGGCCAGCACATCGGTTTCGAGAACGGCAAGGGTGCGATGGGCACGGTGGGTGTGGACTTCAACATCAGCCCGTCCTGGTTCGCGCGTGCCGATGCCCGCTACATGCACGGCAAGAGCGACGTGACCTTTGACGGCCAGAGCAGCGGCGAAGAAGCCAAGCTCAATCCGTGGGTCGTGGGCGTGGGATTGGGCGCACGCTTCTAAGCGTCCCGTTCCACAAGTGACAGCTCAGACGAAGGGTCCGCGAGGGCCCTTCGTTTTTGTTGTCGCCTTGTCGGTGAACGGCTTGCTGCTGAAGGGGGGCGCCAGCCGACGCAGCCGGCGCCGCAGGCCCCACTGATAGGAAAGCGCGTACCCCAGCAACAGGCCTGCCACTGCGACCAGGCCCGCATGCCAATCGCCCGTCAAGTGCTGGCCCGACCACCACGCCGAGCCCTGGCGGAAAATCTGCACCACGCTCACCAGCAGTCGCCCGGCTACCAGCAACGTCAGCGACAGCACCAGCCAGACATTCGGCGTGTAATACAGCCCGTCAACGGCGCGCTCATAGCGGGTGAGCCACAGCGCGACGATGCCCAGCGCCACCCCGGCCAGCCAACCCAGGCCCGCCTGCATCAGGTTGTGCGGAAACCACCACTGCATCAGTGCACTGACCAGCAGGAACACCGCGCTGGCGCCCAGCAGGAACCACGCATTGAACGACACCAGCCAGGGCCAGGCCCGGCGCCGCGCGCGGCCGTAGCGGAAGCGCTGCACCAGCGACACCGGCAGCAGGATCACCGCCAGCAGCAGGATCAGGAGCAATGCCAGGGGAATGATCAGGAACGGCATCAGGGATGTTCTGCTTCCACATGCACGCGCTCACGGCGCAACAGGTAGATGCCACTGGCGACAATGATCGCCGCACCTGCCCAAGTCATGCCGTCGGGCAATACGCCCCACAGGCTCACATCCAGTAGCACGCCCCAGATCAACGCGGTGTATTCCAGCGGCGCAATCAGCGAGGCTTCGCCACGGCGGAAGGCTTCGGTCAGCGCGACCTGCGCCAGCGACCCCGCCAGGCCGACGCCGGCGATGATGGCGATGTCCTCGCCGCGCAGCGGCTGCCAGCTCGGCCACGCCAGCACTGACGCGCCCAGCGACAGCAGCAGCATGAACCACACCACCATCGCCTGGGTGCTGTCGCGCTGCGACAGCAGGCGCACCACGATGGCGCCGGCGGCATAACAGATCGCCGCCACCAGCACCGCCAGGCCACCGAGGGTCAACATGCCCTGCCCGGTCGGGCGCAGGATCACCAGCACGCCGATCAGGCCGATGACGATCGCCAGCCAGCGGCCGGGGCCGACCTTTTCCTTGAGGATGGGGCCGGCCATCGCCGTCACCAGCAAGGGCGCGACAAAGGTGATGGCATAGGCCGTGGACAGCGGCATCCCGCGCAGTCCGTAGACAAAGCCGGCCATCATCGCCACGCCCAGCGCCCCGCGCAGGAACTGCAACGGCCAGTGCACACGCAGCAGGCTGCGCCAGGGCGCGGTCATGCCGGCCCACAGCAGCACGAATGGCAATGACGACAAACCGCGCAGCGCCGCCACCTGCAGCGGCGGATAGCGGGTGGACAGCAGCTTGAGCCCGGCGTCCATCAGTGCGAACAACAGCACCGCCAGCAGCATCATGACGGCGGCGAAAGAGGGATGGCGGCTGGGCATGCGCCATGGTACCTGTCGCCCACGGGCGCATGTCGCCTGCACCCTGCACACGCGCCGGCCAGCCGCAGCAATTAGAATAGGCCGCACCCCGCACTACGGAATTCCCCATGCCCTCCTTCGACGTCGTTTCCGAAGTCAACGCCCACGAGCTGACCAATGCCGTGGACCAGGCCAACCGCGAACTCTCCAACCGCTTCGATTTCAAGGGCGTGGATGCCAAGTTCGTGCTCGAAGACAAGGTCATCACCCAGACCGCACCCAGCGATTTCCAGGTCCAGCAGATGACCGACATCCTGCGCGCCCGCCTGATCGCCCGCGGCATCGACGTGCGCTGCCTGGAGTTTGGCGATATCGAAACCAACCTGGCCCAGGCCAAGCAGAAGGTGACGGTAAAGCAGGGCATCGAGCAGAAGCTGGCCAAGAAGATTGCCGCGTCCATCAAGGACGCCAAGATCAAGGTCGAAACCCAGATCAACGGCGACAAGCTGCGCGTGACCAGCAAGAAGCGCGACGATCTGCAGGACGTCATCGCCCTGCTCAAGAAAAGCGACTTCGAACTGCCGCTGCAGTACGACAACTTCCGTGACTGAGTCCGGCCCCGACGTCGCTGGCGCGTCCGGCGACCTGCACGATCCCGTGGCCGACACCCGCCGCTGGATCGAACGCGCGGTGATTGGCCTGAATCTGTGCCCGTTCGCCAAGGCGGTATACGTGAAGGAGCAAGTCCGCTTCGTCCTCAGCGACGCCAGCACCTCCGAAGCCCTGCTTGAGCAACTGGTGGAAGAACTGGTGCTGCTGCGCGACACCGACCCGGAGCAGATCGACACCACCTTGATCATCCACCCGGATGTGCTGACCGATTTCCTGGACTACAACGACTTCCTCGACAATGCCGACGCCGCAGTAGAGGCGCTGGACCTGCAAGGCATCCTGCAGGTGGCCAGCTTCCATCCGGATTACCAGTTTGCCGGCGCCGCGGCCGACGACATCGGCCACTACACCAACCGTTCACCCTACCCCACCCTGCATCTGCTGCGCGAAGACAGTGTCGAGCGCGCGGTGGCGGCGTTCCCGGATCCAGACGTGATCGTGGAGCGCAACCTGCAGACGCTCGAACGCCTGGGCCATGCCGGCTGGCGGGCGTTGTTCGAACACTGAGCGGGGTTTCACAGCCATTCGGCATTCCAATACGGATAGTCACCTGCCTGCGCCACGATGCCGGCACGGACCGGCTGCGCCATCACGCTGCGCGCCGTCCGTAGCAGCTCGTGCTCGGTCTTCAACTGGCGATCTTCGAAACCGGTCTCCCAGATGCGCCCCAGGCCCGGGCGCTCGCGGCGCAAGCCCCGCGTGGTGTGGGTCTTGATGCGCTGGACCAGAATGGCCAGGTCATCGAAGTGCGCCACCCGGATCAGCCCATGCCAGCTCGTGGGCATCAACATCCAGCCCAGCAACCGCGAGCGATACCACAGACGCGGATCCACGATGCACCGGCAGACCGTGGAGGCGGTGAGGTAGTCACAGAACAAGCTGCGCTTGCCTGCCGTGGAAAAGCTGACCAGATAGACCTGGCCTTCCACCGCGTAGCGGCCCATGTAAAGCGGCGCGTACTCGCGCCCACTGCAATCGTGTACTGAAGGGTTCATGCCGACAGGATGCGCTGCCGGCCTGGGCGCGGATATCAGGCGACTCCGCGCGTGGATGTAGGAAAGTTCCGTATGCCGGTGGCTGGCTCAATCGCGCAACGTCGGCGCCACTCAGCTGATGTCGGTGCGGAACAGCAGCTGCTGATCCGCATTGTTCAACGCGCGCCATTGACCGGACGGCAAATCGCCCAGCGCGATCCCGCCCATCCGGCTGCGATGCAGGGTGTTCACGTGATTGCCGACGGCGGCGAACATCCTTCGCACCTGGTGATAGCGACCTTCGATCAGGGTGATGCGGGCATGGCGCGCATCGACAATCTCCAGCCCGGCCGGGGCCAGCGGCGTGGTTTCCGATTCCAGCATCAGCGTGCCGCTGGCGAACAGTGCCACCTCGTCGCCGCGCAGGTCATGGGCCAGCTCGGCTTCGTAGATTTTGGGCAGCTGTGCGCGCGGCGAGATGATCCGGTGCAGCAAGCCACCGTCATCGGTCATCAGCAGCAGGCCGGAGGTATCGCGATCCAGCCGGCCGACGCTGGACAACACCGGCGAACGCAGCCGATAACGCGGCGGCAACAGATCGTAGATGAGCCGGCCGATGTCCTTGGTGGAGCAGGTGTAGCCAGTCGGCTTGTTGAGCATCAGCAGCAGGCCGGGCGCGGCGTCCAGCGGTTCGCCATCAACTCGGATGTTGTCGTGGTCCACCGGATCGTCGGCGTACAGCACCTCGCCTTCGGCATCGGTCACGCGACCTTCGCGGAACATCATCGCCACCTGCTTGCGGCTGCCGTAACCCAGGTTGGCCAGGTGCTTGACGATTTTCATCGGCGTGCGCTCTTCACCGCTTCGACAACCTTGAAACCTTCGCGCGCGGCCACTTCGCGCACGCTGGCGAAGCGACCATCCAGCACGTGCTCGTAAGGCAGGTGGCGGTTGGCGACCAGCCACAAGCGGCCACCGGGCTTCAGGGCTTCCGCCGCCACGCGGATGAACTGCTGGCCGATATCCGGGCGATCACCGCGGCCCTGTGCGTGGAAGGGCGGGTTGGTGATGATCACGTCGTAGCGCGCGCTGATGCCGGCGCAGACGTCGTGCCAATGGAACGTCACGGGCACGCGGGCGTCTTCCAGATTGATGCGCGCCAAGGCCAGCGCACGCGCCTCGGCTTCGTAGGCATCCAGGCGGGTGATGCCCGGGCAGCGCGTGAGCAGCTCGCGCGACAGGTAGCCATAGCCGGCGCCGAGATCCGCCGCCTCGCCTTTCAGGTCCGTGGGCAGGTGCTCGACCAGCAGCGCCGAGGCCGCATCCACGCGATCCCAGGCGAATACACCGGGTCGGCTGAGGTACTGCCCACCCAGGATGCGACGCGGCGCATCCAGCGCCTGCCACTTCGCCAGGCGGTCCGCATCCACCGGATTCGCCCCGCGCGTGGTCCAGAACACCCGGCAATGGAATTTGGTGAGGCTGCCGCTCAGTCCGGCCAACCCAGCCAGATCCTGCTCGCAGCTCTTGGCGCCCTCGTTATTGGGCACGCTGCAGACCAGCGTGCCGCCCGCTTCCAGCACGGCGTAGGCGCGCGCCATCAGCGCGCGAGCTTCCTCGCGCTGGCGCGGCGGCAGCAACAAGACTAGAGACGCGGAGTTGGCCAGCGATGCCTCATCCACGCCATCGGAGACGCGCAGGCCGGCGCGCTGCAGGGCCTCGGCCTCGGGCTTGAAACTCTGCTCGCAGGTCAGCGGGGCGAGCGGGAACTGCCGCAGCGCCGCGCCGTCACGTGCGCGCAGGAAGTGGATGCCGGCAGCAGGCCAAGCCAGATCGCCGCGCTTGAAGGGCAGCAGCAGGGCGTCGAGGGCGGGGTCGTGGTGGGGGGTGGACATCGGGGTGGTACCGGAGGCGGGTGGGGATTCTACCGTTCCCTGCGTGCCCGCGCCCTTTGGAAACTTTCAGGGCTCAGCGCATGGGTTACGCAATGCGCGGATCAGTGAGTACCAACAGGACATACATCGCAACCAATGCACAGCCGAACGAGATGAGGTACGAGGCTGCTTTCCTCAGCGAGGGCGGCCCGAACCCAAACCAAATCTCCCGGCCGAAAATAATGAGTCACGGATTAACGTCTCCGTTTGCAAGGCCCGCGCCTTCGAGATGTAAGCCGCGCATCAGCAGCATCCTGCTTTGGTTGACTCCCGGTCGGTGCCCCTGCGCATTCCTTCTCATTCTACTGGCCCTTGCTTGCATGCACCGCGTCCAGAATCTTGTCGGTCTCGGCGTCGCTGACCTCATGGAAGTCGTGCACATCGACCAGGACCACCAAATTCTCGCCGGGACGAACGTCGACCCGCCCTTCAAGCGCGAACATCCCGCTGTACTTGGAGGGCGTCATGAACATGGCGCGATTGAATGCCGTCATGCGCGCAGCGGCTTCACTTCCCTCTCCAGGGTTATCAATGCTTGAAAAGTAGAACACCGGCCGTATGCACTGCGAGGACAGCGCCATCACTCCGTGATGCAAGGTGCCGTACACGTGAAGATCCTTGACCGGGACGCCGAGACTGGGCGAGCCGGATAGCACTGCCTTGCAGTAGGCATCCTCCGAACGGCTGCCGGAGCACGTCGTGCATGCCAGGAGAGCGCATCCACCCGAAACCAACCTCATGGCGATCTTCATAGCCATCCGGAACCCTCACGTGCGTGCGATGCGAGTCAGTCGATGTATTTTTCAAGCACCAGAGTCCCGCGCACCCTCACGCCATCACCGAACCGCATGGGCGTTCGCGCCTTGAACGTGGCTCTGGCTTCCACGTCGTTCAAGAATGCAACTCCGACCTGACTCTCGCCGCCGGGACTTATCACCTGCTGACTCGACGTCGTCAGGACGAATCCAAACCAAAGCTCTTCATCAGGAGCTTTCGCCATCAGCCGATGCTCTATACGCACTTCACGCCCCGGCTCCCCGGCGGAATCCGTGCGATCCAAGGTGAGCGTTCCGATTGCCTGTGTAGTGATGCCCATCGACTCCCCTCGCTCTGCTCCAACACAACCAACAATGAAGCGCCTGAAGAATCACCCACGATATAGGTGCATTTCCAGCCAACAGGTTCTAGGTTTTCCTGCAGGGCATCTCACCCCGCAGCGCCCCGCTCCATTCCCCAGCTGCAGGGCAAAAGCGCGGACCGTCTGAGCTAGCACCTCAAACGGCCCGCTAACCACAACCAGTAAGCAAGGTACCAATCATGGCTAGCCTCCATCCTACAAGCACCACGCCTCAGCCATCCACCGACGGCAACTTCCACTTCCTCCCGCCCTTCCCTCCGGCGCCCACTCCCGGCAAGGAGTCGCCGCGCGACAAACTCTGGACCGTGCAGGAAACGCTGCACCTGCTCTACCTGCTGACCCTCGCCCGCGACGATGACCCGATCATCGCGCCCGAACAGTGGAGTGGCTGCCTGCACCTGCTCAGCAGCCAGCTGGCCGAGGCACTCAAGGAGGGGGGCGAAGATCTTGTGCCCGCCTGATACCGCACGTCGAAACCCGGCATCGCATGCCGGGTTTCAAAACCCGGTGGCACTGTTTCTTCTGCCTCAAAATCTTTGTAAAAAAGTTGTTGCATCCTGAAAACAACCCGCGTATCGTGCGCGGCCTTCGGACCTTGTTCCGCATTTTTTCGAGTCAACGAATTCCAATGAACCGCCCCGCCACCCACGCCAATCTGCTTGCCCTGCGGCCAACCCGCGGCGCGGATCTGCGCGCGTGTGATGCGCGCTTCGAAAGCAAGCGGTACCCCCACTAACGGTCGATTCTCCCTGGGAGATCGGCCACCCCGATCTCCCGAGGCAACGCGAACGCCCTCGGGTCGCAAGTCCCGGGGGCGTTTTGTTTCTGGCGTTCGCACAAGGATGCTCATGCATCGACCAGGTTTTGTCTCTTTCAATTCGAAGACCTCCATTCTTCGCCCAGGAGCATCCGGGTAGCGCTGGCGCGCGCCCGTTGCGGGGGCGCGACTGCAACCGGCGCATGTGCGCTGCGTGGTGATGCTCCAACGCGGGCGGCGCACGGAAAGGGAACAACGAACAAGGCGCCTTGCGCCTGACGACATTGCGGATTGGCGACAGTCCGCAATCGGGGATGCTTTTGGAACACGTCACAGCGGTATGGGGTGCAACCCATCTGGTGCGCGCGGCTTTGCCGTGGCGTATGCCGAGGCGTGGAAAGCAAGCATCTCCACCACGACGAGCGCCCACTGGAGAGGGCACCGCTTCGGCGGCATAAGGTCGGTTCGATTCCGGCTCGTCGCTTTGGATAGCTCAATTGGGTAGAGCATCGGTCTAATCAACCGAAGGTTGCGGGTTCGATTCCCGCTCTGAAACATGACCTTTCACGTCATGAACTGTCGGGACGCAAGTCCCAACACCGGAAACGCCCGGTGCACTGCACATCGATTCGCCAGGAAGGGCGGCGAGGTGCAACGCAGCGGCCACGTGTGCCGGACGCGCGCCCTGACGAAGGCCTGCGTCGGTTGCGCTCATGCAGGGAACGCATGACGCCGCCGACTGACTCGCCTTCGCCAGCGCCGATTTCCCGCCTCGTGGCTGTCCACGGGCGTTTCCACCTTCTTCTTATCGCAGGTCGCGGCAACCGTTCCGCCACGACCTGTGCAAATCCAAGGGAACGGATCACCAGAGCCCATCCACTACAAGGAGTAGACCAATGTTCTGGACCAAGAGGGTCGTGATCGGAGACGGCGAGCGCGGCCTGGTGTATCGCAACCGTCAAATCGAGCAGGTGTTGCTGCCGGGCGTGTACACGTTCTTCGACCCGCTCAACCGCGTGCAAATCGCCGTGCACAACATCGCCCGCCCGGAGTACCAGGGCAACGATGCCGATGTGCTGATCGAGCGCCTCGGCGGAAAGCTGGCGCCGTACTTCGTGCTCGTCGATATCGGCGAGGACCAGGTCGGCCTGGTCAGCAAGAACGGCAAGCTCGAGGACGTGCTGGCTCCGGCCACGCGGCGCCTGTACTGGCAGGGTCTGATCAAGGTCGAGGTGGAGGCGGTCTCGCTGGCCTCGCTCGAAGTGGAGGCCTCGGTGGCGCGTCGTCTGCGTCAGCTCGGCGTGTTGTCCAAGCTGGCGGTGGTCGCCGATGTGCCGGCAGAGTCGGCCGGTCTGGTGTTCATCGACGGCAAGCTGGATCGGGTGCTGCCGGCCGGCGCGTACGCCTTCTGGAATTTCCAGAAGAACGTGGCGGTGGAAGTCTTTGATCTGCGCGTGCAGTCCATCGAAGTGTCGGGCCAGGAGCTGTTGACGCGCGACAAGGTCTCGTTGCGCGTCAACCTGGCCGCCAGCATGCGCGTGACCGATGTCGTGGTGGCGCGTACCAAGGTGGCCAAGATCAGCGACTACGTCTACCGCGAACTGCAGTTCGGCCTGCGCAAGGCGGTCTCCGCCAAGACGCTGGACGAGTTGCTGGGCGACAAGGCCTCGCTGGATGCCGACATCTTTGCTTACGCGCGTGGCCAGTTGACCGGCTACGGCGTGGAGATGCTGGGCGTAGGCGTGAAGGACGTGATCCTGCCGGGCGAGATGAAGGACATCCTCAACGGCGTGGTGCAGGCGGAGAAGTCCGCCCAGGCCAATGTGATCCGTCGTCGTGAAGAAGCCAACGCCACCCGCTCGCTGTTGAACACCGCCCGCCTGATCGAGGAGAGCCCGGTCCTGATGCGTTTGAAGGAACTGGAGGCACTCGAGAAGGTGACCGAGAAGATCGACAAGCTCACCGTGTTCGGCGGCCTGGAGGGCGTGCTGAAGCAACTGGTGACCATCAAGCAGTAAAGCCATGGCGGCCGCAGGGAAGCGGCCGCGATGGTTCAGGAGAATCCGCACGGGCGCGCAACAGTGGCCGTGCTATCAAGGAAGGAACGTATGAGCACTTCATTCGAACTGCTGCACGCCGAGGGCAGCACCACGCCGATCAAGGGCTGGGTGCAGGGCGTGCCGCTGGAAGCACAAGCCCATGAACAACTGCGCAACATCGCGGCCATTCCGTTCGTGGGGCCGTGGGTGGCGGTGATGCCCGACGTGCACCTGGGCAAGGGCGCCACGGTGGGTTCGGTCATTCCGACCCGCGGCGCGATCATTCCGGCGGCGGTGGGCGTGGATATCGGCTGCGGCATGGCGGCGGTGCGCACTACCCTGCGCGCCAAGGATCTGCCGGACAGCCTGGCGCAACTGCGCAGCTCGATCGAGCGCAGTGTGCCGGTGGGCAATGGCCGCGGCGGCGAGCATCGCAAGCGCCCGGACAGCATCGACACGCGCATGGCGCAGTCGGGGCTGGTCGAGCGCCTGGACGCCATCAAGGACAAGCACCGCCGCGTCCGCACCGACAAGATGGCCAACCAGCTGGGCACGCTGGGCGGCGGCAACCACTTCATCGAAATCTGCCTGGACGAGCAGGACGCGGTGTGGGTGATGCTGCACAGCGGTTCGCGCGGCACCGGCAACCTGATCGGCACCTACTTCATCGAGCAGGCACGCAAGCAACTGGAACACCGCGTGCTGGGCTTCCACCTGCCGGACAAGGACCTGGCGTTCTTCCTGGAAGGCGAGCCGCTGTTCGATGACTACGTGGAGGCGGTGTCGTGGGCGCAGGACTACGCCCGTCAGAACCGCGAGGCGATGATGGCGCGGGTGCTGGCGGAAATGCGCCACCGCCTGCCGAAGTTCCAGTTGGAGAAGATGGCGGTCAACTGCCACCACAACTACGTGCAGCGCGAGCAGCATCAAGGCGAGTCGCTGCTGGTCACGCGCAAGGGCGCGGTCAGCGCACGTGCCGGCGAGTTGGGCATCATTCCCGGCAGCATGGGCACGCGCAGCTACATCGTGCGCGGCAAGGGCAACGAGGACAGCTTCCACAGCTGCAGCCACGGCGCTGGCCGCGTGATGAGCCGTACCGCCGCGCGCCAGCAGATCACGCTGTCGCAGCACCGCGAGGCCACCGCGCACGTGGAATGCCGCAAGGACAGCGGGGTCATCGATGAGTCACCGGCCGCGTACAAGTCCATTGACGCGGTGATGGCCGCGCAGAGCGACCTGGTCGAGGTGGTCCACACCTTGCGCCAGGTGGTCTGCATCAAGGGGTGAGCCTGGCTCACCCCATTTTTCATGCGTGCCACTTGCTGGCCTCTGTGGGAGGGGCTTCAGCCGCGACACAGCAGCCGCTACCACGCAATGCGCCCAACTTTCGCGCGACGCCAACATGGCTTGCGGCAGCCTTTCGATTCCCCCAGCACGTGAGGATGTTCCCATGCATGCATTGTTCGTCGGCGGCGTCATCGACAACAAGGAAGTGGACCTGGAGGACGGTCGCCCGCCCATCCACTATCCGGAGAACAGCGGCGGCGGCCATCCGCGCTACCGGCTGCATTTTGTCGGCGAAGGCGACGGCGGCCGCGCAGTGTTTGCGGTGTACGGCGCACCGGACCTGGCCGATGACGAAGTGGAGCGTGTGATCGAAGAACGCGCTTATGCACGCCGCTTCGATGCCACGCCCAAGCGGCCGCCGGCGATCACGGGCGTGCCGGCGGCGAACTGAGGCGCTGCCGCCTCAGTTCAGTTCGCGCAGGGTCACCGAGGGCGGCGCGTCCAGCACGCGCCGCGTCGCGAACAGGCCCGCCAGCAAGGCTGCGATCAGGCCAATGCCGCCGCCCACGGCGGCCAGTTGCCAGTTCACCCGCCACGGCAGGTCGAACACCTGCGTGGCCACCACACCGGACAACACCGAGGCCGCAACGGCCGCCACCAGGCCGGACAGCAGGCCGATGGCGGCGAACTCCGATGCCTGCGCCAGCCGCAACTGGCGACGGCTGCCGCCGAGCACGCGCATCACGCCGCCTTCCAGCAGGCGTTCGTCCTGGCTGGCGCTGACGGCGGCCAGCAACACCAGCACGCCAGCGGCGAGCGAGAACCAGAACACCACCTGCACCACGGTCGACACCTGATCGGCAGTGCTGCGCACCTGCTTGAGCACCGCCTCTACATCAATGACCGAGAGGTTGGGAAAGGCATTGACCAGATCGCGGGTAAACGCGCTGCGCTGCGGCGGCACGCTGACCGCGGTGATGTAGCTGGCCGAGTAGCCATCCAACGCACCGGGCGAGGCGATGACGAAGAAGTTGGGACGGAAGCTTTCCCAATCCACCTTGCGCAGGCTGGTGATGCGGCCTTCGAAGCTTTGCCCGGCGATATCGAAGGTGACGTTGTCGCCGATTTTCCAGCCCAACGATTCGGCGAAGCCTTCTTCCACCGACAGTTCCGGGGTGGCGGTGGGCTGCGCGCCCCAGAACGTGCCTTCGGTGACGGTGTTGTCCTCGCGCAGGTGATCGGCCATCGACAGGTTGAACTCGCGATCGGCGCGACGGCGGGTCTGCTCGTCGGCCTCGGCATAGTCCTCGGCTCTACTGGGCTTGCCGTTGAGCGCGGTCAACCGGCCGCGAATCATCGGATACAGCTGCGCCTCGCCCAGGCCCTGCGCGCGCAGGAAGTCGCGCACGGGATCCAGCTGATCCTGCTGCACGTTGATGATGAAGCGGTTGGGCGCATCGGCGGCCAGCGCCATCTGCCAGCGATCCAGCAGATCGGTGCGCACGAAGGTCAGCAACAACAACGCCATCAAGCCCAGGCCCATGGCGCTGATCTGCGCCACGCTGGTGCCGGCGCGGCGGCTGACGTTGGCCAGGCCGTAGCGCAGGCTGCCGCGCAGGCGCGAACGCAGGCGGCGCACGGCGAAAATCAGCAGCCAGGCCAGCGCGGCCAGCACCGCCAGCGTGGCGATGATGCCCACCAGCATGGCCGTGCCCAGCGCGGCCGAGCCGGCTTTCCACCACAGCAGTCCAGCCAGGCCGGCGAAGCCGGTGATCGCTACCAGCCAGGCGCTGGGCTCGGTGCTGTCCAGATCGCGGCGCAACACGCGCAGTGCCGGCACGCGGCGCAAGGCGAGCACGGGCGGCGCGCCGAAGGCCAGCAGCACGATCAAGCCCACGGCATAGCCCTGCACCGCAGGCAGCCAACCCGCAGGCGGAATCGAGATGGCCATGGCCGACTGCAGCCAGTCGCCAATCGCCCATTGCAGGCCAAAGGCCATCAGCACGCCCACCGTGCAGGCGATCACGCCGAGCAAGAGCAACTCACCCACGTGCACGCCCACCAGCGTGCGCTGGCTCGCGCCGAGGCAACGCATCACCGCGGTGCCGGACAAATGCCGCTCGCTATGACGCCGCGCGGCCATCGCCACCGCCACCGCCGCCAGCACCACCGACACCAGTGCGGCCAGACCGAGGAAACGCCCGGCGCGATCCAGCCCGGAACGGATTTCCGGGCGCGCGTCCTGGATGGTTTCCAGGCGCTGGCCGCGTGCGAGTTGTTCGCGTGCGGCGTTGGTGAAACGCTCCACGCCCGCGGCATCGCCGGCGACCACCAGTCGATAGCGGATGCGGCTGCCTTCCTGCACCAATCCAGTGGCGGGCAGGTCGGCGACATTCAAGAAGACCTTGGGCGCGACATTGAAGTAGTCCAGCGCCGCATCCGGTTCCTGCACCACCAGCGCGCTCAACCGCAGCTGGCTGTTGCCGATGGCGATGGCATCGCCCAGCTTGGCGCCCAGGGTTTCCGCGCCGGCCTGGCTCATCCACACGTTGCCGGGATCCGGAATCGCCTTGGCGGCGCGCTCGTGGCCGCCGTCATCGGTGATCAGGAAACTGCCGCGTAGCGGGAAGCCAGGTTGCAGCGCGCGCAGGTCGCCCAGTTTCAGTTCCTCGCCGACGCGGATCATGCTCTGCATTTCCACTGTGCCGGTGCGTTGCAGGCCGGCATCGTCGGCCAGTTTCAACAGCGCCGGATCGATCACGGCATCACCCCGAATCACCACGTCGCCGCCGAGCAGGCGATTGGCTTCGATGGCCAGCGCACGCTCGGCGCGATCGGTGACGAAGCCCACCGCCGTCACCGCCACCACCGCCAGTACCAGCGCGGCGAACAGGATGCGGATATCGCCGGCGGCCAGATCGCGGCGCAACTGCCGCCAGGCCATGCGCAGAATCTTCATGCCTGATCGACCAGGCGGCCGCTGTCCAGGCGCAGCAGGCGTGTGCAGCGGGAGGCCAGGTGTTCGTCGTGGGTGACCAGCACCAGGGTGGTGCCGGCATCGGCATTGAGCGCAAACAGCAGGTCGATGATCGCCTGGCCGGTATGGGTGTCGAGATTGCCGGTGGGTTCATCGGCAAACAGCAGCGACGGCGCGGTGACAAAGGCGCGCGCCAGTGCCACGCGTTGTTGTTCGCCGCCGGACAGCTGGCGCGGATAGTGGCCCAGGCGTTCGCCCAGGCCAACCTTTTCCAGGATTTGCCGGGCCGGCGCTTCCACCTGCGCATCGCCGCGCAGTTCCAGCGGCAGCATCACGTTTTCCCAGGCGGTCAGCGACGGCAGCAGCTGGAAGCTCTGGAAGACGAAGCCGACCTTCTCGCCACGCACCCGCGCGCGGCCGTCCTCGTCCAGTTCCGACAGTGGCGCACCATCCAGCAACACGCGACCGCTGGACGGCGTATCCAGCCCGGCCAGCAACGACAGCAGCGTGCTCTTGCCGGAACCCGAGGCGCCGACGATGGCGACGGTATCGCCACGACGGATGCGGAAGCCGATGTCCTCCAGGATGGTCAGCTCGCCATCGGGCAGCTTCACGCGTTTGCCCAGGCCTTCAACCTGAAGCGTCTCTGTGGTGGAAATACGGTCTGCGCTGGAATCGGCCATGATCATCTCTATGCTGGTGTCCTCCATCTTCTGGAGCCGGGTTTAAATGTTTCTTAAAACTTCTCGCCCTGCGTTCACGCGTCAGTCTGTCCGCGCACGCTTCACGCTGTCCCTGCACTCTGCCATGGCGTGGGTCTTGCTGCTATTCACGGCCGCCGTGCCGGTGTTCGCGCAGGCGCCTGCGAAAGCCTCGACCTCGCCCTCCGCTGCGACACGCACGGTGCTGGTGATGGGCGATTCGCTGTCCGCCGCCTATGGCCTGTCGACTGCGCAGGGCTGGGTGGCGCTGACCGCGGATCGGGTCAACAAGACCCAACCCGGCTGGCGGGTGGTCAATGCCAGCATCAGTGGCGAGACCACCGCGGGCGGCGCTTCGCGCATCGCCGCCGAACTGCAGCGGCACAAGCCGGCGGTGGTGGTGATCGAACTGGGCGCCAACGATGGCCTGCGTGGCCTGTCGCTGACCCAGACCCGCGCCAACCTCGACAAGATGATCCGCGCCGCGCAGCAAGCCAAGGCCAAGGTGCTGCTGATCGGCATGCGCATCCCGCCCAACTACGGGCCGGACTACACGCGTGGCTTTGAAGCCAACTACAGCGACCTGGCCAGGCAGTACAAGGTGGCGCTGCTGCCGTTCCTGCTGGAGCCCATCGCCCGCGATCGGGCCAACTTCCAGGACGACAACCTGCATCCCATCGCCAGTGCACAGCCCAAGCTGCGTGATCATGTGTGGACGGCGTTGGCGCCGCTACTGAAATAGCGGATCGCGTGAAGGGCTCGTGTAGGGTTTTTCCTACACGACAAGGCGGAGTCTCCCGAGTGTTTTGCGTGGCGCAAACGGGCACTCTGCAGGTGTCGCGCAGCCATGCGCCGTTGCCGCTCGCGGAGTCCTCCCATGCCACGCCTGCTCTTCACCATCGCCGCCTCGCACCAGGGCTGGCAGTTGTATGAGGGCGAGCATGGCCGGTCCTCGTTCGATTCCCTCAGCGACGCGCGTGACAATGCCAAGCTGCTGGCGGCGACGCTGTTCGAACACCACGGCATCCCCACCGCCGTGGTCATGGACATGGCCGGACGCGAAGCCGTGGTGCTGGCCCGTCACGGCTGACCCGTCACGATTTCACGATTGACCCGTCACGATTGACTCACCCCGCTAGCCACGTGCGCGCGGCAGCCACACCACCACCCTGAGTCCGGGCTGGTTGTCGGCCAAGCGAATCTGGCCACGATGGCGCAGCACAATCGCGCGCACCAGGCTCAAGCCCAGGCCCGTGCCGGGCGAACCGCGGTGCTTTTCCAGGCGATGGAAACGATCGAAGACCCGTTCGCGATCCTCGACCGGAATACCCGAGCCCTGATCCGCCACTTCCAGCCGCGCGCCGCCGGCGTCCAGCGCCAGGCTGACGGTGACCTGCTGCCCCGCGGGTGAATACTTCACCGCGTTGTCGAGCAGGTTGATCAGCATCTGGAACAACTGATCGGCATCGCCTTGCACCGGCACGGGCTCCAACTGCGCGCCCAGGCGGATGCCACGCTCGGCGGCAATCGGCTCATACAGCTCCATCGCATCGCGCACCAGCGGTTCCAGGTCGCGCAAGGGATCGTCGCTGGCTGGCGGTTGCGCTTCCACCCGCGCCAGCCGTAACAGCGCCTGCGAGGATTGCAGCAGCTGATCGACCTCGGCGATGGCTGGTTCCAGCGCCGCGGCGGATGACGGCGAGTCGGCACGCAGCATTTCCAGCCGGGTACGCAAACGGGTCAGCGGAGTGCGCAGGTCATGGGCGATATGGTCGGTGGCTTCGCGCACGCCCGACAACAACACCTGGATGCGATCCAGCATGCGATTGAAGCGCAGCGCCAGCAGATCGAAGGCGTCGCCGCTGCCATCGCTGATCACCCGTCGATCGATGTCGCCTTCACCCACCCGCGCCACGGTGTCTTCGATCCGGCGCAGCCGATGCGAGACCCAGCGCGCGATCACCCCGCCCAGCAGCACGCCCAGCACTGCCGCCAGCAGCAAGGCGATCCAGATGGTGCGGATGCCCAACGCCAGGAAGCCGGACTCCGAGCGCAGGCGCAGGCCGGTGATCAATTCCAGGTTTGGGCCCAGGCGCTGGCGCAGCAGCAGACTGGGCACGTTGGCGTCGTCGGCGCCCGCATTGGCATCGGTCGGATCGGCCGGCACGCGGAGGCGTTCCCACACGGGTTTGGCGCGGGTGAGGCGTGGCAAGGCCGCGATGTTGCCGGCCAGGCTTTCGCCCGCGGGCCAGCGCCGCAAGCCATACAACGCGTCGGCATCGGCCGGTTGCGCCAGGCGCTGGCGCAGTTCGGCGATCAGTGCTTCCTCGCCGCCTTGCTGATACACATCGGCCAGGCCGGCGGCGTCGACCCGGATCACCTCGCGTGCATCGGCATACAGCAGCGATGACACGGTGAAGTACACCAGCCCACCCAGCAGCGCGAAGCCCAGCAGGAACGACAACCCGACCACCGCCGCCAGGCGCACGCTGGTCGATGGCAGGCGCCCGCGCATGCGCTAGCCCGCCAACCGGTAGCCGGCGCCGCGCACGGTCTGCAGCAGCGGCTCGCCATGACTGTCGATCTTCTGCCGCAGTCGGCTGATGTGCACATCGATGACATTGGTCTGCGGGTCGAAGTGGTAGTCCCAGACCGCCTCCAGCAGCATGGTCCGGGTGACCACCTGCCCCGCCTGGCGCATTAGGTATTCGAGCAGGCGGAACTCGCGTGGCTGCAACTCGATGCGCCGGCCGGCGCGGGTGGCGCGGCGGGCCAGCAGATCCAGTTCCAGATCCGCCACCTTCAGCACGGTGGGCGTGCCCTCGCCGGTGGGCAGCGCGCGGCGCAGCACGCTGTCCACGCGGGCGCTCAGTTCGGCATAGGCAAAGGGTTTGGCCAGGTAGTCATCGGCGCCGGCGCGCAGGCCTTCGACACGGTGTTCGACATCGGCCAGCGCGGTCAACAGGATCGCCGGCGTGGTGTTGCCGGCGCCGCGCAGGGTGCGCAGTACGGTCAATCCATCCAGGCCGGGCAGCAGGCGATCGATGATCAGCACGTCATAGCTTTCGGTGCTGGCCAGGAACAGGCCATCCTTGCCGTTGTCGGCGCGATCCAGTGCGTGGCCGTCTTCCTTCATGGCCTTGCCGATGAAGGCGGCGGTGTGGGCATCGTCTTCGATCAACAGGACGCGCATGACGACTCCGGCTGTGCGCGCCTAGGGTAACGCCGCCGGTCCTGGCCGGCGGCGTGGTCATCGTGACGCGGGGAGGGAGGGGTTCAGCCTGGGCGGCGGCTCAGTGCTTGACCTCGGCCGGCTTCTGCGCGGAGGGCTTGGCGGACCACTGTTCGCAATGGCCCATCTTGTTGCGCTTGGCGCAGTCGTGTTTGTCCTTGGCGGCCGTGTCAGCCGGCTTGACCTTGGCGGACACGGCCGGCTTGGCCGTGGCTTCGCTGGACTGCGGGGGATTGGTGGCGAATGCGCTGACGGTGGCCAGGGACAGGCCGAGTGCCAGCAAGGGGGTGCGTAGCTTCATGATCGTTCTCCGTCGGGTGAGAGGGGCGTGCCGGTGGGTGTTTCCCATCGCCGGCTCAGGTTGCGCGCGACCGCCTCTCGCTGGCCTTTCCCGTGGATGAACTTTTTTTCATGATTGAGCCGCCAACTGCCGCAGCGCGCGTTCGAAGGTCTCGACCGGCTGCCCACCCTGGATCAGGTGGCGATCATTGAACACCACCGACGGCACCGCACGGATACCCTGCTGTTGGTAGAAGGTCTCCTGCGCACGCACCGCCTCGGCGTATTCGTCCGAAGCCAGAATCGCGCGTGCGCGATCCGCGTTGAGCTCCGTCGACGCCACGACGTCCAGCAGTACCTCGTGCGACGAGACATCGCGCCCGTCAGTGAAGTAGGCGGTCAACAGCGCATGCTTGAGCGCGCGTTGTTGCGCGGGGCCTTCCAACTCCGCCCAGTGCAGCAGCCGATGCGCGTCGAAGGTGTTGACGATGCGACGACGACGGTCCATGTCGAAACGGAAACCCAGCGCTTCACCACGCTGGCGGATCGCCTCGCCGTTCTCGCGCGCCTGTGCATCGGTCATGCCGTATTTCTTGGTGAGATGCTCGGTGACGTCTTCACCTTCGGCGGCCATCTGCGGATTGAGTTCAAAAGGCTGGAAGTGCAGTTCCACCTGCACCTCGCTGCCGACGCGGGCGATGGCCTGTTCCAGCGCCTGCAAGCCGATGGCGCACCAGGGGCACACGACGTCGGAAACAAAATCGATCTTGATGGTCTGGGTCATGGCAGTCCTGGAAAAAGTCGACTCCGCCTGCGCGGAGGCACGGTCATGGATGACGGTCAATCAGACCGGCGTGGGATTGCGGTACTTGAAGCCGGCCTGGTGCCAGTACGGATACGGCTTGGTCACCGCGCTGGCGGCGTCCAGGCGCGCGACCTGGTCTTCACTCAGGTTCCAGCCCACCGCGCCGAGGTTCTGCTTCAGCTGCTCCTCGTTGCGCGCGCCGACCACGATGGTCGACACGGTCGGGCGCTGCAGCAGCCAGTTGAGCGCGATCTGCGGCACGCTCTTGCCGGTCTCTTTGGCAATCTCGTCCAGCACCTCCACCACGTTGTACAGGTGCTCCTGATCCACCGGCGGGCCGGACTCGATGCTGGTGGAGGATTGCAGGCGGCTGGTTTCCGGCAGCGGCTGGCCGCGGCGGATCTTGCCGGTCAGGCGACCCCAGCCCAGCGGACTCCAGACCACCGCACCCACGCCCTGGTCGGCGGCCAGCGGCATCAGTTCCCACTCGTAGTCACGACCAACCAGCGAGTAATACGCCTGGTGCGCGACGTAACGGCTCCAGCCATGGCGATCGGCGGCGGCCAGCGACTTCATCAGGTGCCAGCCGGAGAAGTTGGACACGCCCAGGTAACGGATCTTGCCGGCGCGGACCAGGTTGTCGAGGGTGGACAGCACTTCTTCCACCGGCGTGCGCGCGTCGAAGCCATGCAACTGGAAGAGGTCGATGTAGTCGGTGCCCAGGCGCTTGAGCGCGGCATCGACGGCGTTAATCAGGTGATAGCGCGAAGAGCCGACGCTGTTCTCGCCTTCGTCGAAGCGGAACGTCGCCTTGGTGGAGATCAACAGCGAGTCGCGCGGCTTGCCCTTGATGGCCTCGCCGAGGATGGATTCGGCCGCGCCCTTGGAGTACACGTCGGCGCTGTCGAACAGGTTCAGGCCGGCGTCCAGGCAGACATCGATCAGGCGACGGGCCTCGGCCACGTCGGTCTGGCCCCATGAACTGAACAAGGCGCCTTGCCCGCCAAAGGTGCCGGTGCCGAAGCTCAGCGCGGGGACGCGGAAGCCGGAAGCGCCCAGGTAGCGATATTCCATGGGGGATACTCGTGGGAGGTGAGGGCCGACCATTTCACTCCGCACCTGCGACGGCGGCAAGACAGCACGATGGAATGCTTTGTTGCCGGTCGGGTCCGGCGCCCGCAGCGGCCTGCCCATTCCTCGTCGGTCATTGCCTGATCCTGCACGAAAGGCGCTGCGCCCCTTCTGCTGACGCGCCTCGCGCGTAGACTGCCGGACATGTCGAATGCCCCCTCCCCCCTTCCCGCACCGGCCACGGACATGGACAGCCTGGTGGATATGCGCCGCGCCCAGCTGGCCGAGCTGATTGAACGATTCACCGTGGTCGACGGCATCCACGAGATGCCGATCGAAGGCCTGCGGATGGCGCGCCTGAGTGCGCCGAGTGAGCCGATGCGCGGCATCCAGGACCCGGCGCTGTGCCTGATCGTGCAGGGCTGCAAGCAGACCATGCTCGGCGAAGACGTGTACGAGTACGACGCCTCCCGTTACCTGGTGGCCTCGGTGGATCTGCCGATCACCGGCCAGGTGATCCGCGCCACGCCCGAAGAGCCTTACCTGTCGCTGGTGCTGAAGTTGCCGCCCGCCGACATCGCCGCACTGGTCACCAAGGCCGAGGAAGCCTCGGCGCCGCTGCCACCGCCGTCGCGCGGTTTGTCGGTAAGCCGCTGCGATCCCGAACTGCTCGATGCCGTGCTGCGGCTGGTGCGCCTGCTGGATGCACCGCAGGACATCGCCATGCTGGCGCCGCTGGTGATCCGCGAAATCCATTACCGCCTGCTACGCAGCGATCAGGGCGGCAACCTGCGCCATATCGCCATGCCCGACAGCCAGGGCCACCGTGTGGCCAAGGCGATTGGTTGGCTGCGCCAGAACTATGCGCAACCGATGCGCATCGATCACATCGCCGAGCAGGTGCACATGAGTCCATCGGCCCTGCATCACCACTTCAAGGCGGTGACCACCATGAGCCCCCTGCAATACCAGAAACAGCTGCGCCTGCAGGAAGCGCGCCGGCTGATGCTGGCCGAGGTGGTGGACGCGGCCACCGCAGGGCACCGCGTAGGCTACGAGAGCCCGTCGCAGTTCAGCCGCGAATACAGCCGCATGTTCGGCGCACCGCCGCTGCGCGACGTCGAGCGCCTGCGCGCTTCGTAGGCCGGGCCGTTGGGCTGAACGAACCGCGTCCAGCAAATGAATGCAGATTGACGGCAGGCGCGCCGGAGCGCCTGCGCGCGTTGCCGCTGACGCCGCCAGCAGCGCAGAATCAGACTCACATTCCCACTGGAGCGCCGCCATGAAACGCGTGATCCTGACTTCCCTGATGGTGTTGGCCCTGGCGGTGGCCGGCAGCGCCGACGCCCGCGGCAAGCGCGTCACCGATGCTGACTATCCGCGCCAGCTGACCACCGCGTCTGCGGTCAGCGTCGACTGGACCGACCCCAACCAGTTCACCGACATCCGCTATTCCGGCAACCGCTGGGAAGCCGCGCAGGGCAACTGGGTCGTGGATCTGGCCACTTACCTGCAGAAGCAGGCCGGCAAGAAACTCGCCAACGGCCAGCAACTGCACGTGACCATCACCGACATCCGTCGCGCCGGCATGTATGAGCCGGGCCGCGGCATGAACCTGGATCGGGTGCGCATCATCAAGGATATCTACCCGCCGCGGATGACCTTGAACTTCAGCCTCACCGGCGCCGATGGCCAAGTGATCTCCGAAGGCGAGCGCAAGCTGGTCGACAGCGCCTTCCTGATGGGCAGCGGCCTGGTCAGCGATACCGACCCGCTGCGCTACGAGAAGCGCATGCTGGACGACTGGATCAACAAGGAACTGGGGCAGAAGGGCGTCTGAGCCCGCGCGCCTTGCCGGCACCGCAACGCCGGCGCGGCTTGAAGCCTGCGCCGGCACCACCATATCGGTGGTATTCCCCCTGGAGGCCCACCGATGAGCCGGTTTGATCTGACTCCTCCCAGCGATGCCCAGCGCGAAACGCTGGTCGCCGACCTCAGCGATGAGGAACGCCGCGTCCTGCTGCAACATGGCACCGAAGCGCCGTTCTGCGGCATTTTCCTGGACAACAAGCGCGAGGGCGTCTACACCTGCCGCACCTGCGGCCTGCCGTTGTTCCGCTCCAGCGCCAAGTTCGATTCCGGTACGGGTTGGCCGAGTTTCTTCGCCCCGTTCGACGAAGCCCACATCGGCCGCATCCGCGACAGCAGTTACGGCATGATCCGCACCGAGATCGTCTGCGCCCGCTGCGGCAGCCATCTGGGCCATGTGTTTCCCGACGGCCCGCCGCCCAGCCATGAGCGCCATTGCCTGAATTCGGTGTCGCTGGCTTTCACCGGTGAGGGCGAGGCCCTGCCCGACCGGATGGGACGCGGTGCGCCGGAAGGCGAGGTGCTGGCCGCCGGCTAAGGCCGCTTGCCTTGAACGCTTGAAAAATCCAGTCCGGGCTCCTAGAGTGGCATCCAAGTGGACTGGGAGTTCCCGGTCGGCGTCAGAGCCTCGGTGAGATCACCGGGGCTTTTCGCTGTCTGGGGTCGGGAAAATCTTGTGCCCGCACCCTTCAAATCCCATGCCCACGTTGCGTCGTCCACCGCGACAGAAGAACTTCTGCCGCAGGACCTCAAACGCTCGATTCCGTTCGTTGGGCCGCAGGACGGACAGCCCGATCGGGCGGGCCACCAAATCCGCCAGCTGCAGTCCAGACGAGTTGGTCTTCTTGTCCGCGAAGACAATGAAGAATGGCAGCGGCTTTTCCCAGCGATTGGCCCCGTCACAAATGCGCCTGAACTCCCGCGCCAAATCGCGATCCTCCTTCTTTCCCCTGCATTCCACGACGATATGCGTGGGAAACCCCTCCTGCTTCTTCTCCAACATCAGCTCGTACAGCGTCTCCAGGCAGAATCCCAGCGCCAGGTGGTAAGGGTTACCTTCCCGTTGGGATCGTTCCCGCAGCCTGAGCTTGTCGATGACACAACTCAGCAGGATGAAATTGCTGCTTTGGATGATCTGCGTCAGCTCGTCAATGAAGGCATGCTTGTGTTGGCGGTCATTGAACTTGAATTCGCCCTTCTCTTTGCGGATTTCATTCTCGTGGAGAACGATCGTGTCGTGTCCGAAGTGCCGGAACTTGAATGTCTCGATGGCGGGCGCGACTGCTTGCGCATAGTGCCGCTTGTGAAAGACACAGAACGCGAGAACAAACAGCGGATAGTTCGGGTCAACTGTTTCCAGGCCATGGTCGCCGCTTTCATCCACGTAGCAAATGTAGTGGCTGAATGGCTGCGCCGGTCCCGTCGGACCCGGCGCTTGCTCTTGCCCATCCAGCCGACTTTCCTTTGCCAAAGCCATCTGGCAGGACGGACCCAGTTCGGCCGCGTCGCAAACTTCCCTGTTGCCTTCCGACATCGATGCTCCCCGTCTCATCGACAGGATATTCGACACCCGCGCCCAACTTGCGCCAACGCAGCGACAGCCTCTTTCTGTTCACCACCGGTTGAGCCGCCACTGTCACAAAACCGGCATGTTGCCTGCGTAACCTGCGCGTCACGAAACTGTCTTTCTTCGCGCGCAGGCGCACCGCATGCTCGTCCGTTCCGATGCCGCCGCCCCATTTGCCAGCAGCCCCGGCTTGCTGTGGGCGTTGCGCTTTGACGCGTTGCATCTGGATACCGCCAATGAAGTCGACGAAGCCGGCTTGGACGCGCCTTGTGCCCGCGGCGATTGGCGCTGGCTGCATTTCAACCTGAGCGACGCGCGTACCGCGCAGAGCGTGGCGCGGTTGCCGCTGGGCGACGATGCACGCGAAGCCTTGGTCTCGCATGACACCCACGTGATTCTGCAACGGCAGGATCACGACGTGTACGGGATCTTCGTGGATTGGGAGCACCAACGCGCCAGCGATCCCGGTGCGCGGACACCCGGCGGTCACGATGGACTGGGCTGGCTGCACTTTGCCCTTGGTGATGGCTTGTTGGTCACCGCCCGACGACAACCTTTGCGCTCCGTGGAAACCGTGCGCCGCCGCTGCATCGCCGGGGAACGCCAGGCAAGTCCGTTGGGCGTGTTGGAAACCATCGTCGAGCAGTTCGCGAGCGATACCGAGCGCGCCATCGACACCCTGGCCACCACCCTGGATCGGGTGGAAGACCGGGTGCTGGCCGATGCCATCGGCGATGAGCGCCGCGATCTGGCGCAGCTGCGCCACCAGAGCGTGCGCCTGCACCGCCCGCTGACCGCAATGCGGCGGGTGTTGAAACAGGTCGAGCAACGCACGCTTGCGGTCGACGAGCCGGGTCAGGAACTGATGGGCATGGTGTCGCGGCTGGGCCAGCGCTTCGACGATCTGGACGGCGACGTGGCCACGGTGCAGGAACGTGCCCGCCTGCTGCAGGACGAAGTGGCCGCCAAGCTGGCCGAGCGCACCAACCGGCATCTGTACGTGCTGTCGATGATCACCGCCCTGTTGCTGCCGCCCAGCCTGGTGGTGGGCGTGTTTGGCATGAACCTGCATGGCCTGCCCTTCGCCGACCATCGCGCCGGCGCCTGGACGGCGATCTTCCTGGGCGGCCTGTCCAGCCTGGGCGTCTACCTGCTGCTGCGGCGACTGGGAATGGCACGCTCGACCTGAACCGTCGGAGCGCCCCTGACAGGGCCATTACCGGGGTCGCCGGTGAGCATCGGTGAGCCTCGACGAGGCGAAACCACCGGGCCGGCCAGGTCGATTTCCCTGTTCAAGTTTCCCCCTTCGCGGCCGAAACCAAGGTACTCCCCTCCGTGTCACGTCCATGCTCATTTTTGTTGGAATCCTGGTCGTCATCGCCAGTGTGCTGGGCGGCTTTGTCGCCTCGCACGGCAAAATCGGCGCGCTCTGGCAGCCGTTCGAACTGGTGATCATCGGCGGCGCCGCCTTTGGCGCTTTCATGATGAGCAACCCGCCCAAGGTGGTGAAGGCCACCCTGCTCTCGCTGGTCAGCGTGTTCAAGGGCGTGCGCTACAAGTCGTCCGACTATCTGGACGTGCTCACGCTGATGTACGAGCTGCTCAACAAGGCGCGCCGCGAGGGTTTCATCTCGCTGGAATCGCATGTGGACGCGCCCGCCTCCAGCGACGTATTCAACAAGTACCCCAAGATCCTGGCCGACCACCACCTGATGGACTTCATCACCGACTGTCTGCGGTTGATGGTGGGTAGCAACATCGAGCCGCACGAGCTGGAGCCACTGCTGGAACTGGAGCTGGAAAAGCACCATCACGAAATGATGGCGCCGGCGCATGCGCTGACCAAGGTCGCCGACGGCCTGCCCGGTTTCGGCATCGTCGCTGCAGTGCTGGGCATCATCACCACCATGGGTTCGATTGGCGGCGACATCGCCCTGGTCGGCGCGCACGTGGCCGCGGCGCTGGTCGGCACCTTCCTGGGCATCCTGCTGGCCTACGGATTCGTCGGCCCGCTGGCGGCATCCATCGAGGCACAAGCCGAACAGGACGCGCGCATCTACGAGAGCGTCAAGACCGCGCTGCTGGCCTGCCTGCGTGGCTACAACCCCAAGGTGGCGCTGGAGTTCGCGCGCAAGACCCTGCCCTCGAACGTGCGTCCGCAATTCGCCGAGTTCGAGAATCACCTCAAAGGCACGAAGTAAGCCGCCATGAGCGAGAAGTCCACGGTCGTTGTCGTCCGCCGGGTCAAGAAGGTCCACGGCGGCGGTCACCACGGCGGCAGCTGGAAGGTGGCGTATGCCGACTTCGTCACCGCCATGATGGCCTTCTTCATGGTGATGTGGCTGGTGGGCGCGACCACCAACAAGGAACGCGCGGCGATCTCGGAGTACTTCAAGAACCCCAGCCCGCTGGTGGGCAAGAGCTTCTCGCCCGCGCCCGGCCCGATGGGCCCGGGCGGCGCCAGCACCTCGATGATCAAGCTGGGCGGCACCATGGAAGTGCCGCGCGGCGACGGCGAAGACCCGTTCGGCAAGAAGGACGCCCAGAACGACAACGGCCAGCAGAGTCCGCTGGAGAAAGCCGCCGCCCAGGCCGAGGAACGCGCGCAGGACAAGCAACGCCTGGAAGAACTGATGCAGGCGCTGGAAGAAGCAATCAGCAAGAGCCAGGCACTGGAACCATTCAAGGATCAGCTGCTGCTGGACATCAGCCCGGAAGGCCTGCGCATCCAGATTGTCGACAAGCAGAATCGCCCGATGTTCGACCTGGGCAGTTCCAAGTTGAAGCCGTATACGGGCGACATCCTCCACGAGCTGGCGGGCTTCATCAATCGCGTGCCGAACCGGATCAGCCTGACCGGCCACACCGACCTGACCGCCTACGCGCGACCCGGCTACAGCAACTGGGAGCTGAGCGCTGATCGCGCCAACGCCGCCCGCCGCGCGCTGGTGGAGGGCGGCATGCAGGAAGACAAGGTGACCCGCGTGGTCGGCCTGTCGTCCTCGGTGCTGTTCGACAAGCAGAACCCGCAGAACCCGATCAACCGCCGCATCAGTATCGTGGTAATGACCAAGGCCGCCGAAGCGATGGCCTTGAACGACAGTGGCATGGTGCTGGGCGCGCCGGTGGCGGATGTGGATACGAGTGCTTTGGCGCCGGGAGTTGCGGCGCCTGCCAACGCAGCGGTGTCGGCGGCGGCGTCAGCAGCCACTCCCGCACCTACCGCCTCGCGTGTAGCGGCGTTGCACAGCGCACCTGCGGCCATACCGACCCATGCACCTGCAGCGTCGCCATCGGCCGGCGCCTCCAGCGGTCACGACTAAGCACTTTGCTTGATGGATGTGCTTCTGCCCCCTCTCCCGCTTGCGGGGGAGGGTTGGGGTGGGGCAGAACGAAGTCCGGATCGCTCCGCGCCAAGAGCGCCCCCATCCCAGCCTTCCCCCGCAAGCGGGGGAAGGAGCAGTGAGCGGTTATCCTGTCCGCATGCCCCTGCGCACCATCACCGCCACCCGCTACGTCACCCCGCTGCGCGAAGGCGGCTCCATGCCCGCCGTGATCGAGGCCGATGATCTGGGCATGTACGTGCTCAAGTTCCGCGGCGCCGGCCAGGGCCCGCGCGCGCTGGTGGCCGAACTGATCGCCGGCGAAATCGCCCGCACCCTGCAACTGCCGGTTCCGGAAATCGTACTGGTGGAACTGGATGCCGACCTCGCCCGCACCGAGGGCGACCCGGAAATCCAGGACCTGATCAAGGCCAGCGCCGGCCTCAACCTGGCGCTGGACTACCTGCCCGGCGCTGCCAATTTCGATGCGTTGGCCGAGCAGCCGGCGGCGCAGCTGGCCTCGGAAATCGTCTGGTTCGACGCCTTCATCAGCAATGTCGACCGCACCGTGCGCAATCCCAACCTGCTGATCTGGCATCGCCAGCTGTGGCTGATCGATCACGGTGCTTCGTTGTACTTCCACCATGGCTGGGATGGCGACACCTCCGGCGCGGGCAAAGCATTCCCGCTCGTCAAGGATCACGTGCTGCTGCCGCTGGCCGATGACATCGCCGCTGCGGATGCGCGCTTGTCGGCCCGGCTGAGCCCGCAACGCCTGGCCGACATCGTCGCGCAGGTACCCGATGCCTGGCTGCAGGGCGGCGACGCCTTCGGCACGCCTGAGCAGCAACGCGCCGCCTACACCCACTACCTGCAGCAGCGCCTGGCGCTGCCGCATGCGTTCGCGCAGGAGGCCCAGCGTGCACGCGCTTGATAGCTACGACTACGCGGTGATCCGGGTGGTGCCACGGGTGGAACGCGAGGAGTTCATCAACGTCGGCATCATCCTGTCGTGCGAGCGCAGCGGCTACCTGCAGGCGCGCATCGAGCTGGACGAAGCGCGCCTGCGCGCGCTCGACCCCGGCATCGACATCGACTCCCTGCGTCGCCACCTGGACACCCTCCCGCGCATCTGCGAGGGCGGTGCACAGGCCGGTCCGATTGGCCTGCTGCCCCAGCGCGCGCGTTTCCACTGGCTGACCGCCAAACGCAGCGCGATCATCCAGACCTCGCCCGTGCACATGGGCAAGTGTGGCGACATGGACGCGATCCTGGAGCACCTGCTGGATCGCATGGTGCGCACGCCGCGCTGACATCGATGACTGTCTACGTCGACGATGCGGTGCATGCCTGGCGCGGCCAGCGCTGGGCGCACCTGATGGCCGACCACCTCGATGAATTGCACGCGATGGCCCAGCGCCTGGGCCTGCCGCGCCGCGCCTTCCAGAACAAGACCAGCGGCGCCCACTACGATGTCACCACGGAACTGCGCGAGCAGGCCCTGGCCTTGGGCGCCATCGCCATTTCCCGGCATGCGGATCGCGACTTGCTCAAGGCCGTCATCCAGCGAGCCAAGGCCCAGGGGCGCGGCGAGAGCGACTGAACGGGGCGGGCGCGCTCGCCTGCCGACGAATGGCAGGCTCAACGCGCCATTCATGCGCGCGTACGCACGCGGTTTTCATGCGCCGGCGTGGAAGGTACTGTTCCCGCGGACGCCGTCCGCCTTCCCCCGGAAAGTCGATGAACACGCAACCGCCACGTTCGCAGGATCAAGAACCCCAGGAACCGCAACGCTCTGCGCAGCAACCGCGTCCGGGGCAAGACGAAGAGGAAGAGTAGCGACACGCCCCTGTCGCGATTGAGGGGGAACGGGCCCCGGCCGATGCTGGCCGGGGCCTTTCTATGGCGCGCGTTGGGGGCCGGCCTGCGCTGCCGGCTCGCGGCGCCACAGCCAGATCGCCAACGGCACGAAGCTCAGCCACACCAGCGGCAGGTACAGCGTGGAATAGAGCGCGTCGAAGTGCGGGCCGAACACGTAGACATCGAGCATCCGCAGCAGCAGCCGCAGCGCATTCAAACCAAAGGCCCAACGCGCCAAGCCGTCGAAACGGCTGCCACGCAGGGCGAAACAGACCAGCGCGCTGGCGAGCAGCCAGGACAGGCCCAGGGGAAAGTACAGCGCGTGCTGGATGGCCTGAAACTGCGCCGCATCGTGCAGCACCTGCGACTGCTGCGCGGCCGTGGCAGCGGCCAGGTACTGCTGCGGCAGCGCCAGGAACACATGGAACAACTCGACCGAGCGCAGCTGCAATTCCATCACGCAGAACACCAGGAAGCCCAGGCCCGCCGCCACCGCCGTGGCCGGACTTCGCCGCGCCACGATGCCGCATGTCACCAGGAACAAATAGGCCAGGCCGACAAACGAGAACAGCATCGTCAGCGCGCGCGCGATATTGAGCGGGTGCGGGCCCTGCAGCAGGGCGGCGGCGGCGTCGCTGGTTTCCGGCAAGCGCGAAAACACGAACCACTGGAACGACTGGATGCCGACATAGGCCAGCGCGACTAGCGCGGCAGCGCGTTGCTGGGTGCGGGAATCGAACACGGGCGATCTCCCTCGTATGGAGAAACGCAGCGTCGCCAGCGCGTATTAGTAAATTCTTAAGATTGGCCCCTTCCAGGGCGCCGGCCCATCGCGCGGAGCGGGAGCCAAACGGCTCCCGCCCACACGTCGATTACGGGCACTTCACCACGTGCGCGGCTTCATTGCCTGCGCCCAGGCCCACGCGGGAAATCGACAGCGCCAGCGCACCGGTGGTCTGCAGGCGCACATCCTGCACCTTGCCCACATCACCGCCTGCACTGACAAAGCACTTCAGCGGCACACCCAGCGTGGTCCATTCGCCGGTCTTGAGCGCCGCCAGCGAATCACGCAGCGCCACATCGCCCTTGCAGTTCTCGCCACAGCCCACGGTCAGCGTGACTGGCTGCGCCGGCACCTGTTCCGGACGCAGCTGCAGCACCAGCTGGATGTCGCCATTGGACTCGCGGGTCAGGTTGAGCGGCTCGGCACTGCGCAGGCTCAGCGCGGCGCCGGTCGTGCCCGACCAGGTGAAGCGGCGCGCATCTTCCTGCGCCAAGTGATCCACCGCGGCGACCTTCAGGCTGTCATCGTGCAGCGCGGTCGGCGTGGTGGTGACCTGGGTGGCGTGCGCCTGTGCATTCTCCAGGCGCAGACTGAAGCCCGGCGCCGGCTTGCCGCGCAACAGGTATACCCCCGCCGCACCCTGCTCACCGGAAATGCCGGAGTCTTCCGGCAATGCGGCCAGGTCGCCCTTGTCCTGGTAGGTCAGGCCAAAGCCGAACGCGAACAGCGGGTCATAGCCGGCTTGGCCGACGTTGTTGAGGTACTGGGTGGCGGTGCGCGGCCACGAGAAGCTGAGCTTGCCCTTGAAGTCGTGCTGCGGCTTGCCGTCCTTGCCACGCAGGATCACGTCGGCGATGCCGGCGCCTTCCGAACCCGGCAGCCACGCGGCGACAAACGCATCGGCGGCATTGATTTCGCGGTTCATCCACAGCGGACGCCCGCTCAGGAACACCGCCACCACTGGAATGCCGTCGGCCTTGAGCTTGCGGATCAGTTCCAGGTCGCTGTCGTTGCCCGGCTTGTAGGACAGGTTGGCGATATCGCCCTGGAACTCGGCATACGGATCCTCGCCAAACACCACGATCGCCACGTCCGGCTTCTGCTTGTACTTGCCGTCGACCGCCAGCGTGGCCTCGCCCCCTGCGGCCTTGGCCTGTGCGGCGATGCCCTGGTAGATGCTGTCGGCGTTGGGGAAGTCGCTGCGCTTGGTGCCGGTGCCCTGCCAGTTGAGCGTCCAGCCACCGGACTGCTTGCCGACATCATCGGCGCCGTCGCCAGCGACCAGGATCTTCTGCTTCGGATTGAGTGGCAGCACACCGCCCTGGTTCTTCAACAGCACCAGCGATTCCTGCACCGCCTGACGCGCCACCGCGCGATGCTCCGGTGCACCCAGCACCGCGAACTTGCCACCGAGCGGACGCTGCGAGGGCTTGCCGGCTTCAAACAGGCCCAGACGGAACTTGACCCGCAGGATGCGTGCCACCGCATCATCCAGGCGTGCCTGCGAGACCTCGCCCTTCTTCACCGCGGCCAGCAGGCTGTTGTAGAAACCCTTCCAGCTGTCCGAGGCCATCGCCATGTCTAGGCCGGCGTTGATCGTGGCCGGACAGTTCTCGTTGGTGCAGCCCTTGACCTGGCCATGGCCATTCCAGTCCCCGACCACGAAGCCGCCAAAATGCATGCGGCCCTTCAGCACATCGGTCAGCAGGTAATGGTTGCCATGCATCTTCTCGCCGTTGACGCTGTTGAACGAGGCCATCACCGACTGCGCGCCGGCGGCAATTGCCGGCGGATAACCGGCGCCATGCACGCGCGCCAGCTCGGCTTCGCTGATCGCGGTATCGCCCTGATCCTTGCCGTTCAAGGTGCCGCCATCGCCAAGGAAGTGCTTGACCGAGGAAATGACGTGGTGGCCATCGAGGAACTGCGGCGTGCCCGGCTTGCCCTGCAAACCTTCGACCATCATGCCGGCGTAGCTGGCCACCACTTCCGGTGATTCGGAATAGCCTTCGTAGCTGCGGCCCCAGCGATCATCCTGCGGTACGGCGACGGTCGGCGCGAACGCCCACTCCATGCCGGTCACGCGGGTTTCGGCGGCGGTGATCTCGCCGATGCGCCGCAACAGTTCCGGATTGCGCGTCGCGCCCAGACCAATGTTGTGCGGGAACAGCGTGGCGCCGACGATGTTGCTCTGCCCGTGCACGGCGTCGATGCCGAAGATCACCGGGATGGCATGGCCGCCCTTGCTGGTGTCCATCGAGGCTTCGTAGAAAGCATCGGCCAATGCCAGCCATTGCGCGGGCGTGGCGTCGTACTTGCCATCGGGATCGGAGTTGCCGCCGGCCAGGATCGAACCCAGCCGATACTTGCGCAGATCATCGGGCTTGATGCTGGCGATGTCCCCCTGCACCAGCTGGCCCACCTTTTCTTCCACGCTCAGCGTGGCGATGAGATCGGCGATGCGTTTTTCCAGCGCCGGATCTTCCGGCAGCGGCCATGTCGGTTGCGGCCACACGGTGGGGTTGCCGGCGGTCTTGGGAAACCCGTTGTCGGCGGCGCTGGACAGCAGCGGTACGGACATGGCGATCGTGGCGATCAGGGCGCGCGTGAGTACGCGTCGGGAAGGCGTGCGGGTCGTGGGCTTCATCGAGACTCCATGGGAATTGGCAGCCGAACGGCTTGGCATTTAAGCACGCAAGCCGTGGCTTGAATTGGTCATATCCGCCGGCGCGGAAATCCTGCATTTCCCGGCGGATTGGTTTTTGCAGCGCACAACAAATCGCTGCTGTGCGTGGTCGTCAGCCTTGCATCTGCTCCAGCTCGCGGCCCTTGGTTTCGTACACGTACTTGAGTACGAAGAACACCGACAGCGCCGCCGCTACCGTGTAGATGCCATAGGCGCCGGCCAGGCCGATGCTGCCGAGCAGGATCGGGAAGGTCACGGTGATCGCGAAGTTCGAGGTCCACTGCGCAGCACCCGCCACCGCCAGGCCGGAGCCGCGGATCTGGTTGGGGAACATCTCGCCCAGCATCACCCACATCACCGGACCCCAGGACATGTTGAAGAAGATGACGTAGACGTTGGCGGCCACGAGCGCCAGCGTGCCCATGCCGTCGCTCAGCGCCAGCTTGCCGGCGGCATCCACCGAAGCACTGGCAAAGGCCCAGGTGACCAGCGCCAGCGATACCGCCATGCCGGCCGAACCAATCCACAGCAACGGCTTGCGGCCGATGCGATCAATCAGCAGCACGGTGATCAGGCAGGCGCCGATGCTGAGCGCACCGGACAGCACGTTGATCAGCAGCGCATCGTTCTCCGAGAATCCGACTGCCTGCCACAGCACGGCGCCGTAGTAGAACACCACGTTGATGCCGACCAGCTGCTGGAAGGTCGCCAGGCCGATGCCGATCCAGACAATCGGGCGAATCTTGCCGGTGGCGCGGTTGATCAGATCGGACAGGCGCGGGCGATGGTGATCCTCAGACAGCGAGGCTTCGATCTCCGCCTGCTTGAGCTGCGCTTCCTGCGTGCCGTACAGGCGGGTCAGCACATGCAGCGCCTGCTCCTTGCGGCCCTTCACCACCAGGTAGCGCGGGCTCTCCGGGATGGCCAGCAGCAGCAGCAGGAACACCAGCGAGGGAATGGCCTGCATCCAGAACATCCAGCGCCACGCGGCCTGGCCCAGCCACAGCGCTTCGGTCGAGGCGCCAGCGGCCTTGGCCAGCAGGAAGTTGCTGAGGAACGCGCAGAACAGCCCGCTGATGATCGCGATCTGCTGCACCGTGGCCAGCCGGCCGCGATAGCGTGCCGACGCCACTTCGGCGATGTAGGCCGGCGACATCACGCTGGCCGCGCCGACCGCAAAGCCGCCCAGCACGCGCGCGATGATGAAAGCCAGCGAGCTGTGCGCCGCGCCGGCCCCCAACGCGGAGAACAGAAACAACACCGCCGCGATGATCAACACCGCGCGGCGACCCCAGCGATCCGCCAGCCGCCCGGCGAAGAACGCGCCCACCGCGCAGCCCAGCAGCATCGAGGCGACTTCAAAGCCGATGCCCGCGGAACTGGAGTGGAAAGTCTGTTTCAAGCCATCGACCGTACCGTTGATCACGCCACTGTCGAAGCCGAACAGGAAGCCGCCAATCGTGGCCACGCAGCTGATCAGGATGATGAAGCGGGTGTTTTCGCCGCTGGCGGCTGCGTTGGAAACAAGAGGCACGCTAGACATGAAGGATATTTCCCAATGTAGGAGGGGCTTCAGCCCCGAACCAAGGAACAAGAAGCGAAGGCAGCGTTCATCTGATAATTCGGGAGCTTCGGGGCTGCCTTTAACAGACGCAAGTCTGGTAAAGCCGCTCCTACAGGGGCGCGGCGCTCCTTCGTCTCCATGGCATTCATACCCTCACCAGCTTGCCATCGCGCAGGCGTAACTCGGCCTTCTCTCCGACTTTCACCGTGAGGTCCAGCAGCTGCTCACCCAACGCGATCTGGTAATCACCGCCGCGCTCACTCAGCAGACTGGCGCGTTCGACCTGCCCACGCTGCCAGCGTAGATCCAAGGTCGCCGCATTGCGCACCTTGACCCCGCGCAGCTCGCCATCGCCCCAGTCACGTGGCAACGCCGGCAACAGGAAAATCGTCCCGCCCCAGCTCTGCACCAGCATCTCGATGATGCCGGCAGTGCCGCCGAAGTTGCCGTCGATCTGGAACGGCGGATGCGCGTCGAACAGGTTCGGATAGGTGCGCTTGGGTGTCAGCAGCATCTTCAGGATCTGCAGGCTGTGCTCGCCATCGGCCAGCCGCGCCCAGAAGTTCAAACGCCAGGCGGTGCCCCAGCCGGTGGCCTCGTCGCCACGGATTTCCAGCGTGCGTTTGGCCGCAGACGCCAGCACCGGCGTGTCGCGGCGGTTGATCTGGCTGCTGGGATGCAGGCCATACAGATGCGAGATATGCCGGTGGTGCATCTCCGGCGCGTCCATGTCCCAGTCCTGCTGCCACTCCATCAGCTGGCCGGCGCGGCCCATGCGGTTGGTGGGCAGTTGCTCGCGCAAGGCCGTCAGCTGGGCGGCGAAGTCCGCGTCCGTATCAAGCAGGCGCGCCGCTTCAATGCACTGGCCAAACAGGTCGCGCAGGATCTGCGCATCCATCGTCGGCCCGGCGCAGATCGCCACGCCGTAGGGATGCTGGTTTTCCGGCGACAGCGAGGGCGAGGTGACCTTCCAGCCGGTCTGCGGATCGGTGACCAGGGTATCGACGAAGAACTGCGCCGCACCCTTGAACAGCGGATACACCTTGCCCAGGTAAGCCGGGTCGCGGCCGTAGTCCCAGCGATCCCACAGCTGCTGCAGCAGCCAGGCCCCGCCCATCGGCCACAAGGCCCACTCGGCGCCGTCGGGCGGCGTGGCCACGCGCCACAGGTCGGTGTTGTTGTGCGCCATCCATCCGCCGGCGCCGTACATGTCGCGGGCAGTGACGGCGCCGGTCTGCGACAGCTCGAACAGCATGCGCTCCAGCGGCTCCACGCACTCGGGCAGCGCATTGGCCTCGCTGGGCCAGTAGTTCATCTCGGTGTTGACGTTGATGGTGTACTTGCACTCCCACGGGGGGTCCATCAGGTCGTTCCAGATGCCCTGCAGGTTGGCCGGCTGGGTACCCGGTCGCGAGCTGCTGATCAGCAGGTAGCGGCCGTACTGGTGATACAGGGCCACCAGCGCGGGATCATTGCCATGGGCGAACTGTTCGATGCGCTCGTCGGTGGGCAGGTCCGCCGCCAGCGTGCGGCCCAGATCCAGCTGCACGCGGCGGAACAGGCGGCGGTGCTCCGCCAGGTGATCTTTCTTCAGCGCCTCGAAGGACTTGCTGCGTGCACTGGCCAACTGCGCCTGCGAGATCGCCTCCGGGTCGCCGCTGACATCGTCGAAGCGCACGAAGCTGGTGGCTGCAGTCACCCGCAGCATCACTTCGCGCACGCCCTGGAAGGCGATGCCCTCCTCCGTCGTGGCGAGGCTGCCGCCGGCGTGAGTGGCATGCACGCGGAAGGCGAAGCGTAGGCGACCTTCGATGCCGTGCTTGCTGACGTTGCGGCCGCGCACCAGCAGCGCGTCACCGTCGGCTTCTGTGCGGGTCGGATGCTCATTGGTTGTGCGCACGCGTCCGCTCAAGCCGGCCGGATCGTCGGTATGCAGGCGCACGACCAGGCACTGGTCCACCGGCGAGACAAACACTTCGCGCAGATGGCGGTGGCCACCGGCAGTGAAGCTCGTGGTAGCCACCGCACTGTCCAGATCCAACGTGCGCCGATAGTCGCCCGGCTCTCCCAGACCATCGAACTCCAGCCACAGGTTGCCCAGGGGCTGGTAAGGCATCTGCTTGACCGGCCGCGAGATCATCGTCGCGTTCGCCAGCTTCTCCGCCTCGGCATAACGCCCGGCGAAGATCAGCTCGCGCACCTTCGGCAAGGCGGCACGCGCGTCCGGATTGATCGGTGTGTACGGACCACCTGCGTACAAGGTGTCCTCGTTCAACTGCAGGCGCTCGCGGCTGACGCCGCCATAGACCATCGCACCGAGGCGGCCATTGCCGACCGGCAGCGCCTCCACCCACAAGCTGGCGGGCTGGCGATACCACAGCTGCAAATCCGGCCACGCGGTCGCGCCCGACTTGCGCGCGGCCAAGGCTTCATCGCGCGCGCCCACGCCGGCCACCGCCGCAGCGGCGGCAGTGGCCTGGAACAGCGTGCGTCGGCTGAACTTCACTCAGCGCGCCCTGGGCTGTTTGACGGTCTGCGCGCTGCCGTCATAGCGCACCGTCACGTCGGCCTTGGGTTCCAGCGCACCATTGTCGCCACGCGGACCGTTGACGAAGCGCACGCGTACTTCGCGGCTGGCCGGCATGCCCGGCCACTGGCCCTGACGCTGGCCCAGACTCAGTTCGCCGGCCTTGTCGTTCCAGGCCAGCGGGATGCGACTGAACTCGCCACGCTCGTAACCGTAGTCGCGACCGGCATCCTCGTACAGCGAGAACGACCCATCCGCGCCGGTATAGACCTCGATGGTCAGCGGCGCATCGCGCTGTTCATCCACGTACTGCTGCACCACCGTGCGCGGAATGATCGCACCGGCGCGGACGAATACCGGCATGCGCGCCAGCGGCGCATCGACGGTGATTGTGCGACCGCCCTGCTCACGCTTGCCGGTGTCGAAGTTGATCCAGCTCGTACCGGCCGGCAGGTAGAGCTGGCGCTGCGTGGCCTTGAACGCAGTGACCGGGTTGATCAACAGCGAGGGACCAAACAGATACTGGTCGGCGATGTCGCGCACCTTGGGGTCATTCGGGAAATCCATCGCCAGCGTGCGCATCAGCGTGCCGTCGCGGTGATAGCTGTCGCCGGCCAGGGTGTAGACGTAAGGCAGCAGGCTGTAACGCAGCTTCAGGTAATGGACGAAGCTGTCATAGTGCGGCGTGCCTTGCGGCGCGATGTTCCAGATCTCGCGGTACGGCGGCTGGCCGTGCAGGCGGAAGATCGGCACGAACGCGCCGAACTGGAACCAGCGCAGGCTCAGTTCACGCCACTCGGCCAGGTGTTCCGGCTGCTGTTCGATATAGCGCTGCTCGGGCGCGAAGCCGCCGATATCGAAGCTGACGTTGGGTACGCCGGCCATCGAGGCATTGACCAGGCCGGGAATCTGCTCACGCAGATCATCCCAGCGCGGCACGATGTCGCCGCTCCAGAACGCCGCCGCCGCCCGCTGCTGGCCGGCAAACGCGGCGCGCGAGAGGATGAACACGCGCTTGTCCGGATCCACTTCGCGCGAGCCGCGATACACACCTTCCGAATGCACCAGCGGATAGGAGTTGAAGAACTCCACCGACGGACCGACCGCGGTCGGCGTGGTCCGCGCCTTGCGCTCGCCGATGTCGATATTGCTGTGCAGATCCGGCTCGCTCGCATCCAGCCACCAGGCATCGATGCCCTTGCTGTTGAGCTTGCGGTTGACCTGGCGCCAGAAGATGTCCTGCGCCTCCTTCGAGTACGGGTCATAGAAGGAGTTGAGGTAGCCGTTGCCGATCCAGTCCAGCTCACCCACCTCGATGTTGCGGTGGTACATGTGGCCGGCCGCGTCCAGTTCCTTGTAGTTCGCGGTGGTGGGATAGAACTTGGGCCAGACCGAGATCATGATCTGCGCATGCTGATCATGCACGTGCTTGATCATGCCGTCCGGATCCGGGAAGTGCGCCGGATCGAAGTCATGCGAACCCCAGGCGTCCACCGGCCAGTACGACCAGTCCAGCACGATGTTGTCGATCGGCAGCTGGCGGCGGCGGTATTCGTCGAGTGCGCCGGTCAGCTCGTCCTGGCTCTTGTAACGCTCGCGGCTCTGCCAGAAGCCATAGGCCCATTTGGGCAGCAGCACGGCCTTGCCGGTCAGCTTGCGATAGCCGGCGAGCACGGCATCGGCATCGGCGCCGGCCACCACGTAGTAATCGATCATCTGCCCGGCTTCGGACCAGATGGATAGATCGCGCGCCTCCTCGGCGGGCAACGGATCGCGATGCAACAAGGCAATGTAGGCCGGGTCGATCATGTCCCACTCGACCTTCAGCGTGTGCTTCTGGCCAGCCTTCAGATCCAGGCTGAACTCGTGGTGCCAGGGATTCCAGTTCTGCCGCCAGCGCTCCTTCACCAGCTTGCCGTCAATCCAGACCTTGGCGTACTCGCTGTTGTACAGCGAGAAGCTGTGCTGGCCGGAGCTGCGTGCGGCGAAACCGCCTTCCCAGGTGACCAGGCTGCGACCGCCTTTGGCGGTGTTGCGCGCCTCCTGCGGGAAGTTCTTGTACTGGGCGATGTATTGGTAGTTGATCTCGCTCTCGCGGCGATCCAGCTTCTGCTGGCCGTCGATGCTGTAACGCGCGGTCAGTGCGCCGGGGGTGCCGCTGGCGTCGAAGAGGTCCAGTGATTGCGGCAATGGCTGCAGGCCGCGCGGATCGCCATAGCGGGTGATCGCATTGTTGTCCCACAGGATGCCGTAGTGCCGGCTCGACACCAGGTAGGGAATGGCCTTGTCGATGTTGTGCTGGAGCAGTTCGACATCCCTGCCCTTGAGGTTCATCCAGCCTTGCTGATGCAGGCCGGTGCCGTAGAAGGCTTCGTCAGCCGGCGACTCGAAACGCTGGCGCAGGCTGTAGTACGGCTTGCCCTCGACCTGCACCGACTGGAAGCTGCGCGCACTCTCGCTCAGCAGTGGCTTGCCGGCCGCGTCGAAGAAGCGCACCTGTCCGGTCTTGCCATCGATCTGCGCGCTGATGCCTTCGCTGCGTACGTGCACGCTGTCGCCGCGGCGATCCACGGTGACTGTCGGCGCCTGGCCTGCGTCCGCACGCATCAGGCTGGCGCTGCGCCGGAAGTCGCCATCGGGATCGGCGCTGACGCGCAGGATGCCGGGGGCCACCGCCTCCACCCGCACGTCGGCGGCTCCGTCCTGGCTGGGGCGGACGATCACCGCGTGGTCACTGGGTTCGACCTTGAGCTCGCCGGCCAACGCCGCAGTAGCCGGGAGAAGAAGCAAGGTGGCGATCAGACTGGTGGCTTTCTGCATGGGGGGTCTCTCTGAAATCGTCATCGATCAGTACGTCGCCAGCGTCACGCGCAGCAGCTGCGTGGCACTGGAAAAGTTGAGGCCATAGTCGGTCTGGTCGCCATTCCAGTTGCGCTGGAACTGCCATTGGCCGTTGTCATAGCAGCCTTCTTCGACGCGGTGGTAGATCATCCGGCCCACCGCTTCGCTGTTCGGATGCAGGGTGACCCGTGCATGCTGCGCGGTGACCAGGAATTCGTCCGGCCCCAGCTCGGCAATCAGCGCCGCACCGATGGGTTGTTCATTGCCGGGCGGTTCGCCCTGGAACCAGAACTGCGGCACGCCGTAGGTAATCGTCGCGCTCCAGCGATCATTGAGGCGCAGTTCCTGCACCGCCTGGCCGGGCTCTTCGGCCGTGCCATGCAGCTTGCCTTCGGACGAGGCCTTGGCGAACTCGCGCATGCCCTGGTTGACCAGCCGGTAAGCCAGCGCGAATGGCGCCAGTGATTCCTCATCCATGCGCTTGGCACCGAGCGGGTAATTCGAATAGCGCGTGTAGTCGATGCCGAACGCGGACCAGCCGATGCCGTCGTGGCCCAGCGTCGGGAACAGGTAGCGCGCGTAAGGCGCGGCGTTGCCGGTCTCGGCGACGAACAGCGGATTGTCGGCGCGCGCGTAACGATCCAGCACCGTGGTGTACATCCGGTACTCGGGCATGTAGATGTCCGGCGCCAGCAGATCCACATGCGGCGCCGCCGCCTTCCACACATCGAGCACGTTGTCGGTGGGGCCACCGCTGGCGTACTGACCGGGCTGGCCCGGATTGAAGGGACCACGCAAGGCGCCGTTGACGTACATCGGCAACGGGTACTCGGCCTTGCCGGCGGCGGTGACCTCGTCGATGAAGCGGCCGATATGCCAGGCGTGGAAGAATTCGTCGGCATCGCCGCCGAAGACTTCGCGCCAAGTGCCGGCCTGCTTGCCCAGCTTCTGCAGCAGCGCTTCCGGTACCGCCTGTTCGAACGCCGCCTGCGCCAACGGCGAGAAATCGCGCACGCTGCCGTAGGTGCCCGGTTCGTTCTCCGGCTGCACCAGTATCACGGTGCGCTGCGGATCGGCCTGCTTGAGGTGGCGCATCAACTGCACGAAGGCCTTGCGATCGGCGTCCAGCGTGGCGGGGGCGTGTGGCGACAGCGAATTGAGCACGCGTCCATCGGCGGTAACCACGCGCGGAAAGCGCTGGTTGTCCAGCTTTACCCAGCCGGGTGCGTAGTTGGGGCCGTTGTTCTTCCAGGTCGCGAACCACAGCAGCACCAACCGCACCTTCTTCTCCCGCGCTTCCTTCAACAGGGTGTCGAGGAAGGAGAAGTCGAACTTGCCCTCGGTGGGTTCAATCTGTTCCCAGGCAATCGGCACCTGCACCGTGTTGGGCTGCAGGAATTCGATGGCCGGCCAGACATCCTTGAGCGCGGCCGGATAATTGCTGGAGTTGTTGACCTGGGCGCCGAGGATCAGGAATGGCGCACCGTCCACCAGCAAGGCGTGGCGACCGTCCTTGCTGATCAGTTGCGGGATCGGCGCGGCGTGCGTGGCTGGGGCAGCGGGTGTGCTCCCGGCTGCGGCGGCGTCCGCCTTGCCTGCATCGACCGTGGCCTTGGGTTGGCAGCTGCAGAGCGCGGCAATCAGGGTCAGGCCGGCGAGTTGGCGCAGGCGAGGCATGGCGCGCACGGCGTCGGCGGCGGTCATCGGCAAGGTCACGCTCCTGGACTCGGTCATCGGCTTACCAGTCATCACTGCGGAAGGGCGCGGCCGGCAGGCCGTCGCTGTTGATCAGATCGGCGGCTTCGACGTTGTCATGCCAGCCATAGCGCACGGCCGCCGGCGCACGCACCTGCTCGCTGCTGACGATGATCTGGTCACCGACGATGCGCGCCTGCGCGGGATGGAAGCGATGGTCAGCGCCCGCCAGGGCGAATCCGTGCAACGCCTGCCCGGCCTGGCGGCTGGCCAGCGTGCCGCTGCCTTCGGCAAAGCGCACGCGCGCCTGGCCATCGGCGAAATCCGCACCGGCGTAGATCGGGCCCGACGCCTGGACGGTTTCGCCGTACGCCACGGCGCGCGCCGCCAGCGCCAGGCGCTTGGCCACGTCCTGCTTGTTGCGCGGATGGATGTCGTGGGCCTCGCCGATGTCGATCGTCACCGCCTGCCCCGTGTGCGGCACCGACAGCGTGGCGCTTTGCGATTCGCGCAGCAGCGACCACGGGCTGCTGTCGCCCTGGTCGAAGCCCGAGACGAAACTGGCCAGCTGTACCCACAGGAACGGAAGCTCCGGTTGCTGCCACTGCCGACGCCACTGCGCGATCAGCTGCGGAAACTGGCGTCGGTACGCCAGCGCATCGGCAGCGGTATTGGCATTGGCCTCGCCCTGATACCAGATCACCCCGCGCAGCGCGTAGGGCTGAAGCGGATGAATCATCTGGTTGTACAGCAACGTGGCGATCTGGTTCTTGTCGTCGATGGCCTGCACGCTGGCGCTGGCCACGCGGAACTTCCATTCGCGCGCCAGCGGCAGGCGCTGATCGTCGGCCAGGTGCACGTACAGCTCGTCGGCGTTGCCGTGGATGCCGCCACCGCCGCCTTCGTCTTCCACCCGCACGGCGATCACGTTGCGCCCGGCATGCAGCGCATTGGCGGGCACGTTGTAGATGCGCGGCGTGTTGTAGGCGCGATGGGTCGCACCCACGGCCACGCCGTTCACCCAGGTCTGATCCGAATCATCCACGCGCGCGAACGAGAGCTGGACGCCCTCGGCTGCCTGCGCAGCGCTGAGTTCGAAGCTGCTGCGATACCAGGCGATGCCGTCCATGCCGGCGAAGCCACCCTGCTCCCAGTTGCCGGGCACGGCGATGGTCTGCCATGCCGACTCGTCGAGATCGGCGCGTTGCCAGTCACTGTCCTTGGCCGGCAAGGCGCCAAAGCGGGCCAGGCGTTCGCGGGTACCGGATAGCGCGCGCTCGTCGTTGGCGCGCACCTGTTCCATCTTCTGCGCCAACGCGGCCGCATCCAGCTGCAACCTGGCGGCATCCATCCAGGGCTCAATGCGGCTGCCGCCCCAGGTGCTGTCGATGATGCCGATCGGCACGCCGGTGCGCGCATGCAGTTCGCGCGCGAACAGGTGCGCCACGGCGGAGAACTCGCCGGCGACCTGCGGCGATGCGGGCACCCAGTGGCCACCCGTGAGCTGTGCCTGCGGCTGGCTCGCCCACGATTTGGGCACCTTGAAATGGCGGATGGCGGGGTCGGTGGCGGCGGCAATCTCGGCCTGCGCGTGCGCTGTCTGCGACAGCGGCCACTCCATGTTCGACTGGCCGCTGGCCAGCCACACATCGCCAATCAACACGTTCTGGAAGCGTTGCGTCCCATCGGTCGCGCGCACTTCAAGCACGTAGGGTCCGCCAGCGGCATGCGCCGGCAACTGCAGCGACCAGCGACCGTCTGCAGCGGTAGTGGTGCTGGCCTGCCGGCCATCCAGGCTGACCTGCACGGCCTCACCCGGCTGCGCTGAACCCCATACGCGTATCGGCTGGTCGCGCTGCAGCACCATGCCGTCGGAAAAGATCCGCGGCAGCTCGACGGCCTGCGCACTCGCTGCAGCTGCCAGTAACGCTGCAGCGCCTGCGGCGCCGCGCAGGAGGGCCTTCAGGCCCGAAACTCGCACACCCAACCTCATCGCGGATCTCCATGAGCATGGCCCCGGCCACCTTCGCAAAGTACACCGGCCCAGGCCGACGGATCACCCACGAGGGATTGCTGGAGCATCCGCCCGCCCTGTCCACGCGAAGGAGAGGAGACGTGGACAGGGGGGCGGAACAAGCGTTGGCCTTGCGCCTTACAGGCTGAAGCGCAGGGTGACGCCGTAACGGCGATCGTTGATGCGGAAGTCGCGCGGACGGGATTCGTTGAGCATGTAGGTTTCGTGCTCGGAATCCAGCAGGTTCTGACCGTCCAGCGAAATCGACCAGTTGTCGCTGAGGTTGAAGCGGAACGAGGCGTCCAGCCAGCCCAGCGGCTTGTTGTACACCGGCAGCGCGCCGGTGCCGTTGCCCTGGGTGGTGATGAGCCAGTCGCTGCGCCAGTTGTAGGCCACGCGCGCGGAGAAGCGGCCCTTTTCATACATCAGGATCGCGTTGGCGCTGTTCTTGGACAGGCCCGGCAACGGCGTGATCAACGGCGTGCCGTCGGTGTCGCGCGCCGAGGGACTGGGCGCCTCGCTGTCAACGTAGGTGTAGTTGGCCTGGACGCCGAAACCGTCCAGCGGCGCAGGCAGGAAATCGAAGAACTGCGTGTAACCCAGCTCGATACCCTTGACCGTGCCTTCCTCGCCGTTGACCGGGCGGGTGACCTGATAGACATCGCCGTTGTAGGTCTCGTTGAATACGCCGGTGTCGAAGAAGTCGTGCACCTTCTTGTAGAACGCGGTGCCGTACAACATCGAACCCTTGCCGAAATACCACTCCACCGCCGTATCCAGCTGGTCGGCGCGCATCGGATTGAGGTACGGATTGCCGGCGGTGCCGGTCGGGTTCTGCAACGAACCATCCGGATTGCGGGTGACGTTGAGGTTGAGGTTCGGGATCAGCTGATCCAGGCCGGGACGCGACATTGCCCGCGACACCGCCACGCGCCAGAACAGGTTCTCCTGCAGCAGGAAGCGCACGTTCAAGCTGGGCAGCACATCGGTGTAGTTGCGCTTGATGTCCAGCGGCAACAGGGCGCCGCTGCCGCTGGGATCGGTCATCACGCCGATGGACTGGACTTCGGTGCGGACCACGCGCACGCCCAGATTGCCGTCGAACGGCAGCGCGGCGTCATCCAGGCCGAAGCGCAGCATGCCGTAGCCGGTGTAGGTCTTCTCGTTCTGGTTGTTGATGTTGGTCGGACCATAGACCAGCGGGTCCATGCCGAACATGGCGCTGGTGCCGTAGTAGTCGGCCACCATCTGATCGGCCGGGGCAATGGTCGGACCGAAGCCGTTGGCGTTGCCGCGATAGAAATCGTTGAACGGATTGAGCTGGTAAGTGGCGTCGGGGTAGGTGGTCAGGATCGGGTGACCGCCCCAGTTGGCGCCGCCCCAATTACCGATCGGCAACCAGCGCCAGACATTGCCGCGGTTGATCTGGCTGCGGTCCGTATAGCGCACGCCCGCCTTGAAGCTGCGCGCGAACTCGTCGTTGTCGAACGCGTACTCCAGGTCACCGCGCCATGCCCACTCGTCACCTTCATTGGTGTCGATGTTGTCCAGGTTCCAGAACCAGCCGAAGTTGGCCGGATTGCGCAGGAAGTCGGCCTCGCCGTTCGGGCCGACAATCGACATCTGCGGCAGCCGGCTGCTCAGATCCAGGTTGAAAGTGGGCGCGCCGCCGCCGTCCGGACGGTCCAGCAGCTTCATCGCGACGATGTAGCGCAGGCCATCGGTGGTGGCATCGATGTACTGCAGGTCGGTGCTGAGCTTGAGGTTTTCGTTGAAATTCCACTTCACGCCCGCCGAGTAGTCGGTGGTGACCGAGTGGCGGGTGGCCATGCTTGAAATGGACTCGGTGTAGACGTTGTGGAAGGTGCCCTTGACGAACTCGCCGTTGGAATTGAACTGGGCGGTGTCCCAATCGATGTCGATCTCGTTGGCGGCGCCATTGGCGGCGAAAAACGAGTAATCGCGGTACTGGAAGTCGTAATCCGAACGCTGCACCTGCAGGTAGGCTTCAACGTCATCGTTGGGACGCCACTGCAAGGCCAGCGCGCCGCTCTTGCGCGTGCGGTCGCCAAACACCGTGGCGTTGCCGCCGCCGGTGGGAATCCAGCGGAAATCACCGCTGCCCTCGGCGGTTTCCTGGTTGCGGAACGGCTCCACCGAAATCGAATCCTGGCGGAAGGTGCCGTCCTGGTAGGACAGGTTGACCAGGATGCCGAGCTCGCCGTCGCCGACTTTCCAGCGGTTGCTGAAGAGACCGGAGAAAGCCTGGTCGCCCTCGTCCGCCAGATCATAGTTGTAGTACGAGGCGCTGCCGGCGACCTTCATGCCCTCGAAGTCGAACGGCATGCGCGTACGCAGGTTGACCGTACCGCCCAGGCCACCTTCGATGATGTCGGCGGCGGGGTTCTTGTACACGTCCACGCCGGCCAGCAGCTCTGCCGGCACGTCGTCCCAGCTCAGGCCACGGCCGTTGTTGGCGGTGAAGATGTCGCGGCCATTGAGCTCGGTGCGCACCTGGGTCAGGCCGCGGATGGCGATGCCGTTGCCGGCGTCCTTGGTGTCGCGCGAGATCTGCACGCCGGTGATGCGCTGCAGGGCTTCGGCGACGCTGTCGTCGGGCAGCTTGCCGATGTCCTCGGCCACGATGGAGTCAACAATCTGTTCGGCGTTCTGCTTGATCAGCTGCGCCTTGGTGACGCTGCCACGCACACCGGTCACGGTGACCGTGTCCAGCTCGGTCGCGCCGCTGGCGGGAATGTCCTTGCTCGGGTCAGCGGTGGCGGTCTGGGCGAACACCGGCGCGCTCAACAGCGCGGCCAGGCTCAACGATACGCCCAGCGAAATGGCCGAGCGCTGCAACGAACAGGTAACACGGTGGCGCGACGCCGATTGAGCCGGCGTGCGGCGTTGACGCATCGACATGATTGTTCCCTCCCAGGACACATGACTGCGGTTTCATTGAGTTGTGCGGCCCCGGATGCGTCATTCGCGCCTTGCGGGTCCGTGTGGCGGTCGACCTTCGTCCGCCGGTAGCGCTAACTTTTTTCGGGCGGGGCTGTTGGGCGGCCACGCCGGCAGGTCGGGCGGCAGCATGGACCCGCCCACCATTCCGCACCAATGAAATATTCGACCGGAGCTATTCGCTTGCGGAATAGCCGGACACTAACTAGCCGTAGAGCCGGCGGGCGGTCAGGCGCAGGGCTTCCAGCACGCGCTCGGCGGCCGGCGACAGCAGCTGGTCGCGGCGGCGGATGATGCCGAAGAATTCCATGCGCACGCCCAGTTCGATGGGCAGCACGCACATCTGCCCCGTCTGCAGGTACGGGCCCACCGATTCGGTGGGCAGCGCGGTCAGCAGATCGCTGTGCCGCAGCAGATGGATGATCACCGGCAGCGAGGAGGTCTCGACGATGTTCTGCGGCGGCGACAGGCCGTTTTCCAGGAACACCGCGTCCAGCCGCGAGCGCAGCACGCTGGCCGCGGGCGGCATGATCCAGCCGTAGTCGGCGAGGTCGGCATGGCTGACCTTGTCGCGCTGCGCCAGTGGGTGGCCGGCGCGCACGATCACCGCATGCGGCTCGTCGGCCAATGGTTCGAAGTCCAGATCGCCCGCCCCTTCCGGGCCCATGATGCGGCCAATCACGATGTCGAGCTGGCCATCCAGCAGCTTGGCCACCAGCGGCCGGCTGTAGTCCATCTCGACCTTGATCAGGATGTCGGGGAAGTCGCGCTTGACCGCGGCAATGGCCTGCGGAATCAGGTTGGTGCCCGGGTTGACCACGGTGCCGATGGCGGCCTGGCCCATGCGGCCATTGCGCATCGCGGCAATCTCGTCATGCGCGCGGCCAATCTCCGACAGCGCGAAGCGGGCGCGACGAATCAGCACCTGCCCATACCAGGTGGGCTCGACCCCGCGCGCGTGCCGCTCGAACAGGGGCACACCGAGCAGGCTTTCCATTTCCGCCAGCAGCTTGGACGCCGCCGGCTGGGTCATGTTGGCCGCCTCGGCCGCGCGCAGCACCGAGCGCTGCTCGTACAGATGCAGCAGCAGCAACAGGTGGCGGGTCTTCAGGCGCGAAGCATTGAACCAACTGGAGCTGGGCTGGACCATCGACGTTCCCCGGCAGGCGTGGCGAGCTATTCGCTGACGGAATAGAGTCTGACAAATATTTCATTTGTCGTACATAGATGCAGCCGCGAGGCTATGCCACGCTCCGACGGGATGGAATCGTTTTTCACCGTGATCGGACCGCGCATCCCGGGAGGAGGGCCCATGGCGCACCACAAGACAAACGGAGTGCGCACGTGAGCCAGCGCCTGCAAGGCAAGACCGCCATCGTCACCGGCGCCGCCAGTGGCATCGGCGCGGCCACCGCGCGGCTGTTCGCCGCCCATGGCGCCCACGTGGTCGGGCTGGATCGCAATCCCGCTCCAGCCAGCGATGACGGCGTGCAGCATCGCGTCGCCGACATCACCGATGCCGCGTCGGTAGCCGAGGTGATCGCCTGGACGCTGCAGCAGCACGGCCGCATCGACGCGCTGGTCAACAACGCCGGCGGCGATGTGTTCGCTGACCCGCTGACCCTGGACGATGCCGACTGGGCGCGCTGTTTCGACCTCAACCTCAAGGGCGCCTGGAACGTCACCCGCGCGGTGTTGCCGGCGATGCTGGCGCAGTCCGCCGGTTCGGTGGTCAACATTGCCTCGGTGCATGGCCACAAGATCATCCGCGGTGCGTTCCCGTATCCCGTCGCCAAGCACGCCCTGATCGGCATGACCCGTTCGCTCGGCATCCAGTACGCCGCGCAGGGGATCCGGGTCAATTCGATTTCGCCGGGGCTGATCCTGGTGCCGCGCATCGAGGCGTGGTTCGCCAGCCAACCCGATCCCACCGCCGCGCGCCAGGCACAGACCGACCTGTTGCCCACCAAGCGCATCGGCACGCCGGAAGAAGTGGCGCACACCGCGTTGTTCCTGGCCAGCGACGAAGCGCGTTTCATCAACGCCACCGACATCCTGATCGATGGCGGCCGTTCGCAGGTCTATCACGACTGAGTCCGTGTCATGAACCAACCCCTCTCGCCGCCCCTGCCCTTCCGCCTGCCGCTGATTGCGATCCTGCGCGGCATCACCCCCAATGACGCCGTCGCGCACGTGGCCGCGCTGGTGGAAGAAGGCTATGACGGCATCGAGATTCCGCTCAACTCGCCGCAGTGGGAGCGCAGCATCGGCGATTGCGTGCGCGCCTTCGGCAGTCGCGCACTGATCGGCGGCGGCACCGTGCTGACGCCCGATGACGTGGTCGGCCTGCGCCGCGTCGGCGCACGCTTCATCGTCACCCCCAACACCCATCCGGCGGTCATCCAGCGCGCCGTGGATCTGGGCCTGCAGGTGGTGGCGGGCTTCGCCACCGCCAGCGAAGCCTTCACTGCGCTGGACGCCGGCGCGCACATGCTCAAGCTGTTCCCCGCCACCACCTACGGCGCCGGCCACGTGCGCGCCTTGCGCTCGGTCCTGCCCAAGGCCACGCCATTGTTCGTGGTCGGTGGCATCACTCCCGACAACCTGCCGCAGTATCTCGACGCCGGAGCACACGGCGCGGGGATTGGCGGCGAACTCTACCGCCCGGGCCAGAGTGTGGAAGCCACGCGTGCCAACGCGATCGCCTTCCGCCAGGCCCTGCAGGAACACGCTGCATGAAGATCACCCGGCTCACCACCTATCACGCCGCGCCCCGCTGGCTGTTCCTGAAAATAGAAACCGACGAAGGCATCACCGGCTGGGGCGAGCCCGTGCTCGAAGGCCGCGCCAGCACCGTGGAAGCGGCCGTGCACGAGCTGGCCGATCAGCTGATCGGCAAGGACCCGGCGCACATCAACGACCTGTGGCAGACCATGTACCGCGGCAGCTTCTACCGCGGCGGCGCCATCCTGATGAGCGCCATCGCCGGCATCGACCAGGCGCTGTGGGACATCAAGGGCAAGGCGCTGGGCGTGCCGGTGTATGAACTGCTCGGTGGTCGCGTGCGCGACAAGATGAAGACCTACCGCTGGGTGGGTGGTGATCGTCCGTCCGAGATCATCGCGCAGATGCGCGACCTGAAAGCCAAGGGCTTTGACACCTTCAAGTTCAACGGCACCGAGGAACTGGCGATCATCGATCGCCCGGCCAAGGTCGACGCCGCCGTGGCCAAGGTCGCCGAAATCCGCGCCGCGCTCGGCCACGAGGTCGACTTCGGCATCGATTTCCATGGCCGCGTCAGTGCGCCGATGGCGCGCGTGCTGCTGCGCGAACTGGAGCCATTGCGCCCCTTGTTCGTCGAAGAGCCGGTGCTGCCGGAACAATGGGAGTACTACCGGCCGCTGTCGGATTCCACCGCCATCCCGCTGGCCGCAGGCGAACGGATGTACACGCGCTTCGAGTTCAAGCCGGTGCTGGCTGCGGGTGGGCTGTCGATCCTGCAGCCGGATCTCTCGCATGCCGGCGGCATCACCGAGTGCTTCAAGATTGCCGCGATGGCCGAAGCCAGCGACGTGGCGCTGGCGCCGCATTGCCCGCTCGGCCCGGTGGCGCTGGCAGCCTGCCTGCAGCTCGAC